>FR902966.1 GCA_000438155.1 Firmicutes bacterium CAG:95
AGCCACGGCAGAGGAAATTCAAGAAGCTATGATGAGAAAAATGGATATAAAGAAGCAAAAAGCAGGAAATATATCCAAAATCAAGGGAAATCAGGAAACAAGTGATAGAGTGTATGGGAGATATTGGACATAATGAAGCTTCAAGAAGTGAAAATGTCCAAAAACAAGCCACGGCAGAGGAAATTCAAGAAGCTATAATGAGAAAAATGGACATAAGGAAGAAAAAAGCAGGAAATATATCCAAAATCAAGGGAAATCAGGAAACAAGAGATAGAGTCTATGGGAGATAGTGGACATAATGAAGCTTCAAGAAGTGAATATGTCCAAAAACAAGCCACGGCAGAGGAAATTCAAGAAGCTATAATGAGAAAAATGGACATAAGGAAGAAAAAAGCAGGAAATATATCCAAAATCAAGGGAAATCAGGAAACAAGTGATAGAGTTTATGGGAGATATTGGACATAATGGAGCTTCAAGAAGTGAATATATCCAAAATCAGACCATAGCATAGAAACCAGCATAAATAGGAAAGCTACAATGGAAAAGACAACAGCGTGAGTGGTGGGCGGACAAAATTCTGGACATAACAGAGTAAACACAACAGCACAAACACAACAGCACAAACCCAACAGCACAAACACAACAGAGTAAACACAACCGCGTAAACTCAACAGAAAAATACCCCCGTACATCAACCGATGTACGGGGGAAATCTACAAATTAATTACATTTGATCTGCAGGTACTTACTGAACGCTTACAGAAGTGATGTGAGGGTTAACACCTTCATACCAGTATAAGAAGCCTTCCATGTCAACAACATCGCCAACCTTGAGGTTCTGTACTGCCTTGTAAACATCGCTGTCCTTATCGCACAAATAAGATTCAACAGTGAAGGTGTAGGTATTTCCGTCAAGGGATACATTGAAGTATAAGTCGTCGCCTTCTGTACCGGAACCATCCCACTTGTAAAGGAATGCATCACCGGCATCGTTAGCAGCTTCTACGGTCATACCCTTGAAGGATACGAACTGGTTCTGGTAATCAATTAATTCGTCCTTGCCAAGTAAATCGGTAACATCCTTAGCATCAGCAACGAAAGTATCGGTATCTTCGATTTCGTAAGTAGCATCAGTGATTTCTACTTCGCCGGACCATTCGGACTTGAAACCGGTAACTTTAATTTTGGTTCCGGGAACAAGCTTGTCATAATCTTCCTGAGAGCAGGGAAGGTTGTAAACGAAGAAAGCACCGTCCTGATTCTGGGTGTAGAAGGTAGCCTGTCCAACACCGTTGTCTTCCCACCAAGCCTGCTTAGCCTGTACATAAGTTTCGACACAAACCTCGGTATCAACAGCAGCAGCAACATAATCTGCGTAGCTCATAACGCCTTCAGCAGTAGCCGCATTTTCAGTTTCAGTCTCTGCTTCAGCTTCAGCGGTATCAGCTTCAGCAGTGTCAGCTTCAGCAGTATCTTCTGCTTCGGCAGCGTCTTCTTCAACAGCTTCAGTAGCATCTTCTACTTCGGTAGCAACTTCTTCTGTTGTATTCTCTGTAGTCTTGGAGCAGCCTGCTGCTACAAGTACAAGAGAAAGTGCGAGTGTTACAAGTAATGATTTTTTCATAAAAAACTCCTCCTAAATAGATGTGCTATCACACCTGGTGATAACTTCATTAGTAAAAGTTCTTTTGGCAATACATCGGGTAATATGCATACCTGATATTGTGCATAAGAACTTTTGGTTGCAACTGATAAGGTTGATAAAACTTTATCAATTAACTGCAATTCACATTATACCTTAATATTCTGATAAATCAATGGTGAATTTGCCTATTTTTCCGCTTTTTCAACGCTTCGGATATAACATATAGTAAAATTCCTGCCCATGTAACGGCGAGAGCAGTCAGCAAAAGCACTGCTGTCTGGGGCAAAGGTCCTAAATCCGTCTTGCCGGCAGAACTCATATTCTTCTGATCAAGACGGTAAAGGGAGGTTACGTCCTCAAACATTTTCTGCATAAAAGCATCATCTACCGTCTGTTTCCGACGGGTGGATTTCGTAACAATTTCGATCATCTGGCCGGCTGCGTCACGAAGGGAGGCAGAGCCATTGAATACCGGAGTTACAAAGGTGTGATCCGTATTATCTAGCAAAAGCCTGGAAGCCTTGATCTTCACATCGTAGTGCACATTGTTATCCTCACCGGCACGGGATAAATAATCCTGATATTCAGCAGAATCCTGAGCCTTTGAAGTAACAGGCACATAACCTTCGGTTTCGGAATATGCGATCTGCACGTCATTGGTGAGCAGATACTGGGTGAACAGCCAGGAAGCAAGCACTTCCTGTGAATCCTTCTTGTTGAAGACGCAGACGGAGGGCCCCTGGGAAATCATCTGAGGATTTTCCGGATCAAACTGCGGGATCATCATAACTTCGGTGTCGAAGTCAATGAGAGCATCTTCGCTGATGTCGGAAAGCGGGGCATGGGTTCCCATCCAGGTAGCACCGGCAGTTGAGTCAATGGCGAAAACACATTGCCCTGCATTCAGGAAGTTCGCCGGATAACTGGAAATCTTGAAGGTGGAAAAGGCTCCTGTTTTCGCATGGGAAGCAATGGTATAAAGCAGCTCTGTGGTAGTATCGTTAAAAATTTCAATATCGCCGTCAGCGGTCGAATAACCGGCGCCCTTTTGCTTCAACATCTGGATCATCATGTTGTCGGTGGACTTGTCAATAAAGGGAATCATGACCTTCTGACCGTTAAGGGCAAAGGTTCCATCCGCATTCTGCTTCGTCGCAGCCTCAGAAACCTCCCAGATGAAATCCCAGGTCAGGGTTTCCGGCAGGGTATAACCAAGCTTTTCCACATAGGTCTTATTGATATAGCAGGCTTCCGTGGAGCGCATATAAGGCAGGGCATAATAATGACCGTTAAACTCACATTCCTTCAGGAACTTCGGAATGATCTCATCCTGTGTCGGACCGTCGAAGAGAAGTTCCGAACCGTCCAGCCCGTATTTTTCATTGGTAAAAAGAGTATCTAACGGAACCACGACGTTGCTTCCGGTGAGGTAAGTGGCAATGTGATCCGGATAGGTAATACAGACATTGGGTGTGGTATCCGTTGCAATGTTCGTGATGACATCGTTATAAATTTTGCCATAATCCGTATAGAGACGTAAGTTTACGGTAATATTGGGGTACAGCTCCTCGAAATCCTCAATCGCTTTTTTGTAGATTTCTGTCTGGGTTTTGTTCGTATCATTCTTTGCCCAGAAGGTGATTTCATAATTCCGGGAGGTGTCGAAGTCTTCCGGAACGGTGAAATCACTCTGCCCCCTGGAGCCGTGACAGCCGGTAAGCCCCAGGACACCGGCAATCAGGGAAAAAGTAAGCAGTAGCTTTCCAATGGTATGTTTTCTCATCCCTTTGTACCTCCTCTCGATACACCTGCCATGACCTTTTTACGGAAAATCAGGAACAATACAATAAGCGGCAGGGAGATAACCACAACCGCAGCCATCATGGCGGGGATGTTCTCACGTCCGAAGCCGTTTTCACGGATTTCCTGAATGCCGTTGGAGACCAGATAATAGTTCGGATCATCGGTAATCAATCGCGGCCATACATAGGAATTCCAGCATTCAATGACCTTCAGGATAATGATGGTAATGAGGGTCGGGCGGCAGATCGGGATCATGACCTTACGCAGATAGCGCAGATCCGAGGTGCCATCCACCTTGGCAGCATAATAAAGCTCGTCCGGGATCTGGGCGAAATTCTCACGCAGCAGATAGATATAGAAAACCGAGGTCACGGACGGCAGAATCAGTCCTAAAAAGCTGTTGCGCAGATCAAGGTTTGTGATGGTGACAAAGTTCGTGATGATGACAAGCTCATTCGGAATCATCATTAAGGACAGGAACAGGGCAAAGGCAATGTTTTTGCCGCGGAATTCCAGTCTCGCAAAGGCAAATGCCGCAAGAGTGATCACGATCAGCATAATCGCTGTAGTAATCACGGTAAAAATCAGGGTGTTCCATAAATATCTGCCCAGAGAAACCGTGGTAAATGCATCGATGTAATTCTGCATTGTCGGTGACAGGGTGAAGAATGACGGAACGTATTCACTGTTGTAGGAGCTGTAGCTTTTTACGGAGGTCAGGATCATCCAGTAAAAAGGAAACAGAACCATGACCGCCCAGAGGATCAGCAGGGTATAAATGACAACATTTCTGACAATGCCTTTTGCTTTGGCAGATTTTTCAAGCTTTTCGTAGTCCATGGCAGTGTCCTCCTTAATAATATACATGCTTTTTGCTGACCAGCAGATTAATGCAGGTAATGGTCAGAACAATGGTAAACAGGATGATGGCGGCTGCCGATGCATAGGAAGGATAGCCACCGCTGTTACCGTAAAGCATGTCGTAAACATAGCCGACGATGGTGTTCATTTCAGCGGCATTCAGATCGGTACCGAACAACGCAACGGCATCACTGTAGGCCTTGAATGCACCGATGAATCCGGTGATGACCAGATAAAAAATCATGGGAGAGATCATCGGAAGGGTAATCTTACGGAAGATCCTCGTACGTGAGGTGCCATCCACCCTGGCGGCATTGTAATAGGTCTGGTTTACCGAAGCCAGTGCGCTTGTCAGGATCAGAATTTTAAAGGGAAGAACTACCCATATGGTGTAAAAACAAAGCACGAACATTTTTGCCCAGTAGGGACCATCAATGAAATCCACGGAATGTCCGCCGAAAGCCTGGATCAGAAGATTCACCATTCCATCTGTGTAGGCGGTCTTTTTGAACAGAATCATAAATACCAGACCGACAGCCAGGGTGTTTGTTACATAAGGCAGAAAGTAGATTGTTTCAAACAGCTCCTTCAAGGGTTTGATGGAGCTTAAGCCAAGCGAAATGAACAGTGCAAGGAGCGTGGACACCGGAACGGTGATGATAACCAGGATAAAGGTGTTCTTAACCGCCTGCAGAAAATAAGTATCATGCAGTACATAGGAATAATTATAAAGTCCGACGCCAAAGTAGGTCTGGGATGCGGAATTATAGCCTTCCTCAAAGGAATATACAAATACATCAATTAAAGGATAAATCATAAATACACAAAGAAACAGGAACGCAGGCAGCAGATAAAGCCACCCCTTGAGGTTGTTTTTTTCTATCATGTCGGGAATCTCCTTCCTTATCCAACCGATAAGTCATTATAGGGTATACAGGCTGCAGAATCAGGATCCGGTGTAGGGAATCCTTTCCTGCGTATCCTTATGGAACAAAAATACCTTATTGGGCTTCAAATCAAAGGAAACAACCAAAGAGCCGGTGTCTACGGAGTTCTCTGCACTGATAATGGAACGGATGGTGGCATTTTCGGACTCTTCTTTGGTAGAAACGACACTTACATCACGTCCCATGACTTCAATACGGCTCAGATTACAGTGGAGCGCACCGTTTTCGTTCAGGATAAAGCCCTCCGGACGAACGCCGACCCAGACCTCCTGATCCGGAACATTTCCAGCCTTCAAAATGGCATCCTTTCCTATATATATGGTGTGATCCTTCACCTGTCCACGGAAAACATTAATCGGAGGAGTCCCGAGGAACTTCGCAACGAACAGATTGGCAGGATTGTCATAAACCTCCTGAGGCTTTCCGATCTGCTGGATCACGCCCTCTTTCATGACAATGATCATATCGGAAATGCTCATGGCTTCTTCCTGATCGTGGGTGACGAAGACCGTTGTGATTTTGGTTTCACACTGGATCCGGCGCAGCTCCTCACGGGTCTGCAGGCGGAGTCTGGCATCCAGATTGGATAAAGGCTCGTCAAGGAGAAGAACCTTCGGCATTTTTACTAACGCACGGGCAATGGCAACACGCTGCTGCTGACCACCGGAAAGCTCACTGGGCTTACGATCCATCAGCATTTCAATCTGAACAAGCTTTGCAGCCTCTAATACGCGGCGGTTCATTTCCTCTTTGGAGAGCTTGTCCTTTCCTTTTAAATTTTCAAGAGGAAACTGGATGTTCTGCTTTACTGTCAGATGCGGGTACAGGGCATAGTTCTGGAAAACCAGTCCGACGCCTCTGTTTTCTGCAGGAAGATTAGTTACATCATCCTCTCCGAAGAAAATTTTGCCTTCACTTGGCTTTAACAGACCGCTGATTAAATTCAAAGCAGTACTTTTGCCACAGCCGGAAGGACCGAGAAGTCCGATCAGCCTGCCGTCCGGAATTTCAAAGGAAAAATCGTTGACGGCAATGATATCCTCGCGTACTTTTTTGTTGCGGTTAGGAAATCTTTTCGTTAAGTGCTCTAATACAATTTTCATAGGGTCCCCCTTTTCTTAAATCCCGTAGGAATCTCGTAAGTCGCTGGAAATGTGGTCAAGATCCGGATAAATGGATCCCTCCGTGATACCGAACACCCGCAGGCTGTCGATGAAGTATTTCTTGCGCTCACATGGAATAATAATCTTATATAAGGTATTCTCATCACAGATATCTTCGAGTCTCTGCAGAGAATTGTGTACAGTGAAGTTTGACTGTTGCGCATACATACGCAGGTTGTTGTCGGTAGAGCTGCAGGCAAGGATGCGGTCGGCAACCTCCGGATTGTGGTGATTGTGCTTGAAGGCCGGCAGCAGCATTTCCTGTGTGGTATCCGCATCAATCGGATAAATGCAGTGTCCGAAGCCCTCCCGTTCATTGAGACGGGCCGGAACCAGAACCCATACGCAGGCATCCAGTGTCGGCTGTACCTTATAGGTTTCGGTTGCAAAGAAGGATGCAATCAACGGTGACTGGCTCCAGTCCAGCATCCGTGTAGGAAGTCCGTAGTGCTGCATAATGGAAACCCAGGCAGCGTAGTTATGTTTTTCCGGGGGATTCTTCATAATCTGTCTTGCCCGGATATAAAAATCGTTGGTGATGTAACGCTCCACGTCAATCCGCTTCTGGCTCCGCTGAATCGAAGGGATTAAGGACAGCTCCGAATTCTCTTCGCCGCGATACCACAGCTTCAACCCATGCTTTTGGGTCAGGCCGCTTACGAAATGAAGCAGCTCATCCATGGTATGAATATCCTGAATGATCATGATCAAGTACCTCGTGTGATAAATAATAAACAATACCAGTCTGATTATAGGCTATTTCCATGCATTTCACAAGTCGGAAGTCGATAAGGAATTGTGTTTCTTACGATTTTATATTATGATGTAAGGAGTGCAAAGAAAAACAAGCGGCTGCGAAGCAGACATTTGTTTTTCTGCACTCCTTAACGAGCATGCGTCTGTCAGAGACAGACAGGGAGTGCGGAGCACGGGCATGCGAGTATGGAAAGAAGAAGAGAACAAGCGGCTGCGAAGCAAAGGAAACCTATGGAATTAAGAAGAGTAAGTGATTCACAACTGGAAATGATTTATCTTATAAGACCGGAGCATCTGAACGGAGCAGGCAGATTGTTTGGCGGTAAGCTTGTGGAATGGATGGATGAACTTTCGGCACTTGTGGCGATCCGTCACTGCAGGAAGGATGTGACAACGGTTGCCATTGATAATCTGCGGTTTATGTGTCCGGCTTACCAAAGGGACATGGTGGTTTTAATCGGAAGAATCACGCATGTGGGAACGACATCCATGGAGGTGCGTGTGGATGTCTATATTGAAGATATGAATGGCATGCGCCATCCGATTAACCGTGCCTATTTTTCAGTGGTTGCGATGGATGAAAATGAACGCCCGGTGGAGGTTCCGGGGATTGTGATTGAGACAGAAGCCCAGAAGGCAGAATGGGAAGCCGGTGAGAAACGCCGGGAAATGCGTCTTCAGAGGAAGAAGGAAGGCTTCTGACAGATCCGGATGGAAAAGCAAATGTATGATAAGGAAAGGATGGAATTCAGGGATGAAATACGATGTGATCATCATTGGAGCAGGTCCGGGAGGGATTTTTTCTGCATATGAGATGGTACAGCGCAGTAAAGATGTAAAGATTGCAGTTTTTGAGGCAGGTCATGCGCTTGATAAGCGTCACTGCCCGATTGACGGAGTGAAGGTAAAGAACTGCGTGAATTGTAAGAGCTGCTCAATCATGAGCGGCTTTGGAGGAGCAGGTGCTTTCTCCGATGGAAAATATAACATCACCAACGCATTCGGCGGAACCCTATACGAATACATTGGCAGAAGCCAGGCGATTGATCTGATGAAATATGTGGACGATATTAATATGAAGTTCGGCGGTGAGGGAACGAAGCTGTATTCGACCTCCGGAACGGCCTTTAAGAAGATCTGTCTGCAGAATAAGCTGAATCTGCTCGATGCTTCCGTACGTCATCTGGGAACGGATATTAACCTGATTGTATTGGGAAATCTTTATGCAGAGCTTAAGGATAAGGTGGACTTTTATTTTGATACACCGGTTCAGACGGTAAAGGCGCTCGACGAAGGATATGAGGTTGTCTGTGAAAACGGATCCTATTATTCCGATAAATGCATCATTTCCGTCGGACGAAGCGGAAGTAAGTGGATGGAGCAGATCTGCAGGGATTTACAGATCAATACCAAGTCGAACCGTGTCGATATCGGTGTGCGTGTTGAACTTCCGGCGGTTATTTTTTCCCATCTGACGGATGAGCTTTATGAGAGCAAGATCGTGTACCGTACCGAAAAGTTTGAGGATGCGGTCCGGACCTTCTGCATGAATCCACATGGCATCGTGGTAAATGAGAACACGAATGGAATCGTTACCGTAAACGGACACAGCTATGAGGGTGCTGACAAGCAGACGGAGAACACGAACTTCGCCCTGCTGGTTTCCAAGCATTTCTCTGAGCCTTTTAAGGACAGCAACGGATACGGTGAAAGTATTGCGAGACTTTCCAATATGCTCGGAGGCGGTGTCATTGTACAGCGCTTCGGAGATCTTGTAAGAGGACGTAGAAGTAACGCAAAGAGAATCGAAGAGGGACTTGTGGAGCCGACTCTTTCTGCAACACCGGGGGACTTAAGCCTGGTGCTTCCGAAGCGTATTCTGGATGGTATTATTGAGATGATTTATGCACTGGATAAGATTGCGCCGGGTACGGCCAATGACGATACGCTGCTTTATGGTGTTGAGGTGAAGTTCTATAATATGGAAGTGGAGCTGGATGAGCATCTGGAAAGCTGCCATAAGGGACTGTATATTATCGGTGACGGCAGCGGGGTAACCCACTCTCTGTCCCATGCGTCTGCAAGCGGTGTCTATGTAGCAAGACAGATTGTGCAGTAAGAGGAAGCATATTTTATGTAGATGGAAATACCATGTGAAGAAGGGGCAAAATGAAATCCGGACAGCTTTAGATGGTTCAGGGGAGAAAAGTGAGGCAGTATGAGCAGGGAAAAGCAGTCACAGTATGACCGTATGACCGGGCAGCCGGTAGAAAAGCTCATTTTGGAGCTTGGTCTGCCGACAACGATCAGTATGCTGGTTACTAATCTTTACAATATGGCAGATACTTATTTTGTCGGGACACTGGGCACCTCTGCGAGTGGGGCAACCGGCGTTGTGTTTGGACTGATGGCGATTCTGCAGGCGTTGGGATTCATGTTCGGGCATGGAGCCGGAAGTATAATAAGCCGCAGACTGGGAGCCAGAGAGGTTGAGGATGCCAGAAGGTATTCAGCGACGAGCTTTTATGCGGCACTGATTTCAGGTATGCTGGTATTGGTTTTGGGAATGTGCTTTCTGACACCGCTGGTGAGGCTGCTTGGAAGTACAGATACCATTCTTCCTTTTGCCAGGGGATATGCAGTTTATATTCTGCTTGCGGCGCCTGCCATGGTAAGCAGCTGTGTGATGAATAATATTCTGCGGTATGAGGGACGGGCATTTTTTGCCATGATCGGACTTACGAGCGGTGGTTTTTTAAATATTTTTCTGGATGCCTATTTCATCCGGGTGCTGCATATGGGAATTGAAGGAGCCGGACTTGCAACTGCAATCAGCCAGTATCTTTCCTTTGGTATCCTGCTCAGTATGTTTTTGCGGAAAAAGACGCAGACAACATTTGAGATCCGTTATATCAGCTTTACGGTTAAGACACTTGGTGAGATTGTGACTACCGGGCTTCCTAGTCTGGCGCGTCAGGGACTTGCCAGCATTTCCACGATGGTGCTGAATCATACGGCAGGTGTTTACGGGGATGCCGCGATTGCAGCCATGAGTATTGTTAACCGGATCAGTATGTTTATTTTCAGTGTCGGACTTGGCATCGGTCAGGGCTTTCAGCCGGTTGCGGGCTTTAATTATGGTGCCGGTAAGTTCTCAAGGGTAAGAAAGGGATTTTATTTTACATGGATCTTTGGAACGGTGATGCTGGGTGTATTTGCCATGGTCGGCTTTTTCGCGGCAGGAACGGTTGTGGCATGGTTCCGGAATGATCCGCAGGTCATTGCCATTGGAATTCCGGCAATGCGGGCGCAGTGCCTGGCATTGTTTTTCGTACCGTTCAGTGTGTGTAACAATATGATGTTCCAGAGTATCGGATATAAGCTGAATGCAACCTTCCTTTCTACACTGCGGAATGGTTTATGCTTTATTCCGCTTATTCTCATCATGCAGTATGCATTTGGAATTGCGGGAGTGCAGTATGCACAGGCAGCAGCGGATGTATTGGCCGGGCTGATCTGTATTCCCTTTACAGTCGCTTTTTTCCGGAAGCTGCCGGCAGACCGGGAAGGATGAAAAAGGCAGAAGTAGTCCGGATATTATAATATAAATATAAAGCACAGAAAATGTGTAAAGGATGCGAAAGGAGAGAAAAGGTGAAAAAATCAATCTTTTCAGGGAACACGTTAAAAAGAGGAATCAGTGCATTACTGGCAGTATGCACGGCAGCAGTGTTGTTTTTATCCCCCTCCGTGGGAATGGAAGCACAGGCGGCAGGAAAGGGTGACCTATCATCGCAGGCCTGTCAGCTGGTTGACCGCAAGACGATCGAGTATCTGGCAAACTTTAGTACCCTGCCATCTTCCGATGATGGGATGTTCTATCTGTATCAGTTAAAAACCTACGAATATGCTATTCCGGATGAGGCAGCTCCTGTTGCATCCTGTGAGCAGTCATTGAATACGGTGATACATTTTCCGCTGGATTCTACCGCATCGAATGGCAGACTGTATGCGAAGTTTGCTCTGGTGGTATTACAGGGCGGCAGGAAGGTGATGATCGGCAATCCACAATACATCAGTAATCCGGAAATGATGGCGACATCCTCCCGGCGTGTGCTTCGTCCGGCAAAGTCCACACAGGGCATTGAGACGACCAATATCATCATTAACGGAAGCGGAACCGGCAATGTTCCGGTAACGCATGTCAACCGTACCGCACAGATTCTGATCGGGGCAGGAACGGTTGTAACGCATCCGAAAGCAAGTGATGAAGTAAAGGATCCGCATCCGTGGGATCATACCTATTATATGATGAATGCAGCCAATGATGAAGGAATTGAAGGACTGGTGAAGGATCTGCAGAACTATGCAGCCAATTCCAGGGCACAGGATTTCATCATCGGAAACGAAGTGAATGAAAGAAAATGGAACTATATGAACTGGACGGACTGGAATTCCTTTGTCAGAGAGTATACACAGGCATTCCGTGTATGCTACACGGCGATCAAGAGTGTGAATGCACAGGCCAATGTCTATGTGAGCCTTGACCAGTGCTGGGACAGGAACCGTCCGACCAGTCATCCGGAATATTATTCGTATATTGATGTTAAGGATTTCCTGATTAAATTTAACAACAACATCAGCAGTACCGGAAATATTGACTGGTGTCTTGCTATTCATCCTTATACCGTCCCGCTTACCTATGCAAAGTTCTGGGATATGTCCGGTGTAACGGTAGAAACGCCGGAATACTGCCGTTCCCAGGTGGCCAATAATCATATGGTAAGCTTCCAGAATGTAACGGTAATTACCGACTTTATGAGTAAGCCGGAATATGCGAACCGTTCCGGACAGGTACGTGACATTATTGTAAACGAATTTGGTGTGAGTGCAACGCAGGGTGAGGACGTGCAGATTGCGGCTTTGTGTGCAGCCTTCTATTCCTTTGAAAAGAATCCATATATCACTCAGGTGATTTATCTGGATAATCTGGGTGATGGTGTGGACTCCCGTCTGTCCGAGCGTGGATGGGCAGCCTTTAACAGCTTTGGTACACAGGAAGAAGCCGCTTATATGGACTGGGCAAAGCAGTATATCGGTATCAGCGACTGGTCGAAGGTCATCCGGTAAGAGCGGCAAAAGAGAGAAAATCAGACAGCATCAGGAGGAACAGATATGAATCCCGCAGCAATGTTTAAGATCATGCAGGCAAAAAATACATTTACGAAGAATCATCCGAAGTTTGAGGCATTTCTCAGGAACGTGATGGCAGACAAGATTGTGGAGGGGACGGTGATCGAGGTATCGATCCAGCGCCCCGGTGAAGAAGCAATTACAACAAATATCAGAGTACAGCAGTCAGACATTGATCTGGTGCAGAGCCTTAAGGAGTTAGGACAACTATGAGAACGATACCCTGTAATCCCAATGCCCAGCCGGAAGTAAAGGAAGTGCTGGAATATTTATCACAAATTGAAGGAAAAGGAATTCTGACCGGTCAGCATACCCAGACGATGGAACAACCGGAAATCTGGAGAATTGAGAAGCTTACCGGAAAGCTACCGGCAATCTGTGGCTTTGAGCTGTTATCGTATTCCCCGAATATCCGCAGGGAGACTGCAGATGAAGAGTGCCTGAAGGAAGTGGACGAGAATACCGGTACACTGGAAAAGGCATGGGAATGGGCAGAACGTGGCGGACTTATGACCTTTACCTGGCACTGGTTTTCCCCGCTGGGAGGAAACGATAAGTCCTTTTATGCAGAAAAGACAGACTATGATGCCGCAAAGGCTGTGATGGAAGGAACACCGGAGCATGAGGCTCTGTGTCATGACCTCGATCATATGGCAGGTGTTTTACAGCCGTTCTGCGACCGTCATATCCCGATTCTGTGGCGTCCTTTCCACGAATCCGAGGGCGAATGGTTCTGGTGGGGAGCAAAGGGACCGGAAGTGGCGGCAGAACTGTTCCGCTTTATGTTCCGTTATTATACACAGCATCATCATCTGGATAACCTGATCTGGGTGTGGAATTCTCCGCTTCCGGAAGGCTATGTCGGGGATGAATACTGCGATATTATTTCCCGGGATCTTTATACGGAACCTCATGTGCATGGGGCCTATGAGGAGCAGTATGAGGAGCTTTTGAAGGTGACGAAGCAGGACAAGGGAGCAGCTCTTGGAGAAACCGGTATTCTGCCGGATCCAGAGGCTCTTATGGAGAAAAAGGTACCGTGGCTGTGGTACATGACCTGGAGCTTTGATTTTGCTTTAAATGAGAAGTTCAATTCCGATACAGCCCTTAAGAAATTATATGAGAGCAGTTATGCGATTGATCTTGATAAATTCAGGAAAAGGAGGAGGTAATCAAAGCTGCTCGACCACCCGGAAGGTTTCTTAAAACTGATCGCTGTGGGAATCTTTTTGCACTGGCAGTCCTGATGGCAGTTGCTGGACTGTATGCCGGCTATACCTATGGCTTTCAGATTAAGAGCAAAGCTTATTTTACAGGGTTTCTGTGCCTTTTGATTACGGATGTGGAATTTATTGTGCGGTTTCTTGTATCATAAAGGATTCTATGCTATAATGACCCTCGTAACGCACAATATCTATACTATTATGAGGAGGACTCACAAATGAAGAAATTTTCTGTTAAAACAGTAGTTGCGATTGGTATTGGAGCTGCATTATTCTTTGTATTAGGTAAGATTGCAATTCCGTCATTCGTGGCGAATACCAACATCAGCTTACAGTATGCAATCCTTGCAATGTTTGCTACCCTGTTTGGACCGATTGCAGGAGCACTGATCGGATTTATCGGACATACCCTGATCGATGCTACAAGCTATGGTCCCTGGTGGAGCTGGATCATTGCATCCGCAGTGGTAGGTGCGATCATTGGTCTTATGACCATGAAGCTTGACTTAAGCGATGGCTTTGACAAAAAGAAGATGATTAAGTTCAACATTGCACAGATTGTTGCCCACCTGGTAGCATGGGCTGTTGTTGCACCGGTTCTTGACATTGTGATTTATTCCGAACCTGTTGAGAAGCTGTTTGCACAGGGACTTATGGCATCAATTGCTAACATTATTACAACCGGCGTAGTTGGAACATTACTGTTATTTGCATATTCCAAGACCCTTGTTAAGAAAGGTTCCTTAAGCAAGGAAGATTAATCAGTATGGATCAGAGCTGTTGCTTAGATGCAGCAGCTCTTTTTTAAGTAGAGTATTATTGAGTAGAGTACTTAATGAAAGCAGGCCATAGGCGCAGCTTGAATTATATTAGAAAGGGTTTTCCATGACTTCTCCAATCATTTCATTTCAGGATTTTGGATTTCAATATGATGCACAGGCAGAACCGACGCTGCATCACATCAATCTTGATGTATATCTCGGCCAGAAGATTCTTATTGCCGGGGCGAGCGGCAGCGGGAAGAGTACTGTTGCAAGCTGTATCAATGGTCTGATTCCCCATGCATATCCCGGTAAAATTACCGGTAAGGTTCTGGTGGACGGTAAAGATGTGACACAAAGCAGCGTCTTTGATTTGAGCCATACCGTAGGAACGGTTCTACAGGATACGGACGGACAGTTTATCGGACTGACCGTGGCAGAGGATATTGCTTTTGCACTTGAGAATGACTGTGTGCCGCAGGACGATATGAAGAAAACGGTGCAGAGAGTGGCACAGCTTGTGGATATTGAGCATCATCTGGATCATGCACCATATGAATTGTCCGGAGGACAGAAGCAGCGGGTCAGTCTTGCCGGTGTAATGGTGGATGATGTGAAGATTCTTCTGTTTGATGAGCCGCTTGCAAACCTGGATCCGGCAGCAGGCCGGGCTGCAATTGAGCTGATTGATGAGATTCAGGAGAAAACCGGAGCGGCAGTTCTCATTATTGAGCATCGTCTCGAGGATGTCCTGTGGCGGCATGTGGATCGCGTGGTGCTGATGCAGGACGGAGCCATTGTGGCGGATTTACCGCCGGGAGAACTGCTTTGTGGGAATTTCCTTATGGAGAGAGGAATCCGGGAGCCGCTTTATCTTACGGCACTTCGGTATGCGCAGATTCCGGTAACACCGGAAATCTGCCCGGAGCATCCGGATACGCTGAAGCTCACCGATGCACAGAAGCAGCAGGTAAAGAACTGGGTTTTAGAGCAGCAGGAGGAAATAAAAGAACAGCAGCCGGGTACAGAGCTTTTAAAGGTGGAGCATCTTTCATTCAGCTATGGAGAAGGAAGGAAGAATCTTGAGGATATAAGCTTTACAATTTATCCGGGCGAAATGGTCAGCATTGTCGGAGAAAACGGTGCCGGAAAGAGTACGCTTGCCAAGCTGATCTGTGGCTTTGAGCATCCACAGGAAGGAAAGATTTTCTTTCGCGGAAGAGATCTGGCTTCAGATACCATTAAAGAGAGAGCCTCTTTTATTGGTTATGTGATGCAGAATCCCAATCAGATGATTTCGAAGCCGATGATCTGGAATGAAGTGGAAATGGCACTTTTACAGACCGGGATGACACCGGAAGAGCGGAAGGAACGGGTAGAAGAGACCTTAAAGATCTGTGGTCTTTATCCCTTCCGGAAATGGCCGGTTTCTGCGTTATCCTTTGGACAAAAAAAGCGTGTGACGATTGCAAGTATTCTGGTGCAGCGCCCACAGGTGATTATCCTTGATGAACCTACGGCAGGGCAGGATTATCACCATTATACCGAAATTATGGAGTTCTTAAAGGAACTCAATGAACAGGGATTTACGATTCTGATGATTACGCATGATATGCATCTTATGCTGGAATATACAAAGCGGGCGATTGTATTCTGTAAAGGAAAGCTGCTCGCAGATACGACATCTGCGCATGTGCTGAATGATCCGGAGCTTGTGAAGCGTGCAAGCTTAAAGGAGACAAGCCTTTATACGTTGAGCTTAAAATGTGGCGTGGAACCGCCGCAGAGACTGACGGAGCGGTTTATTGCCCAGGAAGAACATACACAGGAGAAAAAGGAGGGTCCGGCGCATGGCTAAGGTTGCAATTTTAAGCTATATCAAGCGGCAGAGCTTTGTACATGAACTGACCGGAACAACAAAGCTTCTGTTTTTCCTGATGTGGAGCATTGCGTCCATGGTAACGTATGATACCAGAGTGCTGGTTGTCATGCTCTGTTTCAGTTTTGTCATATTTAAGCTGAGTAAAATTAAAATTAAGGATATCAGCTTTGTGCTGGGACTTGCAGCAGTATTTTTACTGCTGAACAATTTCTTTGTGTATCTGTTTTCCCCCGAATACGGGGTAAAGCTTTATGAAAGCCGGGATGTACTTTTCACGATTGCGGGTCCCTATACGATTACGGCACAGCAGCTCTTTTACCATCTGAATATGACGATGAAGGTGGTCTGTGTGGTTCCGGTGGCACTGCTTTTTATTGCATGTACGGATCCGAGTGAGTTCGCAGCGAGTCTTTCGGGAATCGGTGTGAATTACCGGATCGGCTATTCGGTGAGTCTGGCACTCCGCTATATTCCGGATGTGCAGCGCGAGTATCACAACATCAGCCAGGCACAGCAGGCCCGTGGTGTTGATCTGTCCGGCAAGGATAAGGTGCTGACAAGAATGAAGAATTCGGTAGCCATTCTGCTTCCGCTTGTTATGTCGAGCCTCAATCGTATCGAAACGATCAGTAATGCTATGGAGCTTCGTGGATTTGGAAAGAAGGAGAAGCGGACCTGGTACCGGAAGCGTCCCATGAAAAAGAGTGACTGGATTACGCTGATCATTGGAACCGTGATTCTGATTGGCGGACTTGCCATTACCTTCTGGGATGGAAGCCGGTATTATAATCCGTTTTTATAATCCGGCAGCTTATGAATGTACAGGGTCGGACTGCAGCTGATATATGGCAGTATGACACGTCGGACACCTTGAGCAGTTACCACATATTTCAGGATTGGTTATAATGAGAAAGTTGTTAAGGAGAGTATCACATGAAAAAGAAGCAGACTCTGACAGGGATTTTGATTATGATTCTTGCAATTGCACTGGATCAGCTGACGAAGCAGTGGGCGGTGGCAGTATTAAAGGGAAAGGAAAGTCTTGTATTGATTAAAGGGGTACTGGAATTTTCCTACCTTGAAAATACGGGGGCAGCATTCGGATCCTTCCGGGGACTGCAGATTCCGTTGATTCTGGTAACGCTTGTGATCATTGTATTTGTGGTTTATAAACTGGTTACACTACCGGATAACAAAAGGTTTTATCCGATCCGGATCTGTGGTGTTTTTCTGATCAGTGGTGCGGTGGGAAATCTCATTGACCGTGTGATGAACCGCTATGTGGTGGATTTTATCTATTTTGTTCCGATTGACTTCCCCAAATTTAATGTGGCAGACTGCTATGTGACGGTTACGGTTTTTGTACTGATTTTCCTGTTTTTGTTTTATTATAAATCCGAAGAGACGGATGTGATCCTTTCTTTTACGGCAAAGAAAGACGGCGGAAATAAATCTGCAGGAAAGCCGGATTGAAGCATTATAGAATATTGCAGAGCCAAGCAGGTCAGTCCGGTGTTTCGTGGCTGACCTGTTCCTGTGTTGTAGGAAAGAAAAAAATGTGGTAAACTGTAACTGTTGTGAGTCATGTAAATTATGGGTAACTATTCAGAGCCATGCAAAATTGCTTTCTGTGAATGCTTGCATTCAGGGAAATACAGGCCATGATTTATATGGAGAATGGCTTTGAACAGTCAATAGAATACTGTAATAACCGAGGATAGACCATGAAATTATTGAGTGCAATTGTCCCATGCTACAATGAAGAAGAAAATGTGCGGGACTTTTACGACGAGTTTATAAAAAACCAGTCCTTTTTTAGGGAAAAGGATCTCGATTTTGAACTGATTTACGTGGATGACGGTTCGAGAGACCACACTGTTGCCGAGGTGAAGAAGCTGATTGAAGCAGACAGCCGGGTGCATCTTCTGTCGTTTTCACGCAATTTTGGAAAGGAAGCAGCAATTTATGCAGGTCTTGAAAAGTGCCGTGGTGATTATGCCGTGTTCCTTGATGCCGATCTTCAGGATCCTCCATCGCTTCTTCCTGAGATGTTTTCCTATATCGAGCAGGGATATGATTCGGTTGCAACGAGAAGAGTTACCAGAAAGGGCGAGCCGAAAATCCGGTCATTTTTTGCCAGATGCTTTTATAGACTGATGCACAAAATATCAAAGACGGAAATTGTGGATGGTGCCAGAGACTACCGTTTAATGACCAGACAGGTAGTGGACGCCATTCTTTCCATGCCCGAATATAATCGTTTTACGAAGGGAATTTATGGCTGGGTCGGTTATGAGACCAAGTGGCTGGAATACGAGAATATCGAACGTAAGAAGGGGGAAACCAAGTGGTCCTTCTGGAAGCTGTTTGTGTATTCCATTGAAGGAATTACGTCGTTTTCAACTGCTCCGCTGGCCCTTGCCGCACTGATGGGGGTTCTGTTCTGTATCCTGGCATTTGTTTTTCTGATTTTCATCTGGGCAAGAGCCATGATTTTTGGGGATAAGACCTCAGGCTGGCCCTCCCTTGTATGTATTATCCTGCTGATCAGTGGCGTGCAGTTCTTCTGTATGGGCATTCTTGGACAGTATCTTGCCAAGACCTATCTGGAGGTAAAACGCAGGCCGATTTATCTGATTAAGGAAGACCTGTAACTTTCAGAGCTGTGTAAAATTGCTTTATGAATAGTTATTCCACCATTATAAAATTGTGAGGTGCAACGTGAGACGTTTGGAATCTCTGAAGCGGGTATGTGTATTGTGGCTGAGCCTTGCCGGCCTTCTGCTTGAAACAGCAGTTTATGCTTATATCTGGTTCCGGAATTATTACCCGATAGTAAACCGTTTTAATCTGGGGCTGAAATTCTTCTTCAAGGGACATTTATTGATTATTGCCATTTATTTTGTACTGCTGTTTTTCTTTACAAGCACGTATGGCGGACTGAAAATCGGTTACCTGAAGCCGGGAGATGTATTTCTTTCCCAGCTGGTGTCCCTGTGTATTGTGGATGTGATTACTTATTTTCAGATTTCCCTGATGAGCAACCGTCTTGTGCCGGTCGTATACTTTGCACAGGCCCTGGTTTTACAGCTCCTGATTTCAGGAATCTGGACGGCGTTCTGTAACCGGGTTTACCGCAGGGTATTTCCACCGAGAGAAATGCTGCTTGTACATGGACACCGCAGTATTGAAGATATTTTACGGAAATTTGAGTCCCGCAGGGACAAGTACCGCATTACGAAATGTGTGAACATTAAGGAAGGAATCTGGAAGATCCAGGAAGAGATTGATTCCGGGTTTCACGCCGTTGTATTATGGGATATTTCCACCGAAGACCGGAATAAGCTGTTGAAATACTGTTACAGCCGGTCTGTTCGTGTTTATATGATGCCGAAGATTCCGGATGTGCTGATTGCCGGAGCCGATCAGCTCCATCTGTTTGATACACCGATTTTCCTGACGAGAGAATATGCACTTACCGTTGAGCAGCGCATGGCAAAAAGGATGATCGACCTTGTTCTTTCGCTGGTACTGACGATTCTTACGTCACCGATTATGCTTATTACGGCCATCTGTATCAAGTGTTACGATGGGGGTCCCATTCTGTATAAGCAGACCAGGTGTACCTGTGGCGGCAGGGAATTCAGGATCATGAAGTTCCGCAGCATGAAGGTGGATGCAGAAAAGGATGGCGTGGCAAGACTTGCTTCGAGAAATGACAGCCGGATTACGCCAATCGGTAAGTTTATCCGTATGGTGCGGATCGACGAGCTTCCGCAGCTGTTTAATATTCTGATTGGGGACATGTCCTTTATCGGACCGCGTCCCGAACGTCCGGAGATCATTGCACAGTATGTGGAACAGATGCCGGAATTCGTATTCCGTATGAAGGTGAAAGCCGGACTTGCCGGATATGCGCAGGTCTATGGCAAATATAATACAACGCCGTATGACAAGCTGAAGCTGGATCTGTCTTATATTGAGAATTATTCCTTATGGCTTGACTTAAAGCTCATGCTGTTAACACTGAAGATTCTGATTAAACCGGAAAGTACCGAAGGGGTTGACAGCAATCAGACAACAGCCATGAAGAATGGGGAAGACCGCAAATAAAGGAAAGTGAACGCACATGAATGAAGATTATAAGAACCGGGGAATGGATCTGAAACGCTTCACCCTGTATTTTCAGAAAAAAATATGGATTATTTTACTGCTGATCCTTGTGGGAGGAATGATCGGTGCGATCTCGTACCGGATGATCCGGACCATGAAGATGCCGGTGGAATATGAAAGTGTTTCCAAGCTGTACATCACCTTTAACCAGGATGAAAACGGGGATGTATATCAGTATTATAATGGCTACACCTGGAATGAGCTGCTGGATACCGATCCTATTCTGATTGCGATTATGAACCACCTTACAGGGTATGAGGAAGAAGAAGTCAAGGATGCGGCCTCAGCAGAGATTCTGTCTGATATCCGTCTGCTTACCATAACCGTAAAGGGTGACAGTGAGAAGATGGTGCGCGAGATTCAGGCGGCTGTAGAGGAGGGGCTTGCGGATTATGCAGATCAGAGTGAGGAGCTTCGTAAGATCGTGACGATCCGGTCCGATATGCCGAAGCGTATTTACTGGAGCGATGATACCACGAAAGCCCTGATTGCAGGAGCGGTTCTGTTTGGTCTTGTCAGTTTCTTTGTTTTTGGATTTATGTATGTGTTAGATGACGGGGTATATGTGCAGGCTGATGTGGAACGCAGATATCCCTATAAGGCACTCGGCATTATGACGCGGAACCAGAAGGGACTTCAGCCCTTTGTCAGGGAATTGAAGGCCGATCTTCTGTATGTGATGGGAGATTCCAGGGACATGCTGCTTCTGGATATGGATAATCACGGAGAGCTGCGTCAGGCTGATATGGATAAGCTCTTAAACTGGGAAGAGGGCGGAACCCTCGGCGGTGATAAGGATATCGGTGGCGAACTGGTATGGCATGTCCGCAAGGAGGATGAGGACGAGGAGGATGAAGACATTCTTCCGGAGCCTAAGGAATGGAAGATTACCGTATTTAATGAAAGTGACATGGGAGAAGAGCAGTGTGCAGCCATTCGTAAAAATGGCGGTGTGATTCTGCTGATCCCGTTTGGAAATGATGTAAGCCGTAAGACCGAGAGAATGCTGAGCTTCTTAAAGAATCAGGACTGCAACGTCTACGGTATTATCGTGACGGAAGCTGATGAAGAGTACCTGAACCGGTATTTTGCATAGCTTTTGAGCCGTCACGGATAAACATGGAAAGCAGGATAAGTTATGAAGCTTCAATTACTGGTATCAGCCGTGAAGGAAGAGGTTACGACACTGGCAGAACGCATGAATGTCCGGACGGATGCATGGATTGTGAATCAGTGTGACCGGTTTGGCTATCAGGAATATGAATACAGGGAGCATATCATCCGGTGTCTGTCGATGGCAGAACGGGGCGTGGGACTGAGCCGTAATACGGCACTGATGCGTGCCGATGGAGATATTCTCCTGTTTTCAGATGAAGACCTCATATATCAGGATGATTATGAACAGAAAGTACTTCAGGCATTTGAGCAGCATCCACAGGCACAGGTCATTACCTTTAATTTTGAGGTAGACGAACGGAGAAGAACGTATTATAACGAAACCGGGCATTGGGTTCACTGGTATAATTATGGCAGATATCCTGCGTATGCGATTGCTGTCCGGCGGGATGCAATTTTAAAAGCGAATGTAACCTATTCCCTGTTATATGGCGGTGGCGCGAAATACAGCAACGGGGAGGACAGTCTGTTTTTACATGACTGCCTGAAAAAGGGACTGCGGATTTATGCAGATACGGCATTACTGGGTAAAGAGGTGTACCGGCAGTCAACCTGGTTTTCAGGATACCATGAGAAGTTTTTCCTTGACAGAGGGGTATTATATCATGATCTTTACGGATGTATGGCGAAGCTGTTTTCTATCCGTTTTTTATGGAGCAACCGGAAAGAAATGCTTACCACAATAAACTTCCGGACAGCTTACGGACTAATGAAACAGGGGATCCGGGAAGGAAAGCTGCGATAGGCGGAGAGGACGCTTATGATTTTATATAGTTTGGTAGCAGTGCTGGCAGCAGGACTTACACTGCCGGTCGATAATCATTATGAAAACAAAGGATTTCTATATACACGTCAACAGGTACTGAACAGGCTCTGTCTGGTATCTGTTTTTCTGCTTTTATTTCTGGTGTCGGCACTTCGTCTGAATGTGGGAAATGATTACGCGAAATATGTGGAATTTATGCATCTGATCCGGTGTGATGCGGTGGTTCCTACGGAATTCGGTTTTAACTGGGTGGTAAAAATTCTGTACGGAATCAGCGGATTTGAGAATTATCTGCTTGTCTTTGCCGTGTTTGCATTTGCGACCATTTACCTGTTTTTAAAGGCGATTTATCAGCAGGCGGATTCGTTCCCGTTCAGCTTTTTCCTGTTTATGGCGTTGGGATATTATTTCCAGACCTTTAACACGGTACGGTACTATCTGGCACTTGCGATTGCCCTCTTTGCCATTCCCTATGTGCTCCGGAAGGAGTGGGGGAAGTTTATTCTGCTCATTCTGCTGGGGGCGACGATGCATAAGTCGCTGCTTGTCGTGATTCCGTTGTATTTCCTTGCTTCCCGTTGCTGGAAAAAGTGGCAGCTGGTTCTTGCGGCGCTGTTCTGTTCGACCTTTTTCTTCCTGCAGGATTTTTACTTAAAGCTTGTCGTATTCCTGTATCCGACCTATGAGGATACCGAATATTTAGAGGGTGGAACCAGCATGATTAATATTCTGCGCTGTGCAGCCGTGCTTGTTCTGGCACTTCTTTGCTATAAGAAATGTATAAAGGAAAATATAAGGAACCGCTTTTACTTTTACTGTAATCTGGGCGCACTGGTGATGTATGTCTGCTGCTCGTTTTTGCCGATTATTTCAAGAATCGGATATTATCTGACAATTACCCACATCTTCTTTCTTCCTGCATTAGTGAATGGAATTGAGAATGAAAAGCTTAAGAAGCTGTGCCGCGTGGGTGTGATTCTGGCGGGAATTGTGTATTTTGCGGTATTTATTCTGATGAAAGCCGGAGAGAACGGGCTTCGTATTCTGCCCTACCAGACCTTCCTGTTCCATGAGATGGTGCCGATTCTGTCAGATGTCACATAGTGCGTAGGAATGGCATGACTGAACAGTTACATAGCCTCACTATGCCAAAATGATAGTATAGGTTCAGGAGGTGTGAAATGACACCGTTTTTTTCGATTATTGTTGTATGTTTAAATCCCGGTGAAAAGCTGCTGCAAACCCTGCAGAGTATTCAGAAGCAGGAATTCCGGGATTATGAAATTGTTTTAAAGGATGGCGGATCAACAGATGGCTCGTTACAGAAGCTGGATCCGGGGCAGTCCGGGTTACATGTTGTAACGAAGCCGGACCGGGGAATCTATGATGCCATGAACCAGGCAGTAGAAGAGGCAAAGGGACGTTTTGTCTTTTTCCTGAATTGCGGGGACTGGTTTATGGACGAACAGGTGCTTGCAGACATGCATGACCGGATTGCCGGGCAGGAACAGACAGGCACAGAGCATTCTGCAATTTACTATGGAAATGTGTACGAGCGTGTGACAGGACAGCTTGTTTCTTCGAATCCGAAGCTTAATGCATTTGGATGCTACCGGAATGTGCCATGTCATCAGGCGTGTTTTTATGAACGGGAGCTGCTTTTACGACATCCGTTCCAATTGGAATACCGGGTGCGGGCAGACTATGAGCAGTTTCTGTGGTGCTTTTTTGAAGCAAAGGCGAATCCGTTTTATACCGGGATTACGGTGGCGGATTATGAAGGCGGGGGATTCTCGGAAACAAAAAAGAATCTTGCTGTATCGAAAGAGGAACACAGGAAAATAGTACAGAAATATATGTCTTTCGGACAGCGGTTTACCTACCGGCTGATTCTATGCCTGACGCTTGCGCCTCTCCGTACCCGGATATCGAAGAATGAAAAGACGGCAGCACTTTATAACCGGCTGAAAGCTGCACTTTACCGGAGATGAGTGTGACAGGGAACGGGCAGGAAGGACAGAGCAGGTCAATGAGTGATACGAAGTATCAGGAAAAGGGGGACTGGCAGATGAAGAAGGTCTTATGGATTTGTAACATCATGCTTCCGGCGATTGCAAGGGAACTGGGGATGCCCTATTCAAACCGGGAGGGATGGTTATCCGGAATTTATGATAAGACATTGAAGGGAGAGGTTCCGTTTGAAATTACGGTCTGCTTTCCGATGCGGAAGGAGGACATTGACAAGGTTCCGGTAACGGGTGTTCTTGACTGTGATGCAGCAGAAGCAGAGGAAAATGCAGAGAGCAGAAGCAAAGGGAAGCGAGAAAGGAATGCCGGGTTTTTAAAGATTAAGGGATTCAGGAGACCGTGCTATGCCTTTGAGGAAGACTTATTAAAGCCTGAAAACTATGATCCGGTGCTGGAAGCACGGATTCGGGGAATCCTGAAGGATGTGAAACCGGATATGATTCATATATTCGGAACCGAGTTTCCGCATTGTCTGGCGGCAGTACGTGCCTTTCACAATCCACAGAAGACGCTGATCGGTATTCAGGGCCTGTGCGGAGAGATTGCAAAGACGTATCGTGCAGGACTTCCGGAGAATGTGTTTAAGCAGGCATCCTTCCGGGATGTAGTAAAGCGGGATTCCATGCGTCAGCAGCAGTATAAGTTTTATCAGCGGGCCGGGAACGAGAGGCAGGCGCTTCTTCTTACCGATCATATTACAGGCAGAACCGAGTTTGACCGTGCGGAGACTGCAAAGATCAATCCGCGGGCCAATTATTATTCCATGAATGAAACCATGCGTCAGGAGTTTTATGAGGGCAGATGGAAGCAGGAGCAGACCGAATGCCACAGCATTTTTTTGGGACAGGGTGATTATCCGCTTAAGGGAATGCATTTTCTGCTTGAGGCGATGGGAAGACTGAAGGAAAATTATCCGGATCTGAAGCTTTATGTTGCCGGAAACAGCATTATTTCCCATGAAACGGCGAAGGATAGATGCAGGCTCTCCGCATATGGAAAATACCTGCTTGTGCTGATCCGGTTATATGAGCTGCAGGATCGGGTCATTGTGCTTGGCAGGCTGTCTGCCGAAGAGATGAAGGCACAGTTTCTGCGTTCGAGTGTTTTTGTGTGTCCGTCGGTAATGGAAAATTCCCCCAATACCATTGGGGAAGCCATGCTTTTGGGTGTGCCGGTGGTGGCGTCGCGGACAGGAGGAATACCAAGCATGGTAGAGGATGGTGTGACAGGACTTCTGTTTCATAATGAGGATGTTGAGGATCTGGCCGATTCCATTGACCGGGTCTGGTCGGATCATGCACTGGCAAAGGAACTGTCGGTGCATGAACGGATCCGGGCTTCCCATATCCATGATGGCAATAAGAATTATGAGCGGTTACTGGAAATATACCGGGAGATTTTGCAATGACCATAACGTTTGTTTCAAATTATATCAATCACCATCAGATTCCCTTTTCCAATGCGATGTATGCGCAGTCAGGGGAGGACTATTGCTTTATCCAGACGGAGCCGATGGAAGAGGAACGCCGTAACATGGGCTGGTCGTCAGGAGAGGAGAAGCTTCCTTATGTGCACTGCCTTTATGAGGAAGAGGATTTCTGTATCCGCAAAATCATGGAAAGCGATTGTGTGCTTGCCGGATGGAGCGGCAGAGAGGATCTGATTGAGCAAAGACTGAATGCCGGGAAGCTGACCTTTCGTGTCACTGAGCGGATTTACCGTGAGGGACAGTGGAAAGCCATTTCACCGAAAGGGCTATATCATAAATACAAAGAGCATATCCGATACCGGAACGCCCCAGCCTATCTGCTATGTGCCGGGGCTTATGTGGCATCGGACTTCAGACTGATCCATGCCTATCCGGGGAAAAAGCTGAAATTCGGATATTTTCCGGAGCTTCGTACCTATGAAGGGGATACCCTCTGGGAGAAAAAGAGAAAAGACGGGATCGACATTATTTTTGCAGGACGGTTTATTCCTTTAAAGCATCCGGAATACATGATCCGTCTGGCAGCAGATCTTAAGAAGCTGTGGGAAGAGGGTCAGAGTAAGGAGGATACAGAAGCAGCGTTTCCACAGGTCCTCATCCATATGGCTGGAAGCGGTCAGATGGAGGAGGAGCTGCGGCAGATGGCAAAGGATCTGCAGGTTGAGAAGGAGGTTATTTTTTATGGCTTCCAGTCTCCGGCAGCTGTGCGTGACCGGATGGAACAGAGTCACATTATGGTGTTCCCAAGTAACCATCTGGAGGGCTGGGGAGCCGTGGTGAATGAAGCAATGAACAGTGGCTGTGCAGTTGTGGCCTGTGAACAGGCGGGGGCTGTGCCTTACTTAATTAAAAATGGTGAGAATGGATTTATTTTTAAGAAGGATTACAAGGAGCTGCTGCAGGAAGTAACAGAGCTTGTGAAGAATCCTGAACTGCGACTGCGTATGGCAAGGGCAGCGAATGAAACCATTACGACCTGTTGGAATGCGGAGCATGCAGCCTTAGAGCTGCTGCGTGTGATTAAGGAAGTGCAGAAAAGCGGTAAACTGGTTCCTGCGAAAGAAGGGCCATTAAGCAGAGCGTAACGTAATTGCTGAAAAGCTGTATGAGGCCGATTTGGAATGGATTTTGCATCGTAACTGTGAGAACAGTTACGAATTAGAAAGGATTTTGAGATGGATCAACCGATAATAATCAGCGTGATTGTGCCGGTTTACAATATATTTGAATATCTGCCAAGATGCGTGGACTCCATACGGAAGCAGACCTATCCTTATCTGGATATTATTCTGGTGGATGACGGATCGACAGACCGCACCGGTGCACTGGCAGAAAAGCTGGCACTTGAGGATAAGAGGATCCGTGTTTTTCATAAGGAAAACGGAGGATCTTCTTCTGCGAGAAACTTAGGGATCGCACAGGCAAAGGGTGAGTATCTGGGCTTCGTGGACAGTGATGATTATATTGAGCCGGAGATGTATGAACGGCTTTTAGCGGCAGCGCAAGAGGAGAATCTGCTGATGGTACAATGCTCGCGGGATGAGATTGATGAGCGGGGGAACCGGCTTCCGGATGTCTGTGAGCCACCGGAGGAAGCGGAGATCCGGGATAGTCAGTTTATTATGAGGGAGCTGCTGCTTCATCGTGGCGACTGCTCCTTTTGTACAAGACTGACGCACCGATCCCTGTTTGAAAACCGGAGGTTCCCGGAAGGAGAGCTGAACGAGGACTTTTATCTGCTGGTGCAGATGCTGCCGGAGGTACCCGGGATTGCCGTACTGCCGCAGCAGGATTATCACGTATTTTATCGTTATGGGAGCAATTCCAGAACACATGATGAAAATTATTTTCCTTCCGTGTTTACGGATATTGTAAGGAATGCAGACCGGGTTTCGAGGATTGTGGAGGAGCAGTACCCGCTTCTTGCACAGGAAGCAATGCGGTTCGGGCTGTTTCAACGGCTGGATTATATGCTGCATATTCCTGTTACGATGATGAATTCCGACAATGAGTTTTATCAGCAGGTGAAGCAATATCTTCGTAAGCACAAAAAGGAGATCCGGAAGAATCCCTACCTGACAAAGAAGAATAAAACCTATCTTCTTTTGCTCGGAACGGCACCAAAGCTGGTACGCAAGGTGCATTGGGCATTACGGAAAAACAAGATTCAAGAGGAGAACTTGCGTGGAGAAAAAGAATAAAAAGATTTTTTTCATAGGAATGGTACTGCTTCTGTGTCTGCAGATCATTGT
Organism: Firmicutes bacterium CAG:95; assembly: GCA_000438155.1. Lineage (GTDB taxonomy): Bacteria > Bacillota > Clostridia > Lachnospirales > Lachnospiraceae > Suilimivivens. The sequence continues at coordinate 28,119 of FR902966.1, forward strand.
GCTGTTTTATTATGGAAGCCGCAAGGCCGGATTCCATGAGGATGAGCTGTATTCCTACTATTCCTCCAATAAGACAGCGGGTCTTTTCGTAAATGACAGGGAATGGACAACCGGTGAAAGCTTTCGAAATGAACTTGTGGTGCTGCCGGGAGAGCAGTTCCGGTACGGGGTGGTGAAGCAGATGCAGTCGTGGGACGTGCATCCTCCGCTTTATTATTATCTGCTTCATACGGTGTGCTCCCTGACACCCGGGATTTTCAGCAAATGGCAGGGAATCAGTGTAAATCTTGCAGGGTTTGTGATTTCCTTTATCCTGCTTGCCTATGCCGCTTATCTTACAGCGGTATATCCCATGAGCAGGCAGCCGGAGCTTTCAGACAGTCAGAAGCAGGCTTACCGGAAAAGGGGATATGCCCTTGCCGGAACTGTCTGTGCGATGTGGGGCTTTGGTGCTGCGGTGATTTCGGGCGTGATGTTTATCCGGATGTACCAGTGGCTGACCGTGTTTGTACTGTTATGCCTGTGCCTGCATCTGCGTGCCCTTGTTCGGAAAAGGGAGAACTGGAAGTTTTATCTGCTGCTTGCTGTTACGGTGTTTCTCGGATTCCTGACACAGTATTATTATATTATTTTTCATTTCTTCCTGGGAGTCGGATTCTGCCTGTATCTTTTGAAGGAAAAGAAATGGAAGAGCCTTGTGGCTTATGTGGGAACGTGTGCAGCCGCCCTTGGCGCAGCACTTGTTTATTATCCTTCGGCACTTTCCCATATTTTCAAGGGATACCGTGGAACGGAGGCGGTCGGTGAGTTTACCAATGCTTCCAATACCCTGGAACGAATACAGTTTTTTGCCGGACTGTTTGATAAATATATGATGGGCGGTTTTCTGGCAATCTGGCTCCTTTTGATCTGTCTGATTGCCGTGACCAACCGGTTTTTACAGAAAAGGGCGAAAAGGTCAGGCAGAGAACAGAAGCGGGAGAGGATACTGACACCGCCGGGCGGACTTTTAGACCTTCACCCCGCCGGTCGGACTTTTACTGTTTACCGCAGCAGGATACTTTTTCACGGTTGCGAAGACGGCACTGCTGCTTGGAGAAACTTCAAACCGCTATGAACTTCCGATCTACGGAGTCCTGGTTCTCCTGTTGGTATATAGCCTGTATATGGTGCTGAAAGAAATGGAACAGGGAAATGCACAGGCTGCTGAACGGATCGCATTGATGGCATCCCCAAATCTGCCGCAGGAAGAGAACGGAAAACAGAGTGCACCGGGTAAGAAGCAGAAAATCACAGGTAAAGAGGCGGTGCTTGTAGTAGTTTTGATGGCGGCACTGAATCTGACCGGTAATAAAGTATTTTTCCTTTATCCGGAGGAAGCAGGGGTGCAGGAATTTGTCCACCGGAATGAAACAACGCCGGTGATTGTTCTGTATAATGAAGCTTCCGAAACGCATATCTGGTGGCTTCTGGATGAACTGAGTGAGTACAAAAATATTTATCTTGCTTCCATTTCAGGAGAGGGAGAGATTCTTACCAGTGAGAACTTCCTGAATGGAAATGCCGCAGAGTCTCAGAAATACATTATTTATATGGCAGATTGTGAAAATCAGGGGGAGGAGCTGCAACGGCTTCTCGGGACAGAATTCCCGGATGGCTCCGATGCTTCCGGGGAGATTTCATATGAAGAAGTCGCCCGGAAGAATATGTGGACGATCTATGAAATCTGTTCAGTTAAATAAATAAGGATTATGGTAACTATTCAGTACAGGTCGAAGCACATGCTGCCAAGACCGTACGAATATGATTCAATAGTGCAAAATCCCATCAGCGAAGCTGATTTTAAATGGATTTTGCATCGTAACTGTGAAGGTACTGAACAGCTACGGATTATGTTAATAAATATCTGTAATTTGACAGCTTATGAATATCATAGCTGAATTGCTATACTTCACGGGAACCTGGGTCCTGCCCAGTTAGTGTTTGAAGTTATCACAGATATGTGATAAGATATAAGCGTATGTACAGCGAATAGTAAGGAGATTTAAATTATGTTATTGGATGACAAGACCATACTGATTACCGGAGGAACAGGATCTTTTGGTAAATGTTTTACGAAATATGTGCTGACTCATTATCATCCGAAGAAGATTATTATTTATTCCAGAGATGAATTTAAGCAGTTTATCATGGCAAATGAATTTAAGGAATATGCGGACAGGCTTCGTTTCTTTATCGGAGATGTGCGTGATAAGGAACGCATGATGCGAGCCTTTGAGGGTGTGGATTATGTCATTCATGCCGCAGCCTTAAAGCAGGTTCCGGCATGTGAATACAATCCGAACGAGGCAATTAAGACGAATATCCATGGTGCCCAGAATGTCATTGACTGTGCACTGGATTCCGATGTGAAGAAGGTGGTTGCTTTATCTACTGATAAGGCGGTGAACCCGGTGAACCTTTATGGTGGCACGAAGCTGGTTTCGGATAAGCTGTTTATTGCAGCGAATGCGTATGCCGGTTCCAAGGACATTAATTTTTCCATCGTGCGTTATGGAAATGTGGCAGGAAGCCGTGGCTCCATTATTCCGTTTTTCCATAACATCATTAAAAATGGCGGTAACGAGCTGCCGATTACTGATTACCGCATGACCCGTTTCTGGATCAGTCTGACGGAGGGCGTAGAGCTTGTGATCAAGGCTCTTGAGGAAGCAACCGGTGGGGAAACCTTCATCAGTAAGATCCCTTCCTTTAAGATTACGGATCTTGCAGAAGCAATGCTTCCCGGATGTAAGATGCCGGAGGTTGGTATCCGTCCCGGCGAGAAGCTGCATGAAATCATGGTAACTACGGAGGATTCTGCTACTACCTATGAGTATGACAAGCATTTCATCGTATATCCGCAGGTGGTATGGAATGATAAGCAGAAGATCAACGAAAGCGGCCGCAAGGTAGAAGACGGCTTTTCCTACAGCTCCGGTAACAACACCGAATGGCTCAGCGTTGAGGACATCCGGAAATTACTGGAAACACTGGATCTGGAAAAGTAGGATTTGCGGAACAGAAAGACTTGCAGAACGGAGAGATTCGCAGGAATAGAGATAGGACAAAAAGATAAGATGTTTAATGCCAGACACCCTCATGAAAGTCATGAGGGTGTTTTCACGTGTGAGCTGCGATACTGGGTGGGTGAAATGTGATAGTAGTTCTTGAAGGCTTTGCTGAAATAATGATTATCTGTGTAGCCAAGACGCCTGGCAATATCGGTGATTTTATGATCCGGCTGTAAAAGAAGCTCTGCTGCACGTTCCATATAATAATTTCTTTGATTTCATTGACCTGGCAGCTTCTGCAGGTGTCCTTCCTGCATTACAGTACAATCTCATATGTTTCTTATTTCTATATTGACCTATTGACCTTGACGGAACTAGAATTACGGAATGGATGCTTTGGGGAGCTGATTCCTCACATGGAAGCCTCCTTGCACAGGCTATGGAATTGTGTGTACTCGGAAGTATGGCAGGTGCCAATGGCCCATGATTCCGGAGGAGTGCTGGCAGGAGGTCTACGAAAGGTTCATGGCTGCGAAGGATTTACCAGTATAGCTTCATATCTTCCAGAGCTTCGTCATCGGATAAAGAAAAGCTGTCTTTGATACGGGTGAGCGTGTTTTCAAAGTTACAGCCAAAGTCCTTGCAGACGAGGATCAGGGCCTGGATGCCTTGATTCCGGCCTTCGATCAGGCCAGAATTATGTCCTTCGTTATAATAAGAATTAATT
>FR902967.1:0-2956 GCA_000438155.1 Firmicutes bacterium CAG:95
CACCTGCCATCTTATAATCTACGCAAAGTACATGCTGTCCACACTCTTCCAGCTCGAAGTTATGCCTTTTTGCAGCAAGCTCTTCCTGCGTATACTTAGAAGCATTAAAGGAAAAGCCATCCGGATGTGTAAAGGTAAGCTTCACACTCCCATCCGAAATGCTCATATGCTTACAGTTATAATGGGAAGAATTCTCCTGCGGGCGGATGTAGTCTTCATGCATTTCACTCACCTTCGCTTCGAAGTTGCCCATATAGCTTGCCTGATGCTTGTCAATATAGCTTTCATAAGGACCATATCCATAATAAGATACCTTCTCAAATGCCTTTGATACAAACATCCGGAGTCCGAATCTTGGAAGGAACGGCACCTTGTTTCCGGTTTCCACCTCACAATGAATGTCTATACCCTTTTTGGAAAAGACATACTTCACATCCATATAGGCAATCGGCTGATAAATGCTCCAGCCAAAGGATTGACGCTGGGTAAGAATCACCTGATCTCCCTCCTGCTCTGTCTTCACGCCATACCCCTTTGCAATACTGTCATTTAAGTGAGCACGATACCAGTCCTGCTTCATGACATCGTTATCTACCGGTGCACGGAAGAAATTGAACTCTACCGGCTTTTCCAGAATCTCTTTTCCCTCATAACAGATGGAATCGATCGCAGAAATTCTCTTATTGAAGCGATAGGAAACACTGCCAAAATCCACCGTAACCGTGAACGGCTCTGTTGTAACCTTCGCATCACCTGACACTGCTTTCTCCGTTACCATATTGTCTGTTACTGCATGATCTTCTACTGCTTTCTCTGCCGCTGTCTTCTCTGCAGCTGATTTATCTGCTTCTTTTCCTGCTGTCAGATCCGCAGCTCCCGATTCACTGATCTTCCGCTGGTCGAGGCAGACCTCATATCCCTTTTCGCTGATTGGCAGCTGGTCAAAACAGACCTCATATCCCTTTTCGCAATAAGGAAGGGTCTTCGTTGCCCGGAAGATAAAGCGGATATAGGCTTCCTCTTCCTCAAAATCCTTTACCTCCGGAACCTCAATCATGGTACTTCCAAGCGGCTCCATATGGAATGCAAAGACAGGGCCGGAAACGACAACTCCATCATAAGAGATCTCATAGGTTCCTTCCAGATAAGTTCCCGGATCCACATGCTCCAATAAATTGTGAAGAACGAACTCGCCTTCCTTTGCTCCCTTCTCCACCCGGATCGGACGATAAACCTGTTTTGTTTCCAAAAGTCCTGTATGGGGTGTCCGGTCCGGATAGGTCAGTGCATCCATACAGAAATTGCCGTCATTATGCTTCTCGCCCCAGTCACCGCCATAACCATACTTCGGCTTCCCGTCGGGTGTTTCTCCCAGAATCACGGAATGATCGCTCCATTCCCAGATGAAACCTCCGCAGAACCGTTCACTTGAATGGAATGTCTGATGGTAATCCTCCAGATCGCCAGGGCCGTTTCCCATCGCATGACAGTATTCACAAAGGATAAACGGTCTTGTCTCTTCCTCCTTTTCCAGATATTTCTTCATATCCTCTGTAGAGGTATACATTTCGGATACCAGATCCAGAACATCATCAGAGGTCTCGTCCAGCTTTAACGTGCTTTCATAATGTACGAGCCGCGTATCATCCAGCTTTTTCACCAACTCTGCAGCCGCCCGCATATTGGTTCCATAGCCGCTTTCATTTCCCAGAGACCACATCACGACACAGGGACGATTATAATCTCTCGTTACCAGTGCCTCGATCCGGTCCAGGATAGCTTTCTTAAACCGCTCATCGGATGCCAGCAGGGCAATACCGCGGTAACCGTCGCTTCCATAACCGGTCAGATCATTATAAACCTCCACACAGCCATGGGATTCCATGTCATTTTCATCAATCACATACAGACCATACTGATCACACAGCTGATAAAACAGCGGAGAATTCGGATAGTGGGAGGTTCTCACTGCATTGATATTATGCCGCTTCATCAGTATGAGATCCTTTTCCATCTGTGCAACCGAGCACACATATCCGGTTTCCGGATAGCTGTCGTGACGGTTCACACCACGGAATTTCACCGGTACATCATTGATTTTCACCACACCGCTTTCAACAACAATCTTACGAAAACCTACTTTATCGCCAATGACTTCTTCCCCGGCCGTCAGGGTAAGAGTATACAGCTCCGGAGCTTCTGCAGACCATAACCTGGGATCTGCGACCGGTACGGCAGCGTTCTCTCCATTCTTTACCTCAAACCGGCTGACCTCCATTCCATCCGGATCGGAAAGCACCGCCTGCACATCACAGCCCTTTACTGTAAGCGCAAGCTGCGCCGGTTCTCCCTTCTTTGATAGGATGGTTTTTACCTGATAATCCTCCAGTCTTTCCTTCGGACGGCTTAATACATACACATCACGGAAAATACCGGAGAGCCGGATCTTGTCCTGATCTTCCAGATAAGTGCCGTCACACCATTTCAGAACTGCTACCGTAATTTTATTCTCACCCTCTTTAAGAAAACCGGTAATATCAAACTCGGAAATGGCATGAGATACCTGTGAATATCCCACAAATGCATCATTAATATATAAATAGAAGCAGCTGTCCACACCTTCAAACACCAGAATACGATCCTTACCATCTTTTACATAAGAATACTCTCTGCTGTAGATGCCGACCGGATCATCATCCGGAACAAATGGCGGATCAAACACAATCGGGTATGCCACGTTCGTATACTGCGGCTTGTCATATCCATATAGCTGCCAGTTCGATGGTACCGGAATGGTCTTCTCACTTTCCACCTGAAGGAAATCATCCTCCAGATCCAGAATACTGTCAAAATACCGGAAGTTCCAGTCTCCGTTCAGCAGCTCAAGACTTTCGGACTCCTCTCTTTTCGCAAAAGGATCCTGTCCCTTCGCAAACGGAATAAAATAGGAATGCCG
>FR902967.1:2975-25864 GCA_000438155.1 Firmicutes bacterium CAG:95
ATAGGAATGCCGTGCCAAGGTATTCACATGTAACATTTCCGGATTTTCATGGTAAATCATCTTACTCTTCGGGCTTCCGGCAGCCGCAATCTCTTCGATTCTCATTTGGGGTTCTCCTTTCGATACTGTGGGTATCTGCCTTATTTTCTTTTTAATACTTCACCATATAAATCTATTCTTTTACTCAATTGCAGACATTTCGTGAAAATAATTTTGCCACTCATTGATGTGTCCGAATCGCTACATTGCTTTGCAATTTCTGCAATTCTCAAGCACCTCAAACTCCCATAAAATGCCATATTCACAGCATTTTATTACGTTTTCAGTGTTTGGCATGTCAATAAGTCTGAAATGCTCATTTGTGCAAGCACAATCGCATTTGGACTTTTGACACTTACATCATAATATGGATTGACACAAAAGTCATGAAACCATATTATAGAAATATAACGATATGAATATGACTTGCTTTATTTTTGTTTCATTTTTATTTCATAAATACTCTAATTTCAACCGAGGTATTCCCTATGATTTTCTGTGACTATCCGATTATCGGCTCCGAAAAGGAGCTCCCTGTTTATTTAATGAATATGGGATTACAGCAATGTCAGGATCACGTGATCCGCAGGAACGGGTATCCCTGCCCCCAGATTCTGTTCTGTACAAAGGGCAGTGGTACCTTACTTTATGAAAATAAGAAATGTCTGATTCCACCAAATACGGTTCTCTATCTCCCGGCTGATTTTCCGCATGAATATTATCCGGATGAGGATGTATGGAACATTCACTGGATTGTCCCTGCCGGGGATGCTCTTCCCCTGCTATTAGGAAATCTTGACATGAAAGAGCCGGGTATTTTCCATCTGACAGAAACTACCCGGCTGGAATATCTGTTCCGCTCCATGCATGACGCCCTGCATTCGGACAATCTGCTTGGCAACTATCGTGCATCCGGACTATTATACTCCTTCCTTGTGGAGTTCAACCTTTGCATTTCCCACAGGGAATCCGGCAACACCTATCATCCGGCACTAATCAAGGCCATTGATTATATCAACAATCATTATCAGGCTTCCATCACCATGGAAGAATTATGCAGCCACTGCGGTGTAAGCAAGCAGCATCTGTGTCTGCTCTTCCGCACCATGCTCCATACCCGGCCTATGGAATATGCTGCCAAACGCCGCATTCAGGTTGCCAAAGAGCTTCTTACCGGCACATCAATGACCATTGAGCAGATTGCAGCAGAAACCGGATTTTGTACCGCAAGCTATTTCTGTAAAATGTTCAAGCGCTATGAAGGAATTACCGCCGTACAATTTAAACGTGATTTTATTTCAACGGTTTAGCCGCTGCCATATTCTATTGCAGCTTTACCAGATTGCAATAGGATATGACAGCAAAATCATATAAACAGAATACCTTATCCTTCCACTTCCATCACCTTAAACCGGCTGATCAAAAGATCCTCTTCCTCGTCAGGAGATGCGTCTGCAAATATTCCAAATATATTCTTTTCCGCCGGGAACTGTCTTCCGGTGAATGGCAGCAATTCAGGATCCAGATTTAACTGCAGCTTATTTTCTGCCAGCCAATCTTTATTATATTCAAACGAATATGCCTCTCCGCCCTTGATAATACCAACATTAAGTTTTCCAAGCAAAACAGGGGCATTGCCGGTAAAATGATCATAAACATATATGGTTTTCTCTTCTTTCGCCATTACCCCTTCCTCCTTGAAGCTCTTTTTCTCGTCATAAGATTCAGGTCCTGCATCTGCCTTCCCATCTCATCATCTTTGGCTACAAGAGCCAGATCCCTGTCCATATTTCCAAGTGCATGCAACACTGCAGCATATATGCCAATGGCTACAGCAGGATTTCCAGACTCAACCTTCCATAATGACGCTCTGCTTATTCCGGCACGTTCTGCCACTAACTCTGCCGACAAATCACGTCGTAATCTGGCCAGCTTAATCTGCTCGCCCATTGTCTTTAATATATTTTCGGTTGCTGGTACTATATTATACGCTGCTTTTTTCATCGTCATACTTTCCTTCTTTTATGTAAATGATGTCGGGCTCAAAAGCCCCCGACCTTGATACCTACGGATTGCTTCGTGCTACGCACGCCCACAATCCTACCCAATATTCGCATATTGGGGGATTATCATTCCACTTCTATACTCATATCGGGGCGGATCCTAAGGTCTTTCACCCACTTATGAGCAAGCTCATGTGGGCTTAGACCTTTTGGCTCTGGTATTATGTATATTATTATATACATTATCTCAATTTACGTCAATAATAGTAAACAAACTAAAATTCTCTCTTAAAATAATCTCATAGAAATCATTTTAAGAGAGGATTTATGCTTTGCCATTGTTCTCCTTGCTATTTATTGTACTCTCATTTTATCTTAACACAGACTTTCTTTCCGGAAAAAGCAACTCCAAGCTTCAAAATATCACGAACTCCTTCTCCCTTCATTTCTGTATCATATCTCTTTTCTCTTTATATATTTTCCCGAAGTAACTCTTCCATCGGCCGGTTTCTTTGCATCCTCCGGAATTTGCCAGCATCTTCCCACCTTTATTGCTCCGCTGAGCTTTCCTGCCTTGCACAGAGCATAATGGTACGTTCCAATACTCCCACTCTGCCGCCAGTTGTTTACATGTCTTCATCTATATCAACTCCAACCAATATATGTATAGTCATATCTTCTTACGCACATTATGCATATTCATCCGCAATATATCAATCACGTTTGATATATTGCGGATGAACGTCATTCAAATACACTATTCAGTTATATGAACAAGCAGATTTACTGCAATTTTTATCTATCAAAACTGTATTCTGTAGATAACTGTTTTTGCTTAACTAAGTGACATTGGTTCTAGACAGTCACTAAACTTTTTAAACTTCTATTTTTCTAAGGTACTGTAAAGAATTTCTTACAGTCTGAACCACTTCCTCATTAGATGTTTCAAACGCCGGGCAATACTCTAAATACTGCGTTACATGTGCAGCGGGATGTTTCATGACTCTTCGCATCATCTCTGTTGTCACGATACCCGGATTATTAAATCCCCAATGACAATCTGCAATTCCATCACACTGTTGCAAATGGCATGCTTTTACATAAGGACCACATACATCCAGCCAATACTCCATATCACTGGGCTCTCCGTTAAAAGATGGACATAAAACATGTCCCCAATCCAAAACAAGTCCAATGGGAATATCTGTTTCTCCCTTTAATTGCTTCATTAATTCTAAAGAGTCAGAGGCTGTATTAGGTATTTCTGCTCTGACAGGTGTCGGTTCCAGGAGAATTTCCCTTAAACCTTTTTCCTTTCCATAACAACATAACTCTTTAATATAATCAATCATTTCCTCCCGTCTTTTCAAATAAGTACGTTCCTCTCTTAAATCCTCCTGACACATACAGCCGGCCGGCGTCCCAATGGATGGAATCTCCATAACAGAAGCCACATCTATGGCTCTTTTAAAAAAATCCAAACCAATATTTCTTTCCAACTCCGTTCCGGCAAGAAGATTTCCATATACATAAGCAGCTGTTCCGGAAAAAGATGTCACTATTTCAATATGACGCTTTCTAAATTCCTTTGCATAATTTACTGCAATAATGTTTCGTCGTTTTTCATCCCACCATGGATTGACCATATCCCAAGAAAACATTACCTTTTTTATATCGAGTGAATCCACAAAATCTGCTAATGTCTCAGGGTTTTTCCACCTTTTATTGCAAAAAGACAAGCATAATCCCAATTCCATTTAATATCTATCTCCCTTTTCTTTCGTTCAAAACCATTCCCGCAACACTTAATACTCACCCTATTCCAGGTTCGCATGTCTTGCTTTCATTGTTTCATTTGTTTCACCAAGCGACTTCATTAATTCCATAACTATGATATCTAATAATAGAAGCACACTTTGTTCAAATAAGCTTCCCATAGGCTGTACAGAGAAACTTTCCGAATCTGTCGAGAATTTTGCTACTGCCGCTGGTATTGTCACAACAAGATTACTGTTCTGAGCAATTTCACCTTTTGTATCTACCGTTAACAATACCACCTCTGCTCCAGCCTTTATTGCTTTACTTTCATACTGTACCAGGGTTTTTGTATTTCCGGAACCTGACAGAATTAACAGTAAATCCCCGGGCTGGATAGCCGTTACTGTTGTTTCACCAACCAACATTGCCTGCAACCCTAATTGTGCCAGACGCATGGCAAAGCACCCCGCAATCAATCCTGAACGTCCCATTCCTGCAATATACACCCTTTTTGCCTGTAGTAACTTTTGTTTCAACTGAACCCGTTCTTCCTTCTCTACAGAATAAAGTGCTCTTTTTAGCTCTTCCAGAATCCATTCATAGGAATCCATACTTATCTCCTCACTTTTTCTTTCATGTCATGTAAATGATACATCACTCTGTTACTTCCAAGACCAAAATAATCATGTAATTTTCGATATTCCTCATATAAACAATTATAAATCTGCACATGCTGTGGAATAGGGTAATATACTTTTTCAATAGGTGCTTTCATATTAGTAACTGCCTCAAAAATAGTATTATAACCACCGCCGTCTTTTCCTGCTGCCACAGTTCCAAACATGGCACTGCCCAGTGCCGGCCCCTGCGATACCTTTGACACAGATATAGGTATATTCAATACATCCGCATATATCTGCATCATCAATGGATTTTTCTTGCAAATTCCGCCAGAAGCTAAGACTTCATTTATTCTCACACCATATTTTACAAACTGTTCTACATTTACTCTGGTACCAAAGGCAATACTTTCCATTAAAGCTCTATAAATATCTTCTGATCTTGTAGACAATGTCATCCCCAATATGCATCCACTCAGGTACATATCATCCAATATGCAGTTATTTCCATTCCACCAGTCTAAAGCAATAAGCCCGCTTTCCCCCGGCTCCATCTTTTCTGCTTTCTCTGTCAATATCTGATGCCGAGATACCTTACGCTGCCTGGACTCTCTTACGTACTCTTCACTACAGCAATGATTGACAAACCATGCCAGTATATCACCACCAGCTGATTGTGCTCCTTCATGGGCAAAGAATCCGGGCAAAATACCATCCTTTGCTTTTCCACACAGCCCTGGAATATTTCTTCCTTCCTGCTCAACTAAAATCTCACATACGGATGTACCTACAATCAACAGCATTTTCCCAGGCTGATCAATCCCTACGGCAGGCAAACTTGCATAAGCATCTACCATACCTGTACTGACCGGAGTTCCCTCAGACAGCCCTGTCATCTCTGCCATCTTAGCAGTTAATCCTCCCGCTTTTGCAGCAACAGGCAAAAAATTTTTTCCCAACTTATCAATCACTTTTTCTTCAAACCCGGCTTCTACTTTACGGAAAAAATCTTTGGTCGGAAAACCCGTCTGCTGATCCCATATCGTTTTAAACTCCATGGTGCTGTAACTGTGACTTTCTATGCCTGTAAGCATCCAGACAATCCAGTCTGCAGCCTCTATCCAGACACTCATGCGATCATAAATCTCTCTGTTTTCCTGATATATCTGCAATAATTTTGGAATACCCCATTCCGATGAAATTTTTCCCCCAAAATTATCAAGCCATGGCTGATTTGTTTTTCTTGCAATCAGATTAATCCTATCCGCTGCCTTTTGTGAAGCATGATGTTTCCAAAGAATCGCATAAGCAAAAGGATTGTTTTTATATTCTGGCAGAAAACACAATGGTGTCCCATTTTCTAAAACAGACAGCATGGTAGAAGATGTAAAATCTGTTCCGATTCCAACTATCTGCGATCTTTCCACCCCTGTATTTTTTAAAAGCTCTGGAATAACCTTTTTCAATGCATCCAGGTAATCCTCAGGGTGTTGTAATGAAAATCCCTCTGGTAAAAGTGTTCCATCTGGCATACTTTCCTCAATCACCCCATGCGGATAGATAAATTCGCTTTCTGACAATATCTTTCCATTCTTAACATTTACTAATACAGCTCTTGCCGAGAGCGTTCCAAAATCTATTCCAATACTATATTTTTCCATAGTCTACCCCATCTTATAAGTAGAATTTATTCTCCGATTATCTGAATTTGGACCATTCTCTCCCTTTCTCTGACCTGGTCCCAGTCAATCATATACACATGACCAAATTCTCCCAAATCTGGTCTTCCGTTTTCAATCACAATGCTTTCTGACCTACCAAAAATGCAGGATCTCAAGTGCGCATCCGTATTTAAACATGTCCATTCGCCAACTTCACCTACCTCATTCATTGCAAAGTCAATATGCTTAGGTCCTGGATGCATATATTGACCCTCTGACCGGCAGGTAGGAATCAATTTCTCCATTACATTGCAGATATCCTGCTGCAAATATTCCAAACCATAATAATTTTTATCATGGGAAAGTTCCTGAATCATAATAGAGCAAGTTGTATGGTGCGAATAGACAACACATATACCTGATTTAGCTCCTGAATTTTGAATTGCTTTCCTAATTTTATCAGAAATATCAAAAAAAGTAGGATGGCAAACCTCTGAATTTACTTTTATTTTTTCGTTATAACAAATCATTTCTTATCCTCCATTTCGTACTGTTGTAATAAACTTCTCCGGGCAATCATTATGAAAAAGAGCTGTTCCGACAATAATTCCATCTGCACCATATTCACGGCATCTTATAGCATTTTTTAAGTTAATTCCGCCATCTACACATATTTCCGGTTTCTTTTCCCATGAATATGTAATCTGATGAAAACGCATTATTTTTTCAAGTACATTTTCACAAAACACGGAACCGGCCTGTCCTGGTTCAACACTCATAAATGTAACTATGTCACACATCTGAAAGAGTGATTCTTTTCCTTCCACCGGTGTATTTGGCCCAATAGCTACTCCGACTTTTTTTACGTAATAACGTGCCTGCTCTATGAGGCTTTTTATATTTTCTGCTGTTTCATACTGCATAACAAGTCGATCCATTCCACATTTTGAAAAACATGAAATTCCTTTTTCATAGTTACATAGCATCATGTGACAATCTAAAGGAAGCCGTGTGTATGAGCGGATAGCTTCTATCATGCGGGGAGAAAATCCTATATCTGACACAGCATCCAATTCCATAATATCCAGATGCAGGGCATCAACACCCCATTTCTCAACTCTTTTTACTTCTTCCTGAATGTATCCATGATTTGCAGCAAGCATAGATGGCATTATTTTTATCATATTAGCTACTTCCATTCATGTATCATTGTGTATATCTGTTCCTGGCAGTTCTGAAGCATTACTTCAATTTCACATTTATTCTGTAAAACTGCCTGAAGACCATCTGCGATAATATTTTCTATGGTATAATTGTTAATATACGTACCTTTCACATTTCTGAGACTTTCTCTTTGATGTTCCATTTTTACATAATCACCCAGTGACTCGTTCCATGGATAAATAGTCTTAATCTGCTCATTCATGCAGACAGACTGCTTCGGCATGAAACCTCCCAAAATACTACATTGCATTGCATGTTCTTCTGTTGTAATCCATTTAATAAACGAAAATGCTTTTTCCGGATTTTTGCATCTGCTGTTGATTGTCAGGAGCCATGCTCCAATGAGTGAATATTTACCCGGAAGCACGGACACACCTATGTTATCTCCCACACACCGAAATCCGGAATCCAAAATACTTTTAAAATGTCCACTATAAGTATTAATCATTGCAATATTGCCTTTGGCAAACTCTGCAATCTGTTCATTTTCCATTAAATCCCATATATCCGGATATGAATAGGCATATGTGTCCTTTAGATTTGATACCGCACGTATATTTTGGACAGAATTCATAACAACTTTTGTTTTATTCATAATTTCTGCATGAAAGCTCCATTGTCTTGGAAAAAACTCTTGTATAATTCCATTTGGTTTCTTCCCTTGCAGGCAGGTTCCATATTCCGTGGGTGAATGTTCAAAATACTGCCTGGTAAAAAAACGTGCCAGTAAATTATACTCTGTCCAGGTTGCAGGCAGATTCATTTCCAAACCATTTATTTTATAAAAAGCTCTTTGCAAGGCCGGACTTGAAAACAAATCTTTTCTATATAATAGCAATTGTGTCATGCTTACAATAGGAATACCCATAATATCTCTATTTCTTCCCTGTATTTTATTCCATATATCCGGGACAAAACTATGTACATATTCCAAGTCCTGTGTCAAAAAAACATTTAGGGGAAGTACACACTTAATCTGTCTAAAATATTCAATCCAGGGAGAATCCATCATATATATATCATAATAGGAAGAACCTTCTTCGTGTTGCTTCATAATCTCATCATACAATTCCTGCTGATAATTAAATACTTTGGTTTCTATTGTAATTCCCGTTTCACGGGTAAACCCCGGAATTAATTTAAGGATAGCTGAAGACATTGCATTAGCCGTAAGTAACAAGCGTAACTCGCCACCTGATAT
This sequence comes from Firmicutes bacterium CAG:95, assembly GCA_000438155.1. Classification (GTDB taxonomy): domain Bacteria; phylum Bacillota; class Clostridia; order Lachnospirales; family Lachnospiraceae; genus Suilimivivens. The sequence goes on from FR902967.1 coordinate 11,482, forward strand.
TGCCCCTTTTTCTATTAATGGTTTTCTTTTAGGCAATTCTGTTGGAATTACCATCTGCAAATTTTCATTGGCAGTTGGTTTCCTGATAAATTCCAACATTAATTGTGCACATTTTCGTCCGCCATAAATTGCTCTCCTGGGAATAGGATGAATCATTGGATTCATCTGACAGCTATTCCATCTATCTCCTGTTGGTACATAAATCTGTACATTCTCTACACCCTTGACGGAAAACATCTCTAACACACTGTCCAAAATCCGTTCGCTTGTCAAAACTAAATATTTTGGAAAAACGGATATCCCATCAAAAACTTCCATAATGTCCACAAAAGACTGTATTTCACTAAACGAAACCTCACATTGCTTTAACTCTTCTTCCGTATAATTATGCTGTAACAAAGCATTCTGTGCACCTACAACAAAATCCCGTTCTGAGCTGAAGGATACTTCTCCAGTAATGAGATAAATATCTGATATATCACAGCCTCCATCCAGTAAACTATTAAATATTCCCCGGGATAAGCTGCGGTTATCAAAAACCACACTGGAAAAATTTAATTCATCCACGGTCCGTTCTATAAAGACAACTGGAATTCTTGCATCTACCGCTTTTTGGTAGTAGCATATATCTTTAAAGGAAGTTACTGCAAAAATGCCACAGACCCCCAGACTGATAAATTCATCAATAGCATGTTGCTCCCTATTTGGAATGTCACCGGTCGTTCTTGATATAATGTAAAATCCATATTCAGATAATTCTCTTTGAATTCCTTCTAAAATATCCTGATAAATTCCTAAAAAAGTAGGTACAATTACTCCAAGAAACTTTACTCCGTTGGATTTCAGATTTCTTGCAAGCATATTCGGCTTATAATCCAATTTCTCAATTGCCTCATACACTTTCTGATAAGTTTCCTCACTCACAGACGCCTTATTATTCATTATATTGGATACGGTCGCAATGGAAACACCTGCTTCTTTTGCAACATCCTTAATTGTCGGCATAATCCTATCCCATTCCCTCCTGCGTGCTATTTACCTGTCATGCTTTTTTCCATTTAAACTTTTTAAAACTTCCGGAATGAACACTGATAATCATAACCATAAGTAAAGTCAACCCCCATGCCAATTGCTTCAAATATGGATTTATGGAAGGGAACATATTTAAGCCTGACGAAAAGCACTGAAGAATTAACGTTGCCAGTACAACGCCTCGTACCGTTCCAAAACCTCCAGCCGGCAAAACACCTCCGAGAACAACTATCAGAATAGACTGCATGGTGTATGAACTTCCAAAATCAGGTCGTGCTGAATTCATTCTTGCCAGCATGATAAGTCCCGAAAAGGAAGCAAGGATTCCTCCCATAATATGAGCCTTAGTTATAATTACACGATTATCCTGCCCCGCAAACTCAGACGCTTTGTTACTGGTTCCCATCATTCTTAGTCGAAGACCATATGTACTTTTACTCATAAGAAAAGAACATACAAGTACAGCTATGATATATATGCATAACGGTGTTGGAATAAAACCCAGTATTTTTCCAGAGCCTATCCTGACATATATCTCTGGTACTCCCGTGATAGCTTTACCCTTTGTAATAATCATTCCAAGACCTGCAAATACCTGCATTGTTCCCAATGTTGCAAGCATAGCCGGTACTTTTAAAACGGAAATCAAATACCCATTCAGGACACCACACAAGGTCCCTATAATCATGCAGACAGGTACACATAATACTATTATTCCTGCAATTGCCGGCTCCGACATACCGGTTTCTGCACAGGTAATCAGGATTTTGGCACACACAATCGCCGAAAGATTGGCTACACCAACTAAGGACAAATCAATTCCACCCGCGATCATAGCAAACATTACTCCCAATGCAATCAATCCATACTCTGGAAACTGATATGTCATAGCCTGAAGATTATTGATTGTTAAGAACATAGACGGTCTTAATATACACATGGTCAGAAACAAGACTATGAGCAATATGACCTGTTTACGCACGCTGTCACCCATTGAATTCATCCGGGTTTTTACTTTTATTTTTTTCAAAAAATTATTAACCATCATAAACGCTAACCCTCTATCTGCTCTTCTTTTACAGCTGTTCCTTTCTTTCTCGTTTTGCTAACCTGGAGTGCTGCTACTCCAGTTCCCAGAACAATCAACATTCCCAGGAAGAACTTCTGCCAGTAATTTGGAATACCCATTAACTGTAAGCTATTGTTTACAATTACAAATAATGAAGTTCCAAGTAGCACCCCCGTAATACTTCCGGCTCCTCCAGTAGCTTTTGTTCCTCCAAGAATAACTGCTGCTATAACTGTCATGTCCATGCCAGAAAATGTATTAGGATGGCATGTATCCATTAAAACTACTCTTGTCATGGCTGTAAGTCCGGCAATAAAACCTGCGAATCCATAAATGAAAAGATAAACCCGGTTTACTTTGATACCAATTCTTTCTGCAGAACTGACATCTCCTCCAATTGCAAAAATACTTCTTCCCATTGTCGTTTTTTGCATAATGAACCATACCAGAACAACCAGTCCTGCAAACAATAAAAATACAATAGGAAGACTTCCTGCCATGCCCGCTTTCTGGCTATATGTTTTAATCAGCATTACTTTTGCAAACTTCTGAATTGGTTCTGGCATGGTAGGAATCTCATGCGCATTCAGAATTCCGAATAAAATGCCTGTACATATCGAACAGGTTCCCAAAGTCACAATCAATACCGGAAATCTATATTTCATAATAATGAACCCATTTATCAATCCCAGAACCGTTCCAAACGCACAGGAAATCAAAAAGGCTACTATAACATTTCCCGTAAAATTGACGGCCTTCAATATAATAATTGTACTATACATACTAAGTGCCGCAACATACGGAAAAGATACATCACAGCCTCCTGATATCATTACAATATATTCTGCCAGTCCTAACATTCCTGGAACAATCATTGCACGTAAAATATCAAGAATATTATTTGACGTAAAAAACAGACCACTTCTCATTTCAATAAAAAATGCTAAAAGGAAAATCAGGCAAGCTATATAAAATTCATTTTTTTTATAAAATTTACTTTTTGTTTTCATTAATAAACGCCTCCGGATTTAAGAATTTGAACTCATTAATGCATACAGTTCCTCTTCTGAAGTTTCTACATTTTCCAGTTCCTTAATAATTTGTCCCTTATTCATAACAAATATCCTGTTGCAATTTGCATAAACCTCCGGAATATCATCAGAAATAATAATAATTCCCATGTTTTTTGAAGCAAGTTTTCTGAGAATATCATGAATATCATATTTAGCCGCAATATCTACACCCACTGTCGGACAGTTGAATATCATTATATCCGGATTGCATGAAAGCCATCTGGATATAACTACTTTTTGCTGATTTCCCCCAGAGAGAAATTTAGATGCTTTGTCAATATTATCCGTAGCAATGTCCAGCTGCTTTACATACTCTTCTGACACCTGTTCCATTTTTTTCTTTTCAAGCTTTCCAAATCGGCCACTGTATGCTTTCAGATTAGCAATTCCGACATTCCAGTTAATACTTTGTGGCAAAAACAGACCTTCTGACAAACGGTCTTCTGGAACATACCCAATCCGGTTTTTCATTGCCTCCAGAATTGATGTTATCTGTATAACTTTACCATTTTTTAATATTTTTCCATTATCTGCTGGCTTTACACCAAACAAGGACAAAGCAAGTTCTGTACGCCCAGAGCCAAGTAATCCTACAATTCCAAGTATTTCACCCGGATATAGAGAAAAATTCACATTTTTGTAAAAGCCTTCCATGGACAAATCTCTGACTTCCAACAACGGGTCTCCTGTCTTGCAGACATTCATTACAAATTGCTTCTCACTTAGCTGTCTGCCTGTCATATAAAAAATAAATTTTTCTCTTGTAATGGAAGCGGCATCTGTCGTAATAACCTTTTTCCCATTTCTGAGAATAGTAAATTCTTCTGCTATTTCAAAAACTTCTTCTAATTTGTGACTGACAAATAATGTTGAGACTCCCTTCTTTTGCATTTTATGTATCAAGGCAAATAAGTTTTTTACCTCCTTTTGTGTTAATGCAGTTGTAGGCTCATCAAAAATTAACAATTTTGCATCATTTAAAAGTGCACGGCAAATCGCCACCATCTGTTTTTCTGCCACACTTAAGTTTTCTACTATTTCGGATAAATCAGCTTTTAACCCTATCTCTTGTGCAATCTTTGCAGCGTTTTGTCGTTTTTTCTTATTATGTGTAAGCTTTTGCTTTTCCGCTACTGTCTGTCCAAAAATTATATTTTCAGCTACAGTCAGATTTGGAAAAACCGAAAAATCCTGATATATTATCTGAACACCCTGCCGAACAGATTCGGCAGGGTTCAGTTTATGATACAGGTTTCCATTCAGCATAATCTCTCCGCTATCCGGCTGATACACACCTGATATTACTTTGATTAGTGTTGACTTTCCGCTTCCGTTTTCTCCCATAAGACAGTGTATCTGCCCTTCTTTCACACACAGATCCACATTATCCAGTGCATGGACACCTCCAAAAGCTTTGCTGATTCCTTTTAGACAAAGTATATTTTTACTCACCTGTTCACATCTCCGTTTCCAAGTTTCTCAAAATTCCATAACTAGAAATTATATTCTTCCATATTATCTTTGGTTACACATACCCAGCCAGAACCCATTAAAATCTTTCCTGTTTCATCCAGAGTCATGCTGTTATATCCATCGATACCAAGGTCCACTCCGTCTTTGATTTCTTCACCATTTAATATTTTTACAGCCAAATCACACATTGCATATACGGAAATGGCCGGATCCCAAAGTGTAAAATTCGTCATTGTGCCATCTTCAATATATTTTCTTGAAGAAGATGTCGTAGATGTTCCTGTTGTAAATACCTGACCAACTAATCCCAACTCTTCAATAGCCTTTGCAGAACCCGGAGCATCAAAAGAACTTGAACCCAAAATACCCTTTAAATCCGGATATTTTTTCAACAATTCCTTTGCTCTCTCATAAGCACCTTCCTGGCTATCTTGTGATTCCACTCTTTCCTCTTCGACCAGCTCCATATCCGGATAAGCCTCCTTCTGATGTTCAATAGCAGCATCAATCCATGCATTATGGGACGATGTTGTAAGGAAAGACACCATACAAACATATTTTCCTTTGTATCCCATCTGCTCAGCCAGTAAATCCATCATATAAGCACCATAGTCTTTTTCTGTAAAAGCTTCTACATCATAATCAATATTAGTCAGCGTGGAGCCTTCATGTGCAATAACTATAATTCCATTTTCACGTGCTTTCTTTAACACTGGTTCTAAAGCCTCAGGAGCAATGGGAATAATACATAATGCATCAATCCCCTGTGCAATTACATCCTCAACAACCTGAACCTGCTCTGCCGCATCCACAGATGTAGGGGCTTTCTGAAACACTTCGTACCCTGTGTCTTTGGAAAACATCTCTGCTCCTTCTGCTGAACGAATATACCATGGCGAGGACGATTCTCCTGCAACTACACCAATTTTATATGTATTCTTTCCTGTTGCAGAATCATCCTCTTCATTTTGAGATAATGTTGGTGGATCAGAAACTGTTTTTTCTGATCCACACGCTGTTAATCCTACCACCAGCATTGATAATGCAATAGTTATTGAAACCATTTTTTGTAACCCTTTTTTCATGTGTTATCCTCCAATTTTTATCAGTTTCATATTCTCCTACAAGCCTGCCGACAGCTTCATAAACACATCATGCTCAAACATTTTTGTGTTTAATGTAACATTATCATACCCCTTTTTGTATTTCAATTCGTCTGAGTGAACTATTCCATGAAACGTTTTACTAAATCAATAAAGTAAGTCAACAACCACCAGTTGTACTGGTGGTTTGGTATTAGCCCTCAAAAGGGCATTTTTACTGCTCGCCCAAAAGAGCGGTATCGCAAGCACTTTTACCGGCCTGCTATAAAGCGGTACTTCTTGCATCTTCTTGCCTTGATGTTCCTCTTCCTGCTCTTTTATATACTTTTGTACTGCTTCATCTGTGATATTAGGTCAAATCAAAGTACGAAGCTGAAAAGGAAAAAAGGCAAGATCCAAGTAATATCAAGGAATTCTGCCACTATACTTTTCTTTAAGTCGAAAATGGAATTATGCATATTCATCCGCAATATATCAATCACGTTTTCATATATTGTGGATGAATATCATTCAAATACACTATTTAGTTATATGAATCTTTTTGACACACACTATATACATATCACTCTTTAGAATACATCTATTATTGTCTTGTCTGCAGAACAATAATTGCATTTAATTGTTTTGTATAGCCAATTGATTATTCCCTGTTAAATGTAACTTTCCATCACCTTTAACCTATTTCATCCATATATAATTCTGCAATATATGATGATATGATGGGCCATTGCACCAGAGTCTTGTTTCCTTATCATATAAAGCCTTGCCCGTCTTAGAACATAGGAAATCACCTAATACTTCTTTACTGTCCTTTCCTGTCTCTTCAGCAATCTCTTCAACTGCCATAGTAATGAGAAGATCAATTGTAAAATCCATTTTTTCTTTTGAAATCGTTACTTCAGACACTTCTTCTCACCCTCCACAAATTTCAAACATTTGATTGCATCTTTCGTTTTGAAACAATAGCTTCCATGCTAAAGAATCAATCCATCTGATAAATCATGCATTAATTTTAATCCCCTTTCCTTCCAAAAACTCTGTGATATCATCAAGGACAACCTCATCACCTTCACAATGGAAAATCCCATGACCTTTTTCTATATACCCAAAAACATCAACTTTTTTAAATAATTCAACTATCTTTTCTACTGGCAGATGCCATTCTTCGGACGCCAGTCTGACTAATCTTGTTTGCATAAAAATAATCTCTGCTTTTTCGTCCATTATGAAATTCTCCTTTGGTTGCCCTGCTACTCTTGTCGATGTAGCGTTACTTTTGGACAAAAAGAAAGACCGCCATTAGATTTCTCTAATAAACGGTCAGTTTTTTCTAAAAATACATAAGCTCCGCCAAATCCACTAACAGAATACTGTCATCAGATCTCGCTTCATTCAAAACAGCTTCTGTGAATCCGGATTTTGAAAAAAGCACATAGTAAGAATTCTTTCTGTTCATACTGAACACATCCGCTTTTGCTTTCAAATCCTTTAATACAGAAATATCCAGCTTCTCATTGCGCCATTTACATTCTCCAAAAAGATAATCTTTTCCATCATTTGCAATTAAATCAATTTCCTCCTGACCATGCGTTGCAGCATTGGTTCCCCACCATCTTCCGATAGAGGTATATAATATCGGCAGTTCGCCTTTCGCATTCTTCGCATTCAAATAATCCATGCAGACTTTTTCAAAAACCAGACCCATGTAACTGTAGTAATCCGGCTTAATTCGTCTTTCCCATACTGCCTGCTGTGCTCCGGTTTCAATCAATGTTCTGTTGGCAAATACATATCGGTACCAGAATCGAAACATAAAGTCTGAGATGCCATAAATCGTTTTCGGGATGATTCCTTTTCTCCAAATGGTGTCTCTTTATGCAGGATTCCAAGCTCACACAAAGTTTTAATATATTTCAGGCACTTGGCTGAGTCCTCACCGATTTTTGTAGAAATCTCATTTGCCTTGGTATATCCGCTTGCAATCGCTTCGATTATCGCACTGTATACGCCCGGCTCCTGTACTTCCTGACGTAGCAACAGCAAAGCCTCTTCATAAAGATAAGAAGTTACTTTCAGATAAGTTCTCTTAATATTTCCCTCGAAGCTTTCCTTCTCATTTATCTGTTGCAAATACAATGGTGTTCCGCCATATGCACCATACAGCATAAGTTTTTCTTCATCAGAAAATCCAGTCATAAACTTAGCACTTCAGAATTTCTCCAATATCTTCATTCATGCAGACAGACTTTTTCCTTATTTCTTCCGGTGCATATGCTTCACTCTGGTTGAGACACACATAAAATGCATGTTGAAATGTGTTTGTCATCTGCCAAAATGGATATTTTATAATACCAGGGGTATTATATCCTACACCTAGTTCAAGGAACACTATTTTCTGCTTTTTATGATCCTGTATAAATTTCTCGTACCGTTCTGCTGCCCGGTGCCATCCGTCATCTTCAACAAATGTCTGATCCGATCTGAGATTCATACTCATCGGCTTGCCACAGCACGGGCAATATGGAATCAGCCCCGTCGGAACCGTAAGCTTTATTTCTCCGTCTTCCGGTTTTAGCAGCTCCCCGTCTTTAATCTGGAATCCCTGACTCAGCACCATTTTTTTAATTGCGTCTTCATTGTCATAAGTTTTCTTATGGCAAGGCTCACTACATTGAAACAGACCATAATCGCCCTGTGTATAAAAGATTCTGTTTTTATCAAAGCCGGCCTTCTGGAAACAATGATCCACATTTGTTGTCAGTACAAAATAATCTTTTTCTTTTACCAACTCATACAGGTTCTGATATACCGGTTTTGGTGCATCCATATATCGATTAATATAGATATATCTGCACCAGTATCCCCAGTGTTTTTCCAATGTTTTATATGGATAGAAGCCACCTGAATACATATCCGAAAATCCATACTTTTCCTTAAAATCTGAAAAATATTTTTTAAATCTTTCTCCTGTATATACAAAATAACAGTAAAAAAGGATGTTATATAAGGGAGGCGATCATATGTTAACAAAAGAAGAATTACCGGAATGTCCGGTTGCAACCACAGTTTCGCTCATCGGCAGTAAATGGAAATTGCTGATTATCCGAAATCTGCTGGAACGCCCCTGGCGATTCAATGAATTAAAGAAAAATCTTGAAGGGATCAGTCAGAAAGTTCTCACCGATAGTTTGCGCTCCATGGAAGATGATGGTCTCATTATTCGCACAGTTTACCCGGAGGTTCCACCAAAAGTTGAATACAGTCTCAGCGAATTGGGACTTACTCTGAAACCTATTCTCGACCTCAATGGTCGAATGGGGTAACGCCTATAAAAAAATGTAGGAAGATTTTTTAACGGATTGAATATGAAAGACCTATCGTGGATAATAACTCCACAATAGGTCTTTCTTCGTGTCTCCCAGAATATCCCTGGTCTCTATGTGATTGACTGACTCATTGCTTTGCTCAATACTCTATCCATCACACCTGATGCTCTAAGATCCATTTCAAAAGGCATTCGTATTCAAGGCTTCCATCCGCTATAGCAAGGATCGTTTCATATAATTCCTTTTGCGTGTAATCGAGCTCAATACCATTTATGGCAAGGAAAACAAGCATTGCATGTGTGCCGATGCGTTTGTTTCCATCAATCATACAATGATTTTTTATCAGTCCATATCCCAATCTTGCCGCCTTTGCCTGAAGCGTAGGATATAATTCTTCTCCACCAAAGGATTGAAACGGATTCTCTAATGCTGAATCCAAGAGATTATAATCTCTTACCCCATCACTTCCGCCGTATTCTTCTATAAGCTGAGAATGGAGCATTAGTATTTGCTCTTTACTCAGTCTCTTCATTTGGCAAGTACCTCATACGCTTCTTTATTTTTCTTTAGCAGTCTTTTTGATATGGCAAGCACATCCTCATCCGGTGCAACCGCACTTTCATCCGCCTTACTAAACTCAATAACGAGATATCGCGGAACATTATTCTTAAGAATGACAGCTGTTCCTCTTTCATCAACAAGTTTAGTAACCTTGGAAAAATTTTGATTTGCTTCCGTAATGGAAATCATTGTATTGGTATCTATCGTCATGTGAACACCTCCATTTCTTGACTATAGTATATCACCTTTTATAGCTATAATTCAACCTATAATTTTAGGGCGGATCAAAATCAATTTCGTAAAGTGAAATTTTTAATTCCAGTTTTTTGCCCCCGCATCTAATTGGAATTTACTTTTTCATTTGACCGTATTATGATTAATATGTATTTACTTGAAATAGATAGTAACAAGCGGCTTTGAGGTGAATCAGCCAACGGAGGTTGCGTCGCAGCCAGTGGCTACAAAATGGCTACAGAATTTCCAAGGACGCTACGGATAGCCTAAAATATGTGGAATATGTGGACGAAAAGCGTACTATCAGTGCATATTATCACGAGAAATTAAGGTCTGGCGCCCGAGTAGGAGGAATTTTTATTAAATTCCCGTCCTCTCACACCACCGTGCGTCAGACTGTCTAACAAATCCATTTTCTCTCTTTTCTTCTGTTGAAGATAAAACATTGAATTGTCTACACACCGTGTCGACAATTTCAAGAAAAATCTTATAAACTACTTCTTGAATTTATATCTTCCTTTTCCATGACCGGATACCGGTTCAATAATATCTGCCTGTACCAAATTGGAAAGAAGTTTTGAAGCACCTGAACCTTTCAGCTCAAGAAGTTCCATAACTGCACTTCTTCCAAACACCTCATCAAAACCAAACTTTTCAAAGAGTCTATGGATATGAACCGTCGTTTTTACTGAGAAGTCGCTGCCCTTTTCGGAAAGTACACTTTCCATATCCACTTTTCGGTCCTGAATGTCCACTTTCACATCTCCAATATCCACTTTTTCTTCGTTCAAAAGTCCACTTATATGAAGATTTCGATTATGAAGCTCATTTTTCTCGTTCAAAAGCAGATTTCTGAGAAATGCTTCCAGATACTCTGTTGTTTCGTGAATACCCTTTTGCAGGTTCGTATAGTTTGCACGGACAAGTGCATTTCTGAAATACCACGCATTTTCCGCAAAAATATCATTGGCTGCAGAAAACCCAAGTGTCCTCAAATATTTGATGAAGAACACTGCCGTTGTTCTCGTATTGCCTTCTCCGAAGATATGGATTTGCCATAACCTTGAAACAAATACCGCAAGATGATGGATGATCTCGTCCATTGAAAGTCCTTTATAACTAAAATCTTTCTCCTGTGAAAAATCATATTCAAGTGTGACTCTCAGTTCGGACGCACTGCCGTACATAACCGTTGCCCCATCAAGCACCCATTCCTTTTTTGTAATGTTGTAATCTCGAATCTTTCCGGCGTGTTTATAAATCCCCTGAAAGAGTTTACGGTGGATAGAGATATACGCGTTTGGTGAAAATGAAAACGCTGTTTCAGAAAGAATTTCTGCAATACGGGACGAAACCTTATCTGCTTCTTCGGTACGTTCATCATCAGACAAGTGCACTGGTCTTTCTTCATAGTAGCTGTCAATAAGACTTTGTGCTTCTTTCATCGTGATTTTGCCTTCAATGTTCTGAATGGCGGTATCAATCAAATATTTAGATGGTTTGAGTCCGTCCACTGCCTGAAGTCCGATTGCCGTACTCCAAGCATACCCCTTATGAGCTTTATCCGGTTCAGACTCCCTCAAATATTCCTTAAACGGGTCTTTTTCCATATCCACTACCTCGCTCCATAGTCTTATTCTGAACTCTGTTGTATTTTTGTTGACACTATTATTATAGGCAATTCCTGGCTAAATACCCCATCTTACTTTGTTATTCCGCTTCTTCCTCTGCATGGAAACCGGACATAAATCTTTTGAGCAGGAAAGAGCAAAAGTATGGGAAGGTATATATTTTGTCCTCATGTCCAATATTGTTTTTTGACAGCTTGATACCGTATCGGATATCTGGGTAATGTTCGGAGGCAATCAGTGTTTTCATGGATTTTGCACGTCCACTCTTTGCCTTAGCCTCAACGGGAATCAGGGATACTGCTGAACGAATAAAGAAATCTGCTTCCAATGTGGAATCCTCCTTCTTGTAATAGAACAGCTTATACCCTTGCTTAATCAGGGCTTCACCCACCATATTTTCATAGAGTGCTCCCTTATAAACCCCAAGATTCCTGTTGGCTCTTAAATCTTCCTGAGATTCATCGTCCAGCATCGACACCAAAAGACCTGTATCGGAAAAATACAACTTAAAGGTGTCCGGCTCGTAATTGCCGCCAAGAGGCAGTTCGGGAAATTCCATGCAGTAGCAGATATTTACCATACCGGCATCGCAGAGCCACTCAGCACGCCCCCTGTAATCCCGAAATCTTGCGCCGGAGGCCACCTTGGAAATCTGGAATTTCTTGTTTTCTCTGGCAAGCTGAGGCGCAACACGATTAAATACATTGATAATCCTTGTCTGATCAACGCCAGAGGCATATTTGCGAATGTCCTCTTTATAGTCTGCAATAAGCTGTTTTTGTATATCAAGCGTGCCCTCAAAGGTATTTCTTTCGATATACTCACGGACAACCGCAGGCATACCGCCAAGGATATTATAGTCCAAGAACATGGAATGGAAAACATCCATCTCCAATTCACTGAAAGGTATAAATGCTTTCATGTGGGAAAGCAGGTTTTCCACTGTTCCATTTCCATAGCCTTTTGCCCACAAAAACTCTTCAAAATCCATGGAGAACATCTCGTAGTCCTTTTTGTATCCTACGCTGTTGCTTTCAATTTTTTTGTAATTGACACCCAGCATGGATCCGCTGCAAATCACATCAAAGCGGCCGTCGATACAAAAGAATTTAAGAGATGTAGCGATTTCCGGAAATTCTGTAATCTCATCAAAAAATATAAGTGTTTTCCCGGGCACGAATTTTTTTGACGGGTCAATCAGTGAAATGTTTTTAATAACGTCGGCGGCCTCATAACCATCGGCAATAATGCCCTTGTATTTCTCATCACGAACAAAGTTTACCTCAATGATGCTCTCATAATGCTCTTTGGCAAAGTGCAGAATGGATTCCGTCTTTCCGATTTGTCTGCTTCCCTTGATAATAAGCGGTTTTCTGTTTTTATCCGCTTTCCACTCCTCAAGAAAGAAGTCAACCTTTCTTTTCAAATACATAGTAATCATCCTCTCACAAAAGTGTTCAGTCTTATTATACACAAATCATGTGTGATTATCAATTCTGTTTTCACATTTCATGAGCGAATTATTCAACACTTTACACATTTTTAGACGGTCATCACGGTACAGCGCAACTCTTTATCCTCATGCACCACGCCGACAGCGATATAATGTACCTCGTCAAGCACCGCCTCTAAGATGCACTCAAAGAAGTCATAAGCTCTAAGTGGAATTAACACATTTTTTGTATATCTGATTATCAAACGAATTTACCACCGACATGCGCCACAAAGCGCACAAAAAGCACCACAACCCTTTATTTCTCCTAAGGAATCGATATCGAAGTCAGGTCTCTGGGTGATGCCGCTGTTCACGACCTCAACGGCCTTATCTACGACCTCATCGTAGGATCTGCCATTTTCCATCCCAGATACTCTGCTTACATTTACACTCCTACAGAAAATGTGGGCATGCTGTCATATACTTCTCTAAGTGGGCTCCAATTCTTTAAATCAAAACCATCGTCTTCTTTATCGTCCGCATCAGAAAAAATATCTCCGCTTTCTTTTCCCTCTTTATCTCCCTCTTCAACTGTATTCGGGAGTTTCTCATAAGCACCTGATTTATGAAATTCTGTCGAAATACGGTTGACAGCCGCAAAGATGTACTCCCTGTCAGGATCATTTTTTGATATGCCACTTAGGGCAGAAGATATGATCCGGTCAGCCTCTTCCTTGCTCTTTGCATGCTTTAGCTGTTCTTCTACAGCTTCTGCCATTCTTTGTACCCTCAAAGCATGTGCGTACATGATGGGATTGGTTTTTCTTAAATAATCCATTTCCTTCTGCGAAAGCTTTTTCCCCGACTGAAGCTTGGCAGTTATCTGGGCATCCATCCTTGAGCGGTCTTCTTCAGACATCTTTTCTACGTCATTTCCGCTTTCTAAGATATACTGAGCCAGTTCTTTTGTTGTCGTAATCTTTTTAGGCTCTTCCTTTTTTAGATTCATGCAAATATTCATAAGTCTTCTCCAAATATATGTAATACGATGTTTATCCTCAAAAGAAAAAGCGCATTTTTCAACGAAATTCAATCCATTGAAAAACACGCTTCCATCGCTACCTGTTATATCGGCAGATTATATAGTTTCCTTAACCCTATTTATTTGTGTTCAAGCAGTCTTTGTCTTATCGGGGATATAGAAAATAACATAATTATCAACAGGCACAACTCGTGTATTTCGACTCTTCCAGGGCTCTCTTTCATATTGCCGGAACTTCTCCGGATACTCTCCCAAGGAAAGGATTTTTTCTTCGATCCGGTCAAACTGTCCGGCTGCATTCTCAGGCGAAAGAAGATCAAATGCTATATACTCAAAGATACCGCGAAGATCGTTCTCAGCCTGCTCCGTAAAGGTAACATCATATTTCATACATTATAATCCCT
>FR902968.1 GCA_000438155.1 Firmicutes bacterium CAG:95
CAGCTGAGGTTACTGTTGATGCTTCTGCATTGAAAGAGGGCGATGTCGCAGGTTTGTGTGCGTTGCAGAGCTGTTATGCTGCAGTTGGCATTACAAAACATCATGGAAAATATGAAGTCCTTATGCTGGATAAAAAAGAAGATGGTATATTGGATATGACGGAAGGAACTGTTGTTGAATCACACCAGATGGATTTTCGTCTTGAAGCAGATTTCTGTAACATGAAGGATGAAGCACGCTGCTATTACCGGGTAAATAAGGGAGACTGGCTACCCATCGGAACCGTGCATAAGCTGTACTTCAAACTGGATCATTTTACTGGTTGCCGGTTTGGTCTGTTCTGCTATGCGGCAGAGGAAACAGGAGGAAGTGCCTGCTTCCGGGATTTTAAGTATTATGATGTTGATGAAATCTCATAAAGATAGAACTGCATAAAATAAGTGTCGGAATTTACTCAAATTTTTCATACTTTGGACATTGGTTTTTACAACGGTATTGTATAGTGAAGCAGAGGAAAAACAAAACATATTTCAGAGAGGAAAAACGATTATGAGAATTAAGAGTATGATGAAGGGTATGCTTGCTGTTGTAATGGCAATGTCTATGGCAGCATGCTCCGGAGCA
>FR902969.1 GCA_000438155.1 Firmicutes bacterium CAG:95
AAGAATTTGAGTGCTTTCATACCGAATTGCGGGAACTGCTTCGGGCGATGAATTACCGGAAGGATAAGAGGAAATTTCTTAGTCTGGAGAAGGATGAACGATATGCACATTTATCCAAAGAAACCTGGGAGGCGATAGCAACCATGACGGGTCGTAGCTTTTTTGAAGAAAACAGAGAAACATATAAAAGTCAGAACGGAGATCAGGAGGAGTACAATATGTGTCAGGCATTACGGGAAATAAGAGAGGACTTTTTTAATGAGGGTAAAGCAGAAGGAAGAGAAGAAGGAAGAGAAGAAGAACGGGAAGTGGGGATCAGACGGTTAATTGAAGATAACCTTGAAGAGAAGAAGACCAATGAAATAATTATACAAAAATTGATCCGTTGGTTTTCTATGGACGAGCAGACGGCACAGCTGTACCTGGATAAGTATGCTGGTTCAGGAGTTTAGGCATTTCCTGTTTCATGAATAATTTCAGTATTATATCAAGTAAGGTCAAGTAAATTTATTGTAACTATTCAACACCCCATTCGTAAAACCGCTGCTAATGCAGCTCAAGTTTTACGAAGGGGGTTACTTCGCCATATAAATTATGTCAAATGTCCTTTCGAATGCGAGCATTCGATGTCCATATTGTCATAATTTGCATGGATCTGAATAGTTACAATTTATTTGCTTGATTTTTTTCGAAATGCCACTTTCTCATAGTAAATGCAGTTGTGAATCATCCCTTTTGCTAAAAATACAAAAAAGGGATGATTTTTTATGCTTTTTAGCGTAAAATAAGTCTTGTTTCAAGGGATACAGCTTAAAAAAGGGCATAACCGCCCGGAAGTGATTTTTATATGAAAAATTTTTCATAGTAAAAGCCACCCCTGATAAGAGTGTATGGAGCTGTATCCCGGTGTGTGGATGGCAGAAGCGATTAGTGGGGACTATCTTTCTTCTGCCATCTGTTTTATTAATTCATATTCTGCAAGATCCATTCTGAAAGCCTCCAGATAGCTCATTTCCCATCCATCAGCATCATAAAAATTCCATGGATTGCTATTGATATCGTGTCCACCTTTTACCCAGCGTCGCAGGGCACTTCTCTCGGAAACTGTCATAGGAACTAAAGTTTCAAACTCCAGAAGTCTGTCATGTAGGACCATACGTTCTATAGGCGAAAGTGGGCGGCTCATTTTTGCTCACCTTCTTTCTTGAAAACGGAAGGACTGAGGGTTACATCATCCGGAGAGATCCTAATACATCCAAGGAGTTTTAAAATTTCCGGACCATACAAAAATTCCATCACTTCGTAAGGTGACTTATCTCCTAAACTGGAACGGCCATAGGAATTGATGTGATTCATCATTACCGAAATATCATCCTGAGAGAAATCATCCATGGGAGTTCCTTTGGGAATGAACAAGCGGATGAATTCATGGTTCCTTTCAGCAGAGCCCTTCTGATGTGGGGCAGATGCATCACAATAAAAGACCTTTGTCCGGTGGTTTCCCTGCCTGTCGGATTCCAAAGCTTTGGGATTGGAAAATTCGCTTCCATTATCACCTAAAAGGACTGGCATTAGTGACATAAATCTGTCCGGACGCAATTCAAAATAAAGCTGTTCAAACACATCAATGACAGATTGGGAATCATTGTGGTCTCTGAGATAAGCAAGCATGAATTCAGCTTTTACGAAATGAATGGTAAGAAGAACCTTTCCACCTTTACGACCTTCCACAGAATCTATCTGTGTAACCGGCAGATCAGGATGCTCCCGGATATAAAGCTGGTAATCAGCATAGGTACGCCCCAGACGGCAGCTCTTATCTACTTTGTATACTTTCTTTCTCTTTCGGCGGGCATAACGGACTTTTCTTGGAAGATCAATGTTTTTTGCATCAAAAAGGCCATAATCTATAAGACGGTACATAGTACTTTCACTCACCATAACCGAATCCGGATGGTTCACACAAATATGATGCAGGGACTGCTTCTTTTTCAAAAGAGGGGAAACAATGCCGTTCAGGTGGGCAATATCATCTTCTGTCAGGGAAATACCTGATCTGGCTTCAGACAGTTTCTCTTCGTACTGCTTTTGCGCGGAAACAGGATCATAGAGATGCTTCTGTAAAGTACAGGAGCGGTTACGTTTTGGACAGCCATTACAAACATAGGGAGGTTTCCCCAGCAGGCGGCAGGAATCAGGGACATACCGGGAACATACAGAATTACAAAGTTTACACTGGTTACAGTGAGAGCGAAAACGTCTGAAACCACATTCTTTGCAGAGAAAGCTGGAAGTACACGAAAATCTGTGCTTACAGTTATTATAGGGACAGCCGGGAGAACCTACATTTTTAGTAATAGTATGGGAACGGATTTCCCTGGAAACAGTGGTAGGACTTTTACCCGGTTCATTAGCGATTGCCTTGAAGGAACGACCTTCTTTCAAAAGCTCTTCAATTCTTATTCTTTCGTCAGAAAGTAAATGTTTATTTTTATTCATAGCGGTACCTCTCTCCTTTACACCGGGGTACAGCAAAAGAATGATACCATGCCAGAGGGGAATATAGCTATTTATTTTTCATAGTAAATGCAACTGCTATGATTTCCTAAAGTAAATGCAACAAAAATATATGTGAGGGGTTGCATTTACTTTGAAAAATAAGAAGTAAACTTATTTTTTATAATCAGGGGTTTACTTTTTGTCCCGGCTGGCCGATGATATAGATGAGATAAGTATTATTATCATCATTTTAAAACCAGGGAGGGATTTTCAATGAGTGTAAATGGAATTACATCAGGATCGGAAGCATACAGCGCATATGCAGCTGCTTCTGCCAAATCAACAACCGTAGCAACGAAAGACACAGAAAAGAAAACAAATACAACAACCGATGCCGGTGCCATATATGAGCCTTCTAAGGAGACCGCAGCAGCTTCTACGAAAAAGACCTACAAGCCGGATACTGCAACCATCGCAAAGATGAAAGCAGATGCCGATGCCAGAACCGAACAGCTTCGCAGTCTTGTAGAAAAGATGATGACCAAGCAGGGAGAGACCTATGGTAAGGCCAATGATATCTGGAGTGTATTATCCAGTGTCAACTTCACCGTAGATGCTGCTACTAAAGCACAGGCACAGGCCGATATTGCGGAAGATGGTTATTGGGGCGTTTCCCAGACATCCAGCCGTATCCTTGATTTTGCGACTGCTTTAACAGGTGGTGATCCGGGCAAGATCGAAGAGATGCGTAATGCGTTCAAGAAGGGCTATGAACAGGCTGAGAAGACCTGGGGCGGTAAGCTTCCGGAGATTTCCCAGAAGACCTATGATGCTGTTATGGAAGGTTTTGACAAGCTGGCTAAAGAAGCAGGACTTGATACCTCGAACTAAACGGCAGGTTGTAGATTTTGTTTTGAATAAGTAAGAAATTTAGAAGAGCCCGGGCAGCACCGGGCTCTTAGCAATTATATGGTTAAGATTATGTATCAGTGATTTATCTGATAACCAAATTGGTAAGAAATTTCATCGGCAGTTTTTCGAATGAGTGGATAGTTATCTTGAATAAATTGATCCGTCATTCGGGAAATAGGACCGGTGACACTAATGGATGCGATGATATGGCCGGAATAGTCACGGATAGGAAGAGCAATGCAACGGGCTCCAAGTTCACATTCTTGATTATCATATGCAAAATCATTCTTTTTGATAAGAGCCAGTTCAGCTAATAACTTTTCTCTGGTATCTAATGTATATTCTGTAAATGGAGCAAGCCCCTTTTGGGCAATGATCGAGTCTACTTTTTCAGGGCTATAATCAGATAAAATCATTTTACCAACTCCGGTGCAGTACATGGGAGCTTCTTTTCCGATACGTTGAGTAGTTCGGAGAATCTGTCCGGGGCCATCCGACACATAAATGTATACAACAGAGTAATTCTGTTCAATTGCAAGACAGACACATTCACCTAATTTACAGGATAGTTCTTTAATTGGCTGGGATGCGATAACAATTAAATCATTGTTTTTAGAAACATGACTTGCCAAATCACAGATTTTGAATGTCATTCTATACTTGAAGGTTTCTTTATCTTTATATACATATCCATTTTGCTCAAGGGTATTCAAATAACGTAATGCAGTACTAGTATTGAAGTTAAGTTGATTGGCAATATCAATCAGACGAAGAGGTTCATCTGAATATGAAATCAGTTCTAATATAGCAAGAACCTTATCACTGGATTGATTGCTGTACGTTGTTATGTTAGAAGTCATATTTTTATTCTCCCTTTTCATTAATTTAATAATACTGTTGAACAGATACATTACTTGTATATAACCATGATAATATTTTATATATTGAAATGTCAATTGAATAATAGAAATATTTCTTGTGATTTACACCAAATTTAAATGATTATATTTAGTAAGAATAACAATTTACAAATTTTGATAATTGATATAATATATTAAATATAGAAACGTAATTTTAATAAATGAAATCAACGAGCAGGAATGAGAGGAGGAAAAGCTCGCAATTAAGAACTAATGACAATAGAAAAGTATAGGAGGAAAAATATGAAAAGGAAAATTTTATCAGTCTTATTGACAGTAGCAATGACAGTGAGTGTATTAGCAGGATGTGGAAACGGCAATGCAGGCGAACAAACAGATGGTAATACATCAGAGACTACAGGAGATACACAAAACAGCGGAACTGATGCGTCAGCTGACAGCGCAGAAGCTGTAGAGCTGGAAACAATTACCGTGTGGTCTGATCAGTATCATGAAAAAGAAATTCGTGAAAAACAAATTGCAGAATTTAATGCCGGAGAAGGAAAAGAATTGGGAATCCAAATTGATTATCAGGTATATGGAGATGGTTATACCGATACATTAAGAATTGCTGCTCAGGCAGGTGAGGCTCCGGACCTGTATAAAGCTGATGGAAAGTGGCTCCCGGAATTTGTAGAAAGTGAATATGCAATTCCTATTGAAGAACTTCCGGGAAGCGAAGAACTGATCAGCCAGTATAGTGATCTACTGGCAAATCAGGCGCAGATATTTAATGGAAAAACATACACCCTTCCATATAACATGACAACTTACGGAATGGTGATTAACACAGATCTGTTTGAAGCCTGTGGACTTACGGAAGATGATTATCCGACAACATGGGAAGAGGTAAGGGAAGTAGCAAAGATCATTACAGAAAAGAGTGAAGGAAAGGCTTATGGTCTTGGACTTTCCAGTACGCTTTGGACAGTAAGTTCGTTTTATACATTTGGTGCAGGACAGAATGTAGGACATTACGGATATGACTGGGATAATAAGAAATTTGATTATTCCGCATTCAATCCATTGATTGAAACCATTGACCAAATTGTTGCAGACGGAAGTGCTTTCCCAGGATTTGAAGCACTGGATGCAGATGGTATTCGTGCTCAGTTTGCAGCAGGAAATATAGGAATTATCGGAGCAGCAAGTTTTGACTGTGCAGTATATACCAGTAATTTCCCTGCAACATGTAACTGGAAAGTCATTCCTTGTCCTAAATTCAGTGAAGATCAGAAAGAATATAAGCGTTTTGGTCTTGCTACCAATCTGCTCTGCGTGGGAACCAAAGCATTAGAACATCCTGAAAAGGTATTAAAAGTACTGGAATTTTTCTACGATGACAAGAACATGGCGGAAATGTATGAAAACGGTTTGTATATTCCTGTTCGAAGCGAGGCAGTTGCTTTAGCAACAAAGGAACCTGAAATGAATGGATGGGCAGAATTTGCTGAATACGATGAAATCTTTTCCATGCCGCCCGTTCCGGACTCTTATGTCAGTGTAGAAGGAACTACTTACAGAGAAGCAATTGTGAATATGTGGACAAACCCGGAACTTGATAATGTTGAATCTGTTATGGCAGATGTGGATAAACGGTACAATGATGCGTTAGCAAATGTTGATCCGGCTATCGTAGACTTATATGTTATTCCAGAAGGCGTTTCTCCAGAAAAAGGAAAATGATAAGAGGTAATTTGAGATGCAGGTGATAAGAAAAGAGCAGATAGTGGAAATACAAAGAGAAGTGGAAGTGTTGGTTGTAGGTGGCGGCCCCGCAGGTATTGGGGCCAGCATCGCAGCAGCAAGGCAGGGAAGAAAGGTATTGCTTTTAGAAAAGAGAGGTTTTCTTGGGGGAAATATTACTGCCTGCTATGTAGAGGGATGTAATTATTTTCTCCGTGGAACGCCATTTCATTCAGAGGGAATTTATGCAGAAATAGAGAAGAAGTGTTTGGAGAAATATGGTAATTCCAGCATACGCATAAATAAGGAAAACAACTTTGACAGTGAATATCTCAAAATCTTTTTGGATGAATTTATGAAAGAAAACAGGGTAGATCTTTTGTTACATTCTTTTGTAAATGAAGTAATCATGAACGAAGACCGGATTGAGGCAGTTATTATTCAGACAAAGAATGGACCTGTGGCAGTAAAGGCAGAGGTAATTATTGACACAACCGGAGACGGAGATGTTGCATTTAGTGCTGGGATACCTTATGAACAGGGACGCGATAAAGATGGATTGTGTCAACCGGGAACTGTTTCAGTTCGTGTCGTAGGAGCAGACGTCAGGAAACTTACAGAAAATGGAGACCGTCTTGGCGAGATCACAAAAGAATTCAGGAAAGACTACAGAGATGGAAAGATCAAACTTTCCTGTAAAAGGCAGGATATTCCATTTGGACGATTAACGAAAGCCGGATTGATTTCCTATGTCAATTATCCATGTGCCTACGGACTGGATCCTACGAAAAGCGAAGATCTGACCAAAGGTGAAATCGAGTGCAGACAGTATATTAAAGAAATTGTTTCTTATCTCAAATCGCACTATGAAGAATTAAAAGATATTGAAATTGCTTCCATTGCGCCGGAAATCGGATTCCGTGACAGCAGGAGAATTGTAGGTCTCCATAAGATGACAATCGAAGAAATGGAAGCACAGACGCATTATGAAGATACGATTGCAGTATTCCCGAGATTTTATGATATGTTATCGCCTGATGCCGTTATGGATGGAGATGAAACGGTAAAAGGACGCGGATATAAGGGCTATATTTATGAACCGATCAGGGACGAACGTACCTTTGAGGTTCCATATCGTAGCCTGGTTCCTGTAAAAGTGAAAAACCTGCTGGTGGCAGGAAGATGTATCAGCGCGGATCACGTTGCTGAGTGTGGAATACGGGCGATTTCCCTATGCATGATGACCGGAGAAGCGGCAGGAGTTGCGGCTGGTCTTGCCGTGGAAGACAAAAAGACTATGGCGGAAGTTGATGTTAAGGAATTACAGAAACGTTTACGCAAATGTAATATCAATATCCCGGAATAAGAGGAAACGAGTATGAAAGGAAAAAAGAAAATAAACAGCGATTCTGTACAGGCTGTGGTTATGCTTGCACCGATGCTGATCGGCTTTGTAATTTTTACCTATGTACCTATTATATATATTTTGAGATATTCCTTTTATGATTCAAATGGAATCCGGGCGTCATGGGTAGGAATAGATAATTTTGTACGTGTATTTACCCGCGATACGGCTTACTGGAAATCACTGGGAAACGTATTTATTTTGGCATTTGGCAAACTGGCAGTGGAAATCCCGTTGGCTTTGTTGTTAGCGGTATTGCTTAACAAGGGATTAAAAGCAACAGGAATATTCAGGGTTACTTTGTTTCTGCCTGCAATAATCAGTACAGCAATTACGGGACTTATCTTTTCACTGATGTTTGCATCCTTTAACGGAATTATCAATGGTATGCTTCAGGACATAGGATTGATTAAGCTTCCAATTAACTGGTTCAGTAAAAAGAGTACTGCAATGCTGGTATTGGGAATGGCATCTGTCTGGAACAATTATGGAATTAATATGATCTTTTTCCTGATGGCATTACAAGGTGTTCCCAAAGAATTATATGAGTGCGCGGAAATCGATGGAGTAACTCCGGTGCAGAAGTTTTTCAAAATAACATTGCCGGTGATAGGACCGACATTTCAGGCGGTTGTGCTGATGTCTATCGTAGGAAGCCTGAAGATGAGTGAATTGATACTGGCATCTACCAATGGACAGCCGGCAGGAAAAACAGAAGTGGTTATTACATACGTTTTTAAATATTTCTTTGGTTATGATGGTCGCAAAGTAGAGGTAGGATATGCATCTGCAATGGCTTTGGTAACAGGAGTAATTTTGGCAGCAGTCTCTGTTGTTTACATGAAGCTTACCAACAGCCTTGGACACAGTACAGATTAATTGGGATGATGAGGTGTGACAATGAATAAAGAGAAAGTCAAAAAAATCAGTGCCCGTGCATTAATATATATTGTTTTAATTGTAATTACAATTATCACATTGTTCCCAGTGGTATATACGATTCTCGGATCATTTAAAGGAAATCTGGAACTTTTATCGGAAGGAAATCATCTCTTTCCTAAAAAATTCGTATTGGATAACTATAAGCAGGCATGGGAAATGGCAGATTTCTCGAAGTATACGATGAATTCCGTATTTATGTCCGGAATGATTGTACTTGGAACGATGATTACCACTACCATAGCGGGTTATGTTTTTGAAAGAGGCAGCTTCCGTGGGAAGAATATTTTGTTTGCGATGGTTGTTTCTTCCATGTTTGTTTCGCTGGGAAGTTTAACCTTGTATCCTACCTTTGTAATAGCAAAAGCATTTGGTATTAATAAATCTTTGTGGGGTGTCATCATTATCCGGGTATTCGGACTTAATGTAACAAACCTGTTTATCACGAGATCCTATATTCGATCTATTTCGAAGGAGATTGATGAAGCCGCAAAGGTAGATGGCTGTTCCTTTTTGGGAATTTATACCCGTGTTATTTTCCCGTTGCTGAAACCGCTTCTTGCAACAATTGCAATTTTGGAATTCAGACATTCGTGGAATGATTATCTGATGCCGATGGTATTTACCCTGTCAAATCCGGACCGTATGCCGTTGGTAGTAGGAATTATGAATTTGAAGAGCTCCGGTGAGGCAGCATCTTCCTGGAATCTGATGCTCGCCGGATCATCCATTGCACTGATACCGATGATTATCGTGTATCTGATGTTTAACCGTTTCTTTATAGAAGGACTGACTGCAGGAGCAGTGAAGGGATAGACAGAAATTATGATTATGAAATGGAGGTAAATGAGGATGAAAGTAGCAATTCTGGAATCATTGTCAATATCAAAAGAAGAATTGAATAAAAGAAAAGCACCATTTGAAAAAAAGGGTGTTGAGTTTGTTGAATTTGAAAAATCGATGGATAAAGATATGCTGATCGATGAAGCGAAAGACGCAGAGGCAGTTATCATTGCGAATATGTCTTTTAAGGACGAGGTGATTGAAGGCTTGGACCATCTTAAATTTATTGATGTAGCCTTCACTGGAGTGGATCATGTGGGCTTGAAGGCTGCGAAGGAGAAGGGAATTTCAGTCAGCAATGCATCGGGTTATTCCAACGAAGCAGTGTCAGAGCTTGTATTTGGAATGGTTATTTCGATTGCAAGAAATATCCGGCAGACAGAAGAACGATGCAGAGAAGGAAAAACCAAAGATGGTCTGGTCGGTTGGGAAATTAAAGGAAAAACCGTAGGAATTATCGGATACGGAAGAATTGGAAAACGGACAGCAGAACTGTTCCATGCATTTGATGCAGAACTGTTAATTTATGATCCGGTAGAGCAGATGGACAGGCCGGAATATATTGAACAGACATCCATTGAAGATCTCCTTGGACGATCAGATATTGTGGTATTGCATTGTCCATTAATTGATTCTACCAGAGGACTGATTGATGCGAAGAAACTGTCATTAATGAAAAAAACAGCCATATTAATTAATGTGGCAAGAGGACCCGTAGTCAATGCAAAAGATCTGGCAGATGCTTTGAACAATGAAGTAATCGCTGGGGCCGGAATTGATGTATTTGACTGTGAGCCGCCACTGCCGGAGGATGAACCGTTGCTGCATTGTAAAAATATCTTACTGACGCCACATATTGCATTTTCATCCGAACAGTCCATGAGTCTTAGAGCAGAGATTGTGTTTGATAATTTGGCTGCATGGATGGAGGGCAGACAACAGAATGTAATTTTATAAATTTTAAAAAGTGCGACATCAATTTTGTTGTCGTACTTTTTTATACAACAGAAAGAAGGAATGGAACGTGAATAAACAAAAACAAATATACAATCCTTTTTTACCATTGACCGAATATATACCGGATGGAGAACCACATGTGTTCGGAGACCGTGTCTATCTGTTTGGCAGTCATGACAGAGCAGGTGGAGACCGCTATTGCATGAATGACTATGTTGCTTATTCTGCCATGACAACGAATTTAAAGGAATGGAAATATGAAGGAATCATATATCGAAAGAATCAGGATCCGAGAAATGCGGATGGAAGTCATTGCCTGTGGGCACCGGATGTTGTAAGGGGAAGTGACGGAAGATATTATTTATATTACTGTTTGGATACGCTTCCGGAACTTGGGGTAGCCGTATGTGACACACCGACAGGGGAATACCAGTATCTGGATCTGGTCCGGTATAAGGATGGCACTCCTTTAGGAACAAGGCCGACCGATTATATTCAGTTTGATCCGGCTGTTTTGGTTGATGATGACGGTGAGGTTTACCTTTTTTCAGGGAATGGACCGAAACATGTAAAAGAAATCTATCCTCCCAAGTATTCGCAGATCATTGTGCTTGAGCAGGATATGATTACGGTTAAGAGAGAGCCTGAAAAATTTCTACCGATTCTGCATGAAGGAATTGAAACAGAATTTGAGGGACATGAGTTTTTCGAAGCAAGCTCTATCCGTAAAATTAAGGATATCTATTATTTTGTTTATTCCGATATTGTAACACACAGCTTATGCTATGCAACCAGCAGGTTTCCGGATCATGGATATCATTACAGAGGAGCTATAGTAGCATTAGGAGACATTGGATTAAAAGGGAGAACCAAGGCGCAGGCATTAAATTATCTGGGAAATATCCATGGTGGAATTGAACGGATCAATAACGAGTGGTACGTGTTTTATCATAGACAGACGAATCAGACACAGTTTTCAAGACAGGCCTGTGCGGAAAAAATAGAGATTAATAAAAACGGAACGATCAAACAGGTAGAAATGACAAGCTGCGGACTTAATGGTCAGCCACTCACAGCGGATGGAGTTTATCCGGCTGCAATTGCCTGCAATCTTATGAGCCAGCATGGATGCTGCTTTTCCGATCTGGTTGTCATGGCAGGACAGCATCCTTACATTACGCAGGAGGGAGAAGATGATCAGGAAGGAGCATATGTTTATATAAAAAATATACAGAAAGGAACAATGCTTGGGTATAAATATTTTGCTTTTCAGGGCGAGACAGCGCTTTCCATCTGGGTAAGAGGAAAAGGCGAAGGTGTATTTTACATCAGAAATCAGAAAAATGGAAAGAATTTAGTAGCCGTTCCGGTAAAAGCAGATACAGAACAGTGGATGAAAATCAATGCCAGAGTAAATTTTTTAAAGGGAAAATATCCACTTTATATCCAGTATCAGGGAAAAGGAATTCTGGATGTCAGAGAATTTGAATTTGTAAATGAAAGCAGATAGAGAAGAGGAGGTACAAGGGATGAAAGCAGCAGTTATGACAGGAATTAAAAAAGTTGAAATTCAGGAAAGACCAATGCCGGAGCCAAAGGATGATGAGGTACTGGTAAAGATCGAATATGTGGGGGTATGTGGTTCTGATCTGCACTATTATGGGGCCGGAAGGATTGGAAATTTTGTTGTTAAGCCGCCTTTTATACTTGGACATGAGGCAGGAGGAACGGTAGTAAAAACAGGGAAAAATGTAAAACACCTCAAGGTTGGGGACCGGGTGGCATTGGAACCCGGAAAAACATGCGGAAAATGTGAACATTGCAAAGAAGGAAAGTATAATTTGTGCAAAGATGTAATTTTTTTTGCAACACCGCCTGTGGATGGAGTCTTTCAGGAATATGTGGCACATGAAGCGGATTTGTGTTTCGTATTGCCTGAAAATGTAAGTACATTGGAAGGGGCATTAATAGAGCCTTTGGCAGTAGGAATGCATGCAGCAAACCAGGGTGGTGCCAAGCTTGGGCAGACTGCAGTTGTTACCGGAGCCGGATGCATTGGATTGTGTACTTTACTGGCGCTAAAGGCAATGGGAGTGTCAAAGGTCATTGTAGTGGATGTTATGAGAAAACGTCTGGAAAAAGCACTTTCGTTAGGGGCAGATTATGTGATTGATGCAAGTAAAGAAGATGTATTGAATCAAATCCATGTACTGACAAAAGGAAGAGGAATAGATCTTGGGATTGAGACAGCGGGTTCACAGATTACGGCAACGCAGTTGATCCAATGTGTAAAGAAAGGAGGAACCATTGTATTTGTGGGATATAGTGCGTCCGGAGAGATGACACTTCCGATAGGTATGGCGTTGGACAAGGAGCTTACTTTTAAGACCGTATTCCGGTACCGCAATATCTATCTGATGGCAATTGACGCAGTATCAAGCGGTAAAATTCATATTAAGGACATTGTAAGTCATTATTTTGAATTGGATGAGATTCAGGATGCTTTGGATCAATGTCTGGAGGATAAGGCCAATGTTGTTAAGGGTGTCATCCGGATTTCAGATTGATTCTTTTTCTGAACGGTCTTAAGCTTATATTGGTACAGACAATAAAAATTAAATGATAATATGGGGCAGGATATGAATTTACGGAAAGAGGCAGATGAGATTATTGAAGAGGTGCTTTTGAGTGTGCAGCCGGATTGTGCAGTGAAAAAAGCATTAAAGCAAAAGCAGTTTCAAAAAGGAAAAATTTATCTTGTAGCGGTCGGTAAAGCGGCATGGCAGATGGCAAAAGCAGCGTCTGAATGTTTAACAGATAAAATTACCAGAGGGATCGTGATTACAAAATATGATCATGTAAAGGGAGAAATTCCCAGGATTGAGTGCTGTGAGGCCGGCCATCCGCTTTCTGATGAAAATTCCTTCCGCTACACGCAGAAGGTTCTGGACATGGTTTCAGGATTAAATAAGGAAGATACTGTGTTGTTTTTGCTTTCGGGCGGAGGATCGGCGTTGTTTGAAAAGCCGTTATTACCGGAAGAGGAACTGATTGATATCAACCATCAGCTATTGGCCTGTGGGGCAGACATTGTTGAAATCAATACGATCCGGAAAAAATTATCTGCAGTAAAAGGTGGAAAGTTTGCCAAATGTTGTGAGCCGGCCAGTGTTTACAGTATCATATTAAGTGATATTCTTGGAGACCCGGTTGATATGATTGCATCTGGACCTGCCTGTGCAGATGGATCAACCTGTGAAGAGGCGATGCGGATCGTAGAAAAATATCAACTTTCCATCAGTAGTCAGGCAAGGCAGCTTCTGGAAACAGAAACACCGAAAGCGGTAACAAATGCTGAAAATATAGTCATGGGAAGCGTAAAGGAACTATGCAAGGCAGCAGAAATAGCATGCCGCAGACGGGGATATCAGGTCATCTTTTTAACAGATCGTCTGAACTGTGAGGCGAGGGAGGCAGGAACTTTTTTGGCTGCGATTGCCCAAAGCCATCAGGATTCGCCGCAAAGTTTAGCCTTTCTTGCAGGTGGAGAAACAGTGGTGCATATCAGAGGAAGCGGGAAAGGTGGAAGAAATCAGGAACTGGCACTTTCGGCGGCAGAGGGAATTGCTGGACTTGAAAACACAGCCGTATTCAGTGTAGGAAGTGACGGAACGGACGGACCGACCAATGCAGCAGGAGGGTATGTGGATCAGGATACGAAGTCTGCATTATCTGAAAAGGGATGGGATATCTATGAGACATTGCAGAATAATGATGCCTATCATGCACTAGAAGCAGTAAATGGACTTATAATAACAGGCTCCACCGGGACAAATGTAAATGATGTGTCGGTTCTGCTTATAAAACGATAATTCAGGTACGATGGGGACAACTTGAGCCTCGGAATAAAGTTTTGTTCCGGGCTCTTTTTGTATACAGAAAGGGAAAGCAATGAAACGCCCGGCATATTGACGAACCCTCCATCCTTGTATATAATTAAGTACATCCTTGTATACACAATACAGAAAGAAGAACAAGCATGAAACAGATCATCAGGAAGGCCTATGCCAAGATCAATCTGGGACTGGATGTGGTACGCAGACGCCCGGATGGATACCATGAGGTAAAAATGATTATGCAGACCATTTCGCTGCATGATGAATTACGTTTTGAAGAAACCGGAGGAAAAGAAATTATTCTTGTATCGAACGACAATCCGCTTCTGCCGGAGGATGCGAAGGATAATCTCATTTATAAGGCAGCAGAGTGTATCCGCAGAGAATATGGAATTGACCGTGGGGTAAAGATTACCCTGCAGAAAAATATTCCGATTGCAGCCGGAATGGCAGGTGGAAGTACCGATGCGGCAGCCGTTTTTCATGGATTGAATGAACTCTGGCAGCTTTCCATGAGCAGGGAGAAGATGCAGGAGCTTTCTGTAAAGCTGGGCGCAGATATTCCCTACTGCATCATGGGCGGAACGGCACTTTCGGAAGGGATCGGAGAGATTCTGACACCGCTTCCGGCACCGCCCCATGCCTATATTCTGATTGCCAAGCCGAATATCAGCGTTTCCACGAAGTTTGTTTATGAAAATCTTCATGCGGATACCCTGCAGAAGCATCCGGATATTGACGGTATGGCAGAGGCGATCCGGAACGGAGATCTCCACGGAATTACCGCTCGTATGGAAAACGTACTGGAAACCGTTACCGAAAAGACCTATCCTGTCATTTCGGAGCTTAAGGAGAAGATGCGTGAAGAAGGAGCTCTCAATGCTTTGATGAGTGGATCCGGGCCGACGGTATTTGGAATCTTTGAGGAAGAGGATAAGGCACAGAAGGCAGCAGACAGGATCCGTGAGTTAAAATTGAGTAATCAGATCTATGTGACAACATTTGTAAACGTATCATTATAGTAACTGTTTGGAATTATAATTAGGAATTGTAACCCATTGACCTGTGTTTTTTAAGGAAAGGATGTAACAGGACAACCTATGGAGAGCCAGTTTGACATTGATATGAATGAATTTCTACCCCTGCGGGAAGTAGTGTTTAACACCCTGCGTAAGGCAATTCTTACAGGTCAGCTGAAGCCGGGAGACCGGCTGATGGAAGTGCATCTTGCAAATAAGCTGGGAGTAAGCCGGACTCCGATTCGTGAAGCGATTCATAAGCTTGAGCAGGAAGGGCTTGTGACGATGGTGCCGCGCCGTGGCGCAGAGGTGGCGAAGATCACGGAGCGAAGTTTGCAGGATGTATTGGAAGTGCGGCGTGCCCTGGATGTGTTAAGTGTGGAGCTTGCCTGTGAACGGATTTCGGAAGAGGAGCTTGAACACTTAAAAAAGGCCTGCCATCAGTTTGAAGAAGCAACGCACAGCAAGGACACAACAGCAATTGCGAAGGCTGACGTGGCATATCACGATATCATTGTGCGGGCAACCGGAAATCAACGCCTGCAGCAGTTAGTCAATCATCTTGCAGAGCAAATGTACCGTTACCGTTTCGTTTATCTTAAGGATATCAGCCAGCATGAGAAGCTGGTAGAGGAGCATCGGGAAATTCTGGAATGTATCCTGCAGCGGGATAAAAAGAAGGCATCGGAAGCGGCAAAGAAGCATATTGATAATCAGGAGAATTCGATTATCCGGCAGATCCGTCTGGAAAATCAGAGTATTCTTGTTTAAAACCACCGGGCTTTTATGTTTAAAGAACAAAGAAGCCGGTTATACTCCTTACTGTGGCAAATGATCTGGTGTGGCTGTATGAACAGCTATCCATTTGCCGTGAAAGGGGAGAATATATGACAGACCGGTTGATGGAACAACAGAGTGTTCCAATGAAAATAGAGCGGAAGGAAAGCAGAAACATTCGAAAGGGATGTGCCGGGAGAAGGGTAATTGAGGCAGCCATCCTGCTTGCAGGAATGGTGAGCTTCTGGGGATTCCTTTATCCGGAGCTATCCCTGACAGAGGATGCACAGGTGAAGAGTTATATTGCCATGCATATAAAAGAGTGGACAGTGGCAGCATCCTTCTTAAATTCAGGAGGTCTTTGATGACAAACAAAAATGCACCCATCGGAGTGTTTGATTCCGGTGTGGGCGGACTTACGGTGATGAAGGAAATCATGCACCAGATTCCCAATGAAAAGATTATTTATTTTGGAGATACAGCAAGAGTTCCATACGGAAATAAATCAAAAGATACCGTACTGCGGTTTTCAAGGCAGATCGTGCGGTTTTTAAAAACACAGGAAGTAAAAGCAATCGTAATCGCCTGCAATACGGCAAGTGCCTATGCCCTTCCGGACATTGAAAAAGAAATTGATATCCCGATCATCGGGGTGGTACGTCCGGGCGCAAAGGTGGCCGCACAGGTGACTCAGAATGGAAAGGTTGGCGTCATTGCGACGGAAGGAACGATCAACAGTCACATTTACGCCGATTACATAAAGAAAATCAATGCACAGGCGACCGTGATCGGAAAGGCCTGTCCGTTATTTGTACCGCTTGCAGAGGAAGGTCTGTGGGAGGATCCGGTCACGGATGAAATTGCCAGAAGATATCTGGCAGAGCTCATTGATATCGGAATTGATACCCTGATTCTTGGCTGTACGCATTATCCGCTGATCCGTAATACGATTGGCAGAATCATGGGTGATCGGGTAACACTTGTAAATCCGGCGTATGAGACGGCGAGGGAGTTAAAGGAGCTTTTGCAGGAAAAGGATCTTTTAAATGACGAAACCCACCGGCTGGGAGAGGAGCAGTACCGGTTCTTTGTCAGCGATGGTGCAGAGAAATTTAAGATATTTGCCAATTCCATTATCAAATATGGAATTCTGTCGGCAAAGGTGGTTCCGATTGAGGATTATCAGGGGCAGTTTTGTGAATAGAGTTCTGAGCAGTTAAAGAAAATAAGGAAGAAAAGTAAAAATGGAAAAGGAAATTTTATTTTCATTAAAGGGGCTGCAGATGAGCCAGGAGGACCAGGAAGAGCTGGAAACTATCATGGCAGCGGAATATTATCTCCGTAATGACCATCATTATATTGTATATGATGAGGTTATGGAAGGCTTTGAAGAGGCGACAAAGAATATTTTCAAGTTTGACGGTTCGTGTCTTGAGGTAACCAAGCGGGGAGCAGTCAATGTACATATGCTGTTTGAAGAGCAGAAGAAGAATATGACGACTTATCATACGCCGTTTGGAGATATTCTGATCGGAATTGATACGGAAAAGATTGAAGTATCCGAGGAAGAGAACAAAATCCATGTTCATGTGGATTATTCGCTTGAAGCCAATTACCAGCATCTGGCGAACTGTAAGATTGATATGAAGATTTATCCCAAAAAGGAAGGAGCTAAGCTGTTTACTTAACAGGCTTAGCTCCAGCTTTTTCTTGTAATTTTTCGGTGGTACGTGCAAGCCATCCCTTTTTCTTTTTGGGAGTAACAACCGGCTTACCATGTAATCCCTTTACATCAGTGATGTAAATACCGCTGATTACGGCTTTGACTTCTTTCTTGACCGGAACAGAATCGAAGATCTTCTCTTCGCATACTAAAGACATGACCTGCGGTCCGACCTTTGCTTTCACAATGGGAAGCTTGGAAGAACGCATCAGCTTCGGTGCCTGTTCAATAACGGCCTGGGGAAGTCCGGAATCCTTGAGTTTCATGCGTTTCTTATCGATGATCAGCATGGAAACGGTCTGCTTCATGGCATCAATCTGCTGCTGCTGCTCGGCCTGACGCTTCTGGGCCTTCTTACCTAAGAAATAGAGCGCAACCACAGCAATAATTAAAATTGCCAGAATGACCAATAATACAATAGTAACTGTGTTCACGGGAAACCCTCCTTTATGCTAATCCAAAAAGGTTATGCAAAGAATATTTTAGCATTGTTTATTGAAATAGTCCAGTTTTTCCATTACAATATTAAATGAAAAGTCTA
>FR902970.1 GCA_000438155.1 Firmicutes bacterium CAG:95
GGAAAAGACACCGTAGGGATTATTGCAAAGGTCTGCACGTATCTGGCCGGGAATCAGATTAACATCGAAGATATTTCACAGACAATTGTACAGGGGTTTTTCAATATGATGATGATCGTGGATACGAAGGAATGCCCGAAGCAGTTCGGAGACGTGGCAGATGAGTTAAAGGCTCTTGGTGATGAAATTGGTGTTGAAATCAAATGTCAGAAGGAAGAAATTTTTGATAAGATGCATCGTATCTAGTTTTCAAATAAATACACAAATTAAGGGAGCAGAAGCATGATTAACTTACGCGAAGTAGTAGAAACGAATGAAATGATCGACAAGGAGAATCTTGACGTCCGTACCATTACGCTGGGAATCAGTCTGTTAGACTGCATTGATTCAGATTTGCAGCGTTTAAATGACAGGATTTATCATAAGATTTATGATGCTGCCAGGGATCTGGTAAGAACCGGTGAAGAAATTTCCAAGGAATTTGGAATTCCTATTGTGAACAAACGTATTTCAGTGACACCGATTGGTCTGATCGGCGGGGCAGCATGCAAAACAAAAGAAGATTTTGTGGAGATTGCAAAGACCTTAGATCGTGTGGCCAAGGATGTCGGAGTGAACTTTATCGGAGGATATTCGGCATTGGTTGCAAAGGGAATGACACCGGCAGAGGAGCTTTTGATCCGCTCCATTCCGATGGCTCTGTCCCAGACAGAACGAATTATGTCATCCGTAAACCTGGGTTCTACCAAAACCGGTATCAATATGGATGCGGTGAAGCTGATGGGAGAAGTAATCAAGGAAACGGCTGTCTTAACAAAGGACAAGGATTCCTTAGGGTGTACGAAGCTTGTCGTTCTCTGCAATGCACCGGATGATAACCCGTTCATGGCAGGTGCATTCCACGGTGTAACCGAAGCAGACAAGATCATCAATGTCGGTGTCAGTGGTCCGGGTGTGGTAAAGACTGCCCTGACAAAGGTCCGTGGAAAGAACTTTGAGGTTCTGTGTGAAACAATTAAAAAGACGGCATTTAAGGTAACAAGAGTCGGGCAGCTTGTAGCACAGGAGGCCTCCAGACGTCTTAATGTTCCGTTCGGTATTGTCGATCTGTCTCTGGCACCGACTCCGGCAATCGGAGATTCCGTAGCAGATATTTTGTGTGAAATTGGATTAGAGCATGCCGGAGCACCGGGAACGACTGCGGCACTTGCGTTATTAAACGATCAGGTGAAAAAAGGCGGCGTTATGGCTTCCTCCTATGTTGGAGGATTGAGTGGTGCGTTTATTCCGGTCAGCGAAGATCAGGGAATGATCGATGCAGTAGATGCCGGTGCTCTTACTATTGAAAAGCTGGAAGCCATGACCTGCGTATGCTCGGTTGGACTTGACATGATTGCCATTCCGGGAGATACTCCGGATACAACCATCTCCGGAATCATTGCGGATGAAATGGCAATCGGTATGATTAACCAGAAGACAACAGCTGTCCGTATCATTCCTGTGATTGGGAAGGGTGTTGGTGAGAATGTAGAATTCGGAGGCCTTCTTGGACATGCGCCCATCATGCCGGTCAACGGCTTTTCCTGCGAAGCTTTTGTGAACCGGGGAGGACGGATTCCTGCACCGATTCACAGTTTTAAGAATTAAAAATAACGTTCAGGTGGTTTAAGATAATCTTAAGAATCCCCACATTGTTCTGCGGGGATAAATATGCTATAGTCTGTATACAATATTGTTTGACTATACAAGATCATGAGGTGTGGAATGAAATTAAACAAAAAGCGGAAGACATTATTTGTTGCAGTACTTATGTTTTTATTCTTAAGTCTGCTGGCTGGCTGTGGCGGCAAGAAGACAAAGGAAGCAGGTACCGAAAGACCGGAGTATATCTATGTGCCGGAATATTTTAATCTTGGAAGCTCGGATTATATCGGTTCTGCCATTAACTATGAAAATGAAGTCTTTTATTACACGGAAGCATGGGATGATGAAACAGGAAAAAGCAGGACCGGCATTTCAAAATATAATTTTGAGAGCAGGAAATCCGAAATGATTTCCCTTGACGTTGGAGAAGCTTCTGTTTCTGCCATGCAGATAACGCCGGATGGTAAGATTGCCCTGCTGCTTTATGAATGGACCAATACAGAGGATGAAAATGGTGAGTATCAGGACGGATCAGGCAGCTATGCCCTCTGGTATATGGATCCGGAGAGTGGGGAGATTACCGGTCAGAAAGAGCTTTCGGAAGAGAATGGTGTCGCAAAGGATGCCTACCTTGGAAGCTTCTATATCGACGCACAGGGAAATAACTATCTCTTTAACAGCAGTGACCCCTGTATTTATGTGCTTTCCGGTGATCTGCAAATGGTTGCAGCTATATCCCTGTCCGATTATATCAATCAGATGTTTGCATCAAAGGATGGAGAAATTTATGTAACTCTTTATGGAAATACCGGTACGGAGATCCGTAAGATTGACCTTACGAAAAAAGCTCTGTCTGATCCATTGAAGTTCGATAAGGAGCTGATGAACATCAATGGTTGTATGACAGGTATCAGCTGTGACTTTCTGGTAAATGATCAGAATACGGTTTATGCAGCCGATGTGACAGCAGGAACCTTTACGAAGCTTTTTGACTGGCTGGATGCTGATGTGAACGGCAATAATGTGAATTACTTCGGTGAACTGCCGGATGGAAGAATCTGGGTTATTACCTCTACCTATGACGGTAATAATAATGAAGCAGAGCTTTTGCTTCTGGAAAAGAAAAAATCCTCAGAGGTTGCACAGAAGGAAGAAGTAACACTCGGAACACTGTGGCTTGATGATAATGTGAAGAGCGCCATAATTGACTTTAATAAGAGCAGCGACAAGTACCATATTTCCGTGAAGACCTATGGACAGGATGACTGGGAGTCGGGGTTGACCCAGTTTAATGCCGATGTGGCATCGGGAAGCGGTCCTGACCTTGTAGATTTTTCCAATCTGAATTATACGCTCTATGCGGAAAAGGGCGTGTTTGAAGATCTGTACCCTTATATGGAAAAGAGCGGCTTAAAGAAGGAGAATTACGTTGAGAACGTGCTGGAAGCCTATGAGATGGATGGAAAATTATATGGATTCACAACGGAATTTTCAATCTATACCATCCTTGGTAAGCAATCTGTTTTAGGAGAGCTTTCCGGATGGACACTTTCAGAAATGATGGACTTTATCGATCAGCATAAGGACAGCGAGGTATTTCCCTATGCTTCCCAGCAGTATATGCTGTATCTTCTGGTATATAATAATATGGATGAGTTCATTGACTGGGAGAGTGGAAAGTGCTCCTTTGACGGTCCGGAATTTGCAAGAATTCTGGAATATACGAAGACCCTTCCGGAACAGTATAACGATGATGCTGAGGAAGAGGGAGAAGCAACCAAACTTCGAAATAATAAATTGCTTCTGCTGATGCAATCGGTAAGCTCCGTAGAGGAATGTCAGATGCTGGAAGGCATGATGGGTGAGAAGCCGGTTTACGTAGGATATCCGAATAAGGACCGTGAAGGGAATCTGATCAGTGCGGTCGGCAGCTGTCTTGCTATTTCTTCCAAATCCGGGAATAAGGAAGCAGCGTGGGCGTTTTTACAGACACTGCTTACAGAAGACTATCAGAACAGTCTCGTGGACGGCTTTGGATGGAGTGGATTCCCAATTCTGAAATCCGCACTGGAGCTTCAGTTTGAGAAGGATATGACACCGGAGTATTATACGGATGAAAATGGCGAACAGGTGGAACAGCCGAAGACCACCTGGGGCTATGGTAACGATTTTGAAATAGATATTTATGCAGCTAAACAGGAAGACATTGATCAGGTGAGGGGCTTGATTGCTTCCGCAAAGAAAAGGCAGAATAATGTAGATGAAGAACTGATTAACATTATTTCAGAGGAAACGGAGCCGTTCTTTAAGGGACAGAAATCTGCTTCCGATGTTTCGAATGTCATTCAGAACAGAATTCAGGTTTATGTCAATGAAAATCGCTAAGCATACAGGAAAAAGAGGAGAGAAAAATCCCTCCGCAATCAGAGCAGGTAAAACCGGTAGTCATAAGAATCCGGGGAAGTGGATGGCCAATGGCTTTCTGCTTCCCAGTATTCTGGGAGTATTGCTGTTTTTTGTCCTGCCCTTTTTTATTGTAATTTATTATTCGGTGATTGATAATCCGATCAATGCAGAGTTTGTAGGCTTTGACAATTTTAAAATGGTATTTGAGAACGCAGCATTTCGTCAGGCAGCATTTAATACGATGACATTTTCGGCAATAGCAATGCCATTAGCGGTTGTTTTATCACTTCTTCTGGCAATTCTGATGGAGAGTAAGATCCCTTTTAAAAGCCAGTTCCGGACCTTTTTCTTAAGTCCGATGATGGTGCCGATTGCTTCAGTGGTACTGATCTGGCAGGTGCTGTTCCATTATAACGGAATGATGAATGAGGTCATCGGCTGGTTCGGAAAGGACAAGATTGACTGGCTGAATTCTGATTATGCGCAGGTAGTAATTATTGTATTGTTTCTGTGGAAAAACCTGGGATATAATATGATTTTGTTTATGTCTGCCCTGAGCAGTATACCGAAGGATATCTTAGAGGTAGCGGTATTGGAGAGTGCAACGCCGATGCAGATTTTCTGGCATATCAAGCTCCGGTATCTGTCCTCGACCATTTTGTTTGTGACAATTATGTCATTGATTAATTCTTTTAAGGTATTCCGGGAAATCTATCTGTTAAAGGGAGATTATCCTTATCCGACGATGTATATGCTCCAGCATTTTATGAACAACACGTTCAGCAAGCTGGATTATCAGAAAATGTCTGCAGCGGCCATCATGATGGCAGTTGTGATGGTCATCATTATCGGTATCCTTTTCCTTACCGAGAATTATTTTGGAAAGGATGTGGAAGGATGAGCTTGAAGAGAAGGGATCCTGCGGAGCTCTGGAGCCGCCGGCTGAAACGCAGGAAGAAAATTAAAAATACCCGTCGGATGATACGGATTCTGTTGGGAACGATGGTGGCAGGATGCTTTGCCGTACTGTTCCTGATGCCGATTATCTTAACGATTACCAATTCGTTTATGTCATCATCAGAGATTGCCGCCAACTATGGACAGGTTTTTGCCACAACGGATTCCGGAGGCAAGGTATTTATTTCATCTAAGGTAAATTTAAAATTTATTCCGGATATGGTATCCTTCAGCCAGTATGTAACGGTTCTGTTTAAGAGTCCGGATTATCTGCTGAAATTCTGGAATTCCGTAATCCTGGTTGTGCCGATTGTGGTTTTTCAGTTACTGGTAGCGGCAGGTGCCTCATTCGGATTTTCAAGATACCGGGGAAGAATCAAGGAAATGATTTTCTTTATTTATATTATTTTAATGCTGATGCCGTATCAGGTAACGCTGGTTCCGAATTATCTGGTTTCGGACTGGCTGCATATTTTAGATACCAACTGGGCGATCTGGCTGCCGGGAATTTTCTCACCGTTTGCGGTATTTCTTCTGACGAAGTACATGCGGCGAATTCCGGTTTCCGTGATGGAGGCGGCACAGATTGACGGTGCAGGCGAGTGGCAGATTTTTACGAAAATCTGTATGCCGCTTTGTAAGGGTGCAATGTGCTCTATTGCGATTTTGATTTTTATTGATTATTGGAATATGGTGGAACAGCCATTGATCCTGTTGTCGGATTCCAATAAGCATCCGTTGTCCGTATTTTTATCGAAGATTAATTCGGGGGAAATCGGACTTGCATTTGCTGTTGCAACAATTTATATGGTTCCGCCCATTCTGGTGTTCCTTTATGGAGAGGATTATCTGGTAGAAGGAATCACGTATCAGGGTGGAATTAAGGGATAGTGCTGGATGAGGAGAGAAACGATGGAAGAGAAGAATACAACGAAAAGAAGAGAATGGGTGAAGAACGCAGCAATCATATTCTTAACGATCATGTTGCTGTTGACGTTCTTTTCCAATACGATCATGAATTATTCCCTGCCGGAGGTGGCAACACAGTATGTGCAGACCGGAACGATCACGGCAAAGGTGCGTGGAACCGGTAAGGTGGAGGCTTCTGATCCGTATAATGTCATTGCGAAGGAATCCCGTGTCATCACCAGTGTGGCAGTAAAGCAGGGGGATATCGTAGAAAAGGATCAGGTAATTTATTATCTGGAAGAATCCGAGAGCGATGAACTTACGAAGGCTGAACAGGAGCTGGAGGATCTGGAACTGAATTATATGAAGGGATTGTTCGGAGCGAATGTCTCTCCGGAGGTCATTACGAAGGTTGCAAATGGAAATATCGACAGCTTCAGCCAGTTACAGGCCAAGGTGACCGATATGCAGAACCGTCTTGAGGCTGCAAAGAAGCGGGTAGAGGAATGCCAGAAAAACGTGGATGATCTGACCTTGCAGAGCACGAAGGATACCAATAATGCCGGTGTGAGCACCAAGAATGAGGAATTGACGAAGGATCAGGCAACGACAGACCTCACCGAGGCACAGAACCGGTTTGAGAAGGATAAGGCAGCAACGATTGCCAGTCTGAATGCACAGATTACGGAAGTGAACTCCCAGATTGCAGATCTTGAGAAGCTGATCACAAGTACGGGTTCAACGACAGGGACAACGACTTCAGATTCCTACTATGCAAAAAAGGCTACGGCTGTTGGAAACCTATATGATAAGATGAAGCTGATTTATGATGCGGCACAAAAAGATATTGAGCTGAATTCAAAAATACCTGCAAGTGCGGGAGATAAGAAAACAGATACTCCGGAAGAAATGCAGAATACGCTCGCAACAACAAAAAGCATATTTAGTCAGCTTCAAAATGTTATTAATGCAGTGCAAGGTAAGGCAGATAGCTATACGACGTTATTTGCCGATTATAATGCGGCGCTGTTAGTAGTTCAGAACATTGAACAGAATGCATCTGATATTAATAAAAATTATGGGGATCAGCAAACTTCCTTAGCAAGCAAGAAAGCAGAGTTAGCAAATCTCCAGAAGAAGCTTGCCGAAGTACAGGCAATTACAGCATCCTCGGATGGTGATGTACAGGATGCACAGAACCGCCTCAATCAGGCAAATCGTAATATCTTAGAGATTACAACTGCAAACAGTCAGGCCAGTGTGGCATGGCAGAATCGTATTGCAGATGCTAATGATGCCTTAAAAACAGCACAGGCAGTCTATGACTTATTAAAGGAAGAACAGACCTCTCTTGCGGCAGATATTAATGCGGAACTGGATCTGTCCAAGACGAATAAGGATATTCAGAAAAAGAAAGAAGAGATAGAGAAGCTGAAGGAAAAGTCTATGGGTTCTGCAGTCAAAGCACCGGTGGCAGGAACAATTACTACGGTGAAATATGTGGCCGGTGAGACCACACAGCCGGAGGACGTCATGGCAGTAATCCAGCCGGAGGGCAAGGGCTTTACCCTTTCCATCTCCGTGACCAATGAACAGGCTAAGAAGGTGCAGATCGGTGACATGGCAGAATTGCAGAATTCCTGGTATTATGATGATGCAAGGGTGATGCTGTCTGCGATTAAACCGGATCCGGATAACCCGGGAACCAATAAGCTGCTGGTATTTGATGTGAGTGGATCAACCATTCAGGCAGACCAGTCCTTAAGTATTTCCGTAGGACAGCGTAGTCAGGAATATGAACTGGTGGTACCGAACAGTGCTATCCGTGAGGATAACGATGGTAAGTTTATTCTGACGGTGGAATCCAAGAGCAGTCCGTTAGGAAACCGTTATATTGCAACCCGGGTCGGCGTGGAAGTATTGGCTTCAGATGATAATAATTCTGCAATTTCTGCCCCGCTTTATGGATGGGAATATGTTATTACGACATCTACGAAGCCGGTAGAAGCAGGAAAGCAGGTTCGTCTTGCGGATAACTCCTGATGAGGAATGCGTTAAGAACCATAAGAAAATGCAGGACAGTTGAGGAAAGGAATTTACAGTGGGAATAAGGCTTAAACGTTTTTTCTCCAATTTTACAATAAAGCAGATTGTGTTCAGCCTGATGGCGGTGGTATCGTTTCTGCTGTTTCTTGTTTTAACCATCTGGTCACGCCATCTGACCAGTCAGTTGACAGACCAGCAGGCTGCACAGCGATGGGACAAGGACGGAAAAAGTGTTCAGGTAAGCTGCTACTTTACAGATCAGGTGAAGCTTACCGACATGGAGTTTATAGGGTTTAAAAAGAAGCTTGAACAGATGTTGAAGGAGACACTTCCTGCCGATGAATATAGTGAAGAGAATGACAGGCGTCTGGTGGTAGATGGCTATAGTGCCATGGGAAAGGTGACGGTTCTTAGTGAAAAGGGAAAGCTCACCGATGTTGATGCGATTGGAATCGGAGGAGATTATTTCCTGTTTCATCCGGTGAAACTCCTTTCCGGAGGATATTTTACCGGCGAGGATCTCATGCAGGACAGTATTATTCTGGATACGGAGGGTGCGTGGCAGCTGTTCGGATCCAATGATATTGTCGGGAAAAGTGTGATGATTGGCGGTGTGCCACATTATGTGGCAGGAGTCATTGAACGGGATGGCAGTAAATTTGCAAAGAGTGCCGGATTAAATAAGACGACGGTGTATCTGTCGGATGATTCCCTGCAGGCTTATGGAACAACAGCGGGCATCAGCAATTATGAGGTCCTTGCCCCAAACCCGGTCAGGCATTTCGTCTACAATGCCGTGAAGGATCAGCTTGGCGTGGCAGAGGATGATATGGTCGTTGTAG
The DNA here is from genome assembly GCA_000438155.1 of Firmicutes bacterium CAG:95. Lineage (GTDB taxonomy): Bacteria > Bacillota > Clostridia > Lachnospirales > Lachnospiraceae > Suilimivivens. The sequence goes on from FR902970.1 coordinate 8,805, forward strand.
AGAACACGACACGGTTCAAGGTGGAGTCGCTGATTCCGGTGATTCTGGAATTCGGCACACGTTCCATGCAGAATGCCGCAATCCGGTTCCCTTTCTGGGAGAATGTGGCGCGCGGTTATGAAGATGTGTGTGCATTGATACTGATTTTTCAGTTTTTGTTTTTACTCATTCCGGGGACGATCCTGATTGTCTTTTTTATTTGGAAATGGAGGCATCGGACGTTTACCTGGAAAGATTTAGGCAACCGTATCATAGATATAAGGGATGGTCTTCGAAAGAAGAGCAGGCGGGAAAAGGAAAAATGGGAGAATTTCTGATTCCCGGAAGGAAAGGAGGACAATTATGAAAAAGGTAATCGTATCGTTACTGGTTGTGGCACTTGTGATTGGGTGTTTTGCCGGATGCGGAAAGAAAGAAAAGGGTGACCTGCAGCAACAGGCAGTTTCCAGGGATTATGTGTATAAGCAGGAGGTTATTTCCTATAATGGAAGTGGTACAGCACCCAGCGGACTGATTCAGATCGGGGATAAGGTTTATGGTTACAGCTATGAATGGCGTGAGATGGATGGGGCTGTAACGCCAAGAGCAGATATTGAAGGCGGCGGAAACACTGAAAAAGAAGCAGAAGCAGAGGATGTCGATACGGCAACAGAAGAGACTGTGGCAGAACCGGAGCCCAGTACGGAGGATGCAGCAGAGGACATTGCGGAAAGCTATTCTTCCATGATTTTTTATGAAATTCTGGGGGACGGCACCTTTGGGGAAGGACATGAGCTTCAGGGGGCACCGGATCAGTCCATTAATTCATTTACAGCAGATTCACAGGGGAATCTTTACTGCCTGCGCAACGTGTATGTATATGATGACGGCAGTGATACCAGTGAGGATCTGTATTACTTAGAGCAGAAAACACTGGATGATGAAACCGTGTTCAGTGTAAATCTGAATGAACTTCCGGAAATAAAGAAGATTGTTGAACAGCAGGGATGGCTTTATATTAATGGACTGTTTGCAGAAGAGGATGCGTTGTATCTTGTCTGCGGAAGCAGCATTCTGAAGTTTGATAAGAATGGAAACATGGTAGGCAATGTCATCAGACAGGATGCCGGAAATGTATTGGATGGTGCATCTGTTGTCCGTGGCAGAGACGGGAAATATGCAGCCATTAATTATGGGGATAATGGAATGAAGGTTTATCCGTTGGATCTTGCAAACGGTACAATCGGAACGGCTGCAGAGCTTGCGGGAAACAGCTACAGCTTCAGCTTTTATCCGGGTTCCGGATATGATTTTTATGTATCCGATAACTATGCGGTTTATGGATATAACCTTGGGGATACTACCGTTACGAAGCTCATGAGCTATGTGGATTCCGATATTGATGTCTGGCAGATCAATAATATTATTCCGATCAGTGATACCGAGTTTTATGGTTCGTATTCCAGTGCTTCTGACTGGCAGGACGGAGTTTCTAAATTTACGAAGGTAGATCCGAAGGATGTCAAGGAGCGCCAGGTGATTACCCTTGCCATGGCAAGCACAGACTGGACGGTAAAAAGCCGGGTAATTGAGTTTAATAAAAAGAACGATACCTACCGGATCAGTCTGATTGATTATTCCTCTGAGTCAGGTGAGTATGAGGAAGGCATTTCCAGAATGAATACAGATATTGTATCCGGTAAAGTACCCGATATTATCCTGTTGGATGATTCCATGCCAACGGACAGCTATATCAGTAAAGGCCTGTTTGCAGATCTTCTTCCCATTATCGAAAAAGATGAGGAGATTGACCGTAATGACCTGATGCCGAATGTAATGGAAGCATTTTCCAGGGACGGAAAGCTATATCGTCTTATACCGTCTTATTCTATAAGAACGATTGTTGCAAAGACCTCAGATGTCGGGGAAGAACGTGGCTGGACCGTAGAAGAGGCGATGGCTCTCTGGGACTCCAAGCCGGAAGGAACGGAGTTTATTGCAGGGGCAACCAGAAGTGAGATGCTGAATATGTGTATGAGCTTTGCCGGCAGCCAGTTTGTGAATTACAGTACAGGGGATTGTGATTTTAACAATGAGGGCTTTCTGAATTTATTGGAATTCCTGAAACGCTTCCCGGTTGAAATTTCTGATGACTATTATACCGATGAATATTGGAGTTCCTATGACAGCCTGTGGAGAACCGGAAAGGTCATTACCCAGCAGATGTATCTGGGTGATTTCCGTAATCTCAACTATACGCAGAAGGGAACCTTCGGGGAACCGATTACCATGATTGGCTTTCCTTCCACAGATCAGGATGGCTCCGTTCTTGTACCGACCATGCAGTTTGCAATTTCTGCAAAGTCTAAGAATCAGGATGCCGCATGGCAGTTCCTGAGGTATTATCTGACAGAAGACTATCAGAATGAAGCACCCGGATTTCCTCTCAGCATGAAGGTATTGGAGAAACGGGCCGAGGAAGCCATGGATCGTCCTTATTATATAGATGTGAATGGAAATAAGGATTATTATGATGATATTATCTATATTGATGATGTAGAGGTTACGATCGATCCGATGACCCGGGAAGAGGTAGATCACTTTATGGAGATCCTTAAGACCTTTAAGAATGTCGGTAGATATGATGATACACTGATTAATATCATTTCTGAAGAGGCAGAGCCTTATTTTAACGGACAGAAGAATGCAGGTGAGGTTGCACAGATTATCCAGAACCGTGCACAGATTTATCTTCATGAGATACAATAAAGAAACAGGGGAATGATCAGGGAGAACGGAATGAAAAAGCTGAAAGTGACAAAACTGCATGGTACGTTTCTGGCGATGAATCTGCTTCCCATTATCCTGATGGGTCTTGTCATTACCATATTCAGCGCTAACCGGTTTGCAGCATCCATGTACCACGAGGTGCAGGGAGGATTAAAGGATCTTTGCAACACGATTCAGGTAACGATAGATGAACTGTATCCAGGAGCATATCATGTGGAAGAAACGGAAGATGCAATTTATTTTATGAAGGGCGGGCATGTCCTTAATGGGGATTATGAGCTGATCGATTCAGTTAAAAAGGTTACCAACGTGGATATTACACTTTTTTATCAGGATATCCGGGTAGCAACAACGCTTGAGAACCATAAGGGTGAGCGTGTGGTCGGGACGCAGGTAAGCCCTGTGGTAAAGCGGGATGTATTAGATAAGGCTGATGATATGTTTTATTCATCTGTTATGGTGGAGGATGAGCGCTATTTTGCCTATTATGCACCATTGTTTGCGGAGGATGGAAGCTGTATCGGAATGATTTTTGTTGCACAGCCTTCGGCGAATGTGGAGAAGCTGATCCGTAATTCCATTATGCCGATGGTTGTGATCGCAATTCTTGTCATGATTCTGGTTGCATTTGTGACCATCCACTACACAACAGGTCTTGTAGATACGATTAAGAAGATCGAAACATATATGGCGAATATTGCAAAGGGACACCTTCATGATGCGTTGGATTATGAGGTGTTAAAGCGTGACGATGAGCTGGGAGAGATGGGAAGAAATGCGGTACGTATGCAGAAATCTCTGCGTGAGCTTGTGGAAGAGGACACCTTAACCGGACTCAATAACCGCCGCTGTGGAGAAAAAAAGCTGCATCAGACTTATGAGGACTATGCGAAGCGGGGTATCAGCTATTGTGTGGCACTTGGAGATATTGACTTCTTTAAGCGGGTCAATGATACCTATGGTCATGACTGTGGAGATGTGGTGCTGACCGAAATTGCAAAGAGACTGAAATATTTTATGCGTGGCAAGGGCTATGCGGTGCGATGGGGTGGTGAGGAATTTCTGCTGGTCTTTCCGGAATTCCATATCGATGAAGCAGAAGAGGTAATGAATGAATTTATCCATGAACTGGATGCACATTCGGTTTCCTACAAAGAAGAAACGGAAGTTCATATTACGATGACCTTTGGTATTGTGGAAGCCGGAGAACAGTTTGCTAACATTGACAGCATGGTAAGCGGTGCGGACCGGCGGCTTTATATCGGAAAGCAGAACGGGCGAAACCAGATTGTGGCAGAAGAACAATCCGAACAAGATTTGTAATCTTTTGTAATGGATTTGAAAAGACATCCTCCGGTAAAAAAGCTATACTGTAATTGGAAAGATTGCGTTCATTGGGAAGGCACTGGACAATTTACAGACAGCAAAAGAATGGAGGATAAAGAGTGAATCCAGTTTTCGAACAAATGAGCCGGATCGGAATTATTCCGGTCATTGCATTAGATGATGCAGGAGATGCCGCTCCCTTGGCAGAAGCATTATTAAACGGCGGAATTTCCTGTGCAGAGGTGACGTTCCGGACAGCGGCGGCAGAAGAAACGATCCGGAAAATAAGTGAGGATTATCCGGAAATGCTGGTCGGGGCAGGAACAGTACTGACGACCGAACAGGTAGACAGTGCTGTTGCAGCAGGTGCGAAGTTTATCGTAAGTCCCGGATTGAATCCGGTAACCGTAAAGTATTGTCAGGCAAAGGGGGTTCCGGTGATTCCCGGAATCATGACTCCGTCGGAAATCGAACTGGCATTGAGTCTGGGGCTTACGGAAGTGAAATTCTTCCCGGCAGAAGCGGCAGGCGGTGTCAAGATGATTAAAGCATTGAGTGCACCTTACGGTAATGTGCGTTTCATGCCTACAGGTGGAATCAGCCCTGCCAATATGGAGGACTATTTAAGCTTTCCGAAGGTATTTGCCTGTGGAGGAAGCTGGATGGTGAAGAAGGATCTGATTCAGGCAGGCGCGTTTGACCGGATTACGGAATTATGCCGTCAGGCCGTACAGAAGAAGGAGGAAATCCGCTCATGTCAAAAGTAGTTACGATGGGGGAAATTATGCTCCGGCTGTCGACCCCGAATTTTGAAAGGTTTATTCAGGCAGATGAATTTGATATTCATTATGGAGGCGGAGAGGCAAATGTTGCTGTTTCCCTTGCCAATTATGGACATGCTGCCGAATATGTGACGGCAGTACCCGACAATGAGATCGGGGAGTGCGCCATCGCTGCGCTGCGTAAGTATAATGTGGGTACGGCGCATATTGCACGCTGTGGGGAACGTCTTGGCATTTATTATCTGGAATCCGGTTCTGCCATGCGTCCGTCCAAGGTGGTGTATGACCGTGCTCATTCCTCAATTTCCACAGCAACGGAGCAGGAGTTTGATTTTGATGCCATTTTCGCTGATGCTGACTGGTTCCATTTTACCGGAATTACTCCGGCAATCTCGGATTCTGCGGCAGTACTTACCGAGAAAGCACTGATTGCAGCTAAGAAGCATGGTGTGAAGATTTCTGTGGATCTGAATTTCCGCAAGAAACTGTGGACATCCGAAAAGGCACAGCATGTCATGACCGGATTGATGAAATATGTGGATGTCTGCATTGGAAACGAAGAGGATGCGGAACTTGTACTTGGTTTTAAGCCGGCACAGACCGATGTAGTAAGCGGTAACCTCGAGCTTGCCGGATACCGTTCGATTTTTGAACAGATGGTAGAAAAGTTTGGATTTGAATATTGTGTTTCTTCCTTACGTGTCAGCCATTCGGCTTCCGATAACGGATGGTCGGCGTGCATGTATGCAAGGGATACGAAGGAGTTCTATCATTCAAAAGAATATCAGATCCGTCCGATTGTAGATCGTGTGGGTGGAGGAGATTCCTTTGCAGCCGGTGTAATCTGCGGATTGCTGGATGGCAAGAAATTTCAGGATGCGTTGGAGTTCGCAGTAGCGGCTTCTGCATTAAAGCATACGATTCCGGGGGATTTTAATCTGGTGTCGCGGAGGGAAGTGGAAACTTTGGCTGGAGGAGATGCTTCCGGAAGAGTACAGCGATAGTCATAGCCAGAGAACTGACTTAAATTGTGTATTCCTGAATAGTTATAAGTAATGATAGAAAAGCCGGTGCATACCATGATATGCACCGGCTGATTTTATGCTGCCATGTATATGGGAAAATGATCCAGTGGATCATTTTTGAGTCTTGATAAAAGAAATCTGCTTTTCAATGGTTTCATCTGTCGGAAGATCAAATCCGAAATAGCGGACAGCATTCCGGTAGGAAATATCCTTCACAATTTCTTTTAAGGTTGCAAGGTCATCCGGAAATTCTCCATTTTCTACCAGTTCACCAAGCAGATTACAAAGAATCCGCCGGAAGTATTCATGTCTCGTGTAGGAGATAAAGCTCCGGGAGTCGGTCAGCATTCCGACAAAGCCGGACAGGTTGCCGGAGGCAGCCAGAGATAATAACTGGTTCTGCATGCCGTTCTTATGATCGTTAAACCACCAGGCACTTCCGTGCTGCAGCTTCGATACTGCAGTCGAATCCTGAAAGCATCCCATGATACAGTCAATTGCTTCGTTGTCGTGTGGATTAAGGCTGTAGAGGATGGTTTTCGGAAGCTCATCGGTTTCACACAGAGCGTTTAGGAACTCTGCTAGTGTGGAAACGGGAGCACAATCTCCGATGCTGTCAAAACCGGTATCGGCACCGATGCGGGCGAACATCTTGTGATTGTTGTCACGGCGTACACCATAGTGAAGCTGCATCACCCAGTTGCGGTGCCGGTATTCCCGTCCAAGGAAAAGGAGGAGTGCCGTTTCATATTGCAGTTCTTCCTGTGCATCCACCATTTGTCCCTGCATTCTTTTATTAAAGATTTCTTCGATATGAGAGTCAGAGGCAGGAGAGAACATGACATAAGGCAGACCATGGTCACTGACGAGACATCCCAGGTTAGAAAAATAATCCATCCGGATGGAGAGAGCTTTTTTCAGATCCTCAAAGGTTGTAATCGAAATTCCCGAAACCTCCGCAAGGGTATGAATGTAATCCGGAAAATCGGATTTCCCGATGGAGATGGCGCGATCCGGACGCCATGCCGGCAGAACCTGGACGGGGAAGCTCTTATCTTCTGCAAGCTGCATATGGTATTCCAAGGAATCTACCGGATCATCCGTGGTACAGAGCAAGGTGACGTTGGAGCGTTCAATGATGGAGCGGGCACTCATGGAGGGATCCGCAAGCTTTTCATTACAAAGGTTCCAGACCTGCTCTGCAGAATCTTTATTCAGAATGCTGTGATAGTCAAAGTAACGCTGTAATTCCAGATGACTCCAGTGATAGAGTGGATTGCCGACTGCTCTGCCAAGAACCTCTGCCCATTTGAAGAATTTTTCCTTATCCGGAGCATTGCCGGTGATAAAGCGTTCCTCCACACCACAGGCGCGCATGAAACGCCACTTATAATGGTCACCTCCAAGCCACAAAGAAGTGATGTTGTCAAAATGACGATCCTCTGCAATTTCCTTCGGGCTGATATGGCAGTGATAATCCAGAATCGGCATCGTTTCCGCTGCCTCGTGGTAAAGCTTTCGTGCAGTTTCGCTATGTAATAAGAAATCCTGATCCATAAACGGTTTCATGAAATACCTCCATTTCTTTACCAGACAATCGGGGACTGCCGGTATTCATTGTATAATAGGTTCTGATTTTTGCTGGAAGCAACAGCCTCGTAAGTATGGGCGATGCGGATATCCTCTTTAAACAGGGACAATCCATCGCTGGATAAAAGCATAGAAGCATCTGCCGGCTTCGCAATCAGTGGAATTTCACTTTCTTTCCTGATACGGTTTAAAAGTGGTGAAGCATTTTTACGGAAGCCCAGGAGTCTTGCATAGGGAATCTGTAAACAAGAGTCAGAGTCCTTAAGAAAGGCTTCGTCCTTACGCAGCTCAAGCAGAATGTGCATCAATACGCGGCTGATTCTGGTATAAGTGAGATCCCTGGACTTCAACAGATGGCAAAAGCCGGAGAAATCACGGTATTCCGGAAGATACTTTGCAATCTTAGAGGAAAGATCCTTGCTGCAGTCTTCGAAGCAGGAGTAGCCTTCTGCCTGGTCAGAGAGCAGTTTATAATGCAAAAGCAGGGAAAAATCTGCTTCAGAGATTCCGTAATGGATTTCCGAATCCGACTTCCAGATCGGAAGTACCTGTGCCGGAATCTGGGAAACGAAGGCGGTATCCTGCAGGAGAAAATCCAGAGAATCCTCATGCATCCCGGCTGCCTTACGGAGTGCGGATGCAGAAGAGTAGCTTTCGGAATCCGCAGAAAGCTGTGGACTGTGATAGCCTTCTCCGTATCGCAGAATCGAAACCGGTGTAATGGAACTGTGACGGCGGATCAACGACTTACAGTACTCAATCCCGAGAATATTGTTTGGAAAAAACATTGCTTCAGGAGGATCCTGTAAGGCGTTCTGGACAGCGGAAGGATAGGAAAGACCCTGCTTCTGATAGGAAGCGAGCGTTTTGCGGTATTCCGGATCCTGCTCTAAGGTAAGCTGACTTTGGGCGTAATGAGAAAGCTGTGTGGCATTTCCACATTCGCTTCCAAAGGAAAGCAGATCGACCACGCGAAGACGGTCGATCAGGGAAACGGCTCCTTCTGCAAAGCCTTCGGCGCTGGAAAGAGCATAGCGGGAGGGCAGTTCAATTACAACATCAGCTCCTCCTGCAAGAGCCATTTTCGTACGAAGATATTTGTTCATCATGGCCGGAGCTCCGCGCTGTACGAAGTCACCGCTCATTACAACGATGATGTAATCAGCCTCTGCCATCGCACGGGTTTTTAATAAATGATATTCATGTCCCTTGTGAAAGGGGTTGTATTCTGCAATTACTGCGGCTGTTTTCATAGTGTACTCCTTTTAGCAACTATATCATAGGAAAGACCGGATCGGCAATTAAAAAAAGAGGCGAAAATGTTTCGAAAATTGCACAAAGTTTTTCCAATAGGGTACTTGTCGGAAAAGGCAGAATGGGCTATTATTTTTACATAAGCCGTGAAAGGAGACAGTGTGATGTCGTACATTGATATTATTAAAGATAAGGCAAGAATGGACAGGAAAACCATTGTCCTTCCGGAGACAACCGATAAGAGGACGCTGATTGCAGCAGCCCAGATTATTCAGGAAGGAATTGCCAATATCATTATGATTGGCGATGCAGAAAAGATCATGGACGGGGCAACGTGGCTGGAGATTGATCTGACCGGAGTAAAGATTGTGAATCCACTCCTTTGTGAGAAGCTGGAAGATTATGTACAATTATTATACGAAACCCGTAAGAATAAAGGAATGACCGTAGAGAAGGCAAGAGAGATCCTGTTAAGTGATCCCCTGACCTTCGGTGTCATTATGGTTAAGGCAAATGATGCAGACGGAATGGTAGCAGGTGCATGTCATGCAACTGCGGATACCCTTCGTCCTGCCTTACAGATTCTGAAGACAGCGCCCGGCGTGAAGCTGGTATCCGGGTTCTTTCTGATGTGTGTACCGGACTGCGAATATGGGGAGAACGGAACCTTCCTGTTTGCAGACTGTGGCCTGAATCAGGATCCTACCGCAGAAGAGCTTGCTGCAATAGCCGATTCTTCTGCAAGAAGCTTTAAGAGTCTGGTCGGAGCAAAGCCGATTATTGCGATGCTTTCCCATTCCACGAAGGGAAGTGCAAAGCATCCGCTGGTAGATAAAGTGGTAGAGGCAACCAGGATTGCCCATGAGCAGTATCCCGGACTGTGTATCGATGGTGAGATGCAGCCGGATGCGGCACTTGTTCCCTCCATTGCAAAGTCCAAGGCACCCGGAAGTGAAGTTGCAGGTAAAGCGAATGTCCTGATTTTCCCGAATCTGGATTGCGGAAATATCGGTTATAAGCTGGTGCAGCGCCTGGGCAAGGCAGAAGCCTACGGACCGATGCTTCAGGGAATTGCAAAGCCTGTAAACGATCTGTCCAGAGGATGCTCCTGGCAGGATATCGTCGGTGTTGTGGCACTGACAGCCGTACAGGCACAGTTATCTTAATAGCTTGATAAAGAGAGGATTGGAAGAATGAATATTTTAGTTATTAACTGTGGAAGCTCTTCTTTGAAGTTCCAGTTGATTAATTCCGAAACAGAAGAAGTCATTGCAAAGGGCCTATGTGAGCGTATTGCGATTGAGGGAAGCCGTATGGTTTATACCCCAAAGGGCGGAGAAAAGCAGATTACCGTAGCTCCCATGTCGGATCATACCGCTGCAATCCAGATGGTGCTTGCCGCACTGACCGATGAAAAGACCGGTGTTGTGAAGAATCTTGGAGAGATCGGGGCAGTCGGACATCGTATTGTACATGGTGGAGAGAGGTTTGCAAGCTCTACCGTGATTACCGAAGAGGTATTAAAGGCAATTGAAGAGTGTAATGATCTTGCACCGTTACATAATCCGGCAAACCTGATCGGCATCCGTGCCTGCCAGCAGCTTATGAAGAATACTCCGATGGTAGCCGTATTTGATACCGCATTCCATCAGACTATGCCGGAGGAGGCATACCTTTACGGACTTCCGTATCGTTATTATGAGGATTACAAGATCCGTCGTTACGGCTTCCACGGGACCAGCCATTCCTATGTATCGAAGAAGGCTGCAGAACTCCTTGGACAGGATTATGCGAGTCTGAAGCTGATCGTATGCCACCTTGGAAACGGTGCCAGCGTATCTGCGGTAAAGAATGGTAAGTGTGTAGATACCTCCATGGGCCTTACTCCGTTAGAGGGACTGATCATGGGAACCCGTTCCGGTGATCTGGATCCTGCGATTGTAGAATTTATCTGCAATAAGGAAAACAAAGATGTTCATGAGGTTTTGAATATCCTGAATAAGGAATCCGGAATTTATGGTCTGTCTGAGGATTATTCCTCTGATTTCCGTGATTTGGAAGAAGGCTATGTGGAGGATAAAGAGAACTGTATCCGTGCCGTGGATGCGTTCTGTTACCGTGTTGCAAAGTATGTCGGTGCCTATGTGGCAGCCATGAATGGTGTGGATGCAATCTGCTTTACCGCAGGTGTCGGCGAGAACAGCGGTTTTGTCAGAAGTCTGATCTGCAAGTACTTTGGATATCTGGGCGTTGCCCTGAATGAAGAGGAGAATGAGAAGCGTGGCGAAGCACTCATTGTTTCAACGAAGGATAGCCGTACGAAGGTTTTGGTAATTCCTACGAACGAAGAGCTTGCCATTGCAAGAGAAACCGCAGCACTGGTTCAGAAATAGTTCTGGAAAATGGGTTCTGGAAAAATGAAAAGAGCCCCTTGACAAAGTCATCGACCATCGCTATAATAGTTGGAGTGTGCGATAGTATGTTTGCTATGGCATGATACCCACTTTGAGGGAGTAAGATATGTTGATCAATCTGACAGATGTTTTTACTTCTGAGGGAAAAGTCAGAAGAGAAAGCTTTACGTATGAACCCGGAACGGTTGAATATTTCGGTTTTGAGTATCCAATCCTTTCCAAAACGGATGCAGAGATTACGTTTCAGAATATCGGAAACAACAGAATCCTGCTTACGGGGACTATGGAGCTTGATTTGGAAATTCCCTGTGATCGATGTCTGCAGCCGGTGAGAACAACGGTACATGTTCCGATGGAGTATGAACTGGCATCTCCGGAAGCGACAGAGCAATCAGAAGACGCAGATGAACAGAGTTTCATGGTCGGATACGAGTTTGACGTAGATGCTTTCATAGAAAGTGAGATAAGTTTTAATATGCCGACGAAGATCCTGTGTAAGCCGGATTGTAAGGGGATTTGCAAGGTGTGTGGAAAGAACCTGAATGAAGGCGATTGTGGATGCGACCAGTTCGTACCGGATCCGAGAATGGCAGCTATCAAAGATATTTACGATGCGTTTAATAAGGAGGTGTAAAGATGTCTATCTGTCCTAAGAATAAATCTTCTAAAGCTAGAAGAGATAAGAGAAGAGCTAACTGGAAAATGAGCGTACCTGGATTAGTTAAGTGCAGCAAGTGTGGAGCACTTATGATGCCTCACAGAGTCTGCAAGAACTGCGGATCCTATAATAAAAAAGAGATCATCGCTCAGGATTAATCAGTATGTCATTGTATATTCAGGGGTTAAGCAATATGCCTAACCCCATTGATATACAATTTAACCCAATTTTAACCCAATTAATTTAATAAAATTGTGCGTAAAGATGATTAAGTAATTGAAGAACCTCTATGAGGTTCTTTTTTTGTGCGTAGATTTAAGAGCTTTAAAGCTATTAAATAGAAACTAATAAACATCATTTTATTTTATGGAGGAAAATGAAAATGAGTAAAGTAATTGCTATTGCAAATCAAAAGGGTGGAGTTGGAAAAACAACTACCGCAATTAATCTTGGAATTGGATTAGTAAAAAAAGGCAAAAGAGTATTGTTGATTGATCTGGATCCACAGGGAAATGCAACACAGGGACTTGGGTTTGATGCAGATTCTCTGGATGTTACTGTTACAACGGTACTTCGAAAGATGATTTCAAAGGATTATTTATTTACTAAAGATTATGGAATTTTAGAGCATTCTGAGGGAATAGAACTTTTGCCGTCTAATATTGAGCTATCGGTTTTAGAAACAGAATTGATTTCTCTTTTATTTAAGCGGGAAAAAGTGTTACAAACCTACATTAATATGATCCGGGATGAATATGATTACATTGTTATTGATTGTATGCCAAGTTTGAATCTGATCACCATCAATGCATTGGTTGCGGCTGATAGCGTTATTATACCTTTACATGCACAATATTATTCGGTTCGTGGATTGGAGCAATTACTACAAACTATTGGATCTATTCGTGAAAATGGATTGAACAGTGAATTAAAAATAGAGGGGATTTTATATACCTGTGTCAATGACAGAACGACCTCTTTCAGAGATGTTAAAGAAATAATTGATCAGGCATATGGAGAAAGTATACGAATATTTAAAAGTTATATTCCAAGAGCAGTTACGGCAGAAGAGTCTCCTTCTTATGGGCAGTCAATTTATACTTATGACGAAAAGGGTAAAGTATCAGATGCATATGCTAGATTTACCAACGAATTACTTGGAAGAAAGAGGAGCTAATTATGGGTATTAATAAAAAATTTAGTGTAATGTCTCTTGGTAATGCAAGGATATTTGACCCGGAAAAAGTAGGGTATATCGATAGCGTTGAAATTATAAGAGAGGAGCTGCTTAAAACAAAAAAGTCCTTTATTAAAATCGGGTGGTATCTGAAACATATTCAGAAATGCAATTTGTATAGTGAAGATGGATATCAAAATATTTATGATTTTGCATTTGACAAGTTTAATTTGACCCAACCAACTGCAACTAGGTTTATGCAGGTGTGTGAGGAATTTTCCAAAGATCACGATTCTCCAGAACTAGATGACAAATATGCAGATTATAGTGTTTCGCAATTATTTGAAATGTTGCCAATGACAGAGGAACAAAAGGAAAAGGTTACTCCGGCTACGACTGTAAGACAAATGCGTCAGATCAAAAAAAATGATCAAGTTAAGGTAAAGGAAAATAAAGAGCCTGTAATACCGGAAGAAATAATTCCTGGACAAACATCGATAGAAAAAGATTTTCCAGAATATATGCCAAACAATAATGATGATTCAGAAATATATACGACATCGTATAAGGATGGTGAAGAGTATATTGAGGGAGAATATCAGGAGATAAAAGAAAAAGTGCAGGATCAATGGTCAGAGCTGATGGCATTAAAAAATAATGATCAACGTAAAGCATGGTTAGCTCAATATAAGAAATGGGGACTTTGGTATTATGATGGGCATATTGATGTGAATTATTATAAGTATGACTTTCCGGACGGAAGTCGTTTGATTGTAACAGAATATCCACAACGGTACTGTTATTGGAAGAAAGAACAGGAAGATCAATATTATTTTCATTTGCTTGAAAAGAAGAGTAAAGGTTATGGAAATATAGTTTATGATAAACAATATGTTCATAATACTGATTCTGAAACATATTTATTAGAGTTTCTTAAAGGATTTAAGGAAAAGTAAGTATTATCGGCCATAGTGGACCCTTTATAAGGTCCTTTTGGTATACATATCACGGATGGAGGAGTTACACCCCATAAGCTCCTCCATAATATAAGCTCTATATGTAATTTATATAGATAGTCCTGTAATACCTCCATTGTTACAGGAAGAAGAGGCTGGTTTTTTACCGCCTCTACAGGAAGAAGAGGCTGTTTTTTAACGGCCTCTTCTATTTAATTGGAGAAAAGAAAGGAAAAGTTATGAATTACAGACAAGCTAAAAAGGGATGCATGAAGCATGGCTCCTACCATATTTCAAAAAAAGAAAATAAAGAGACGTGGGAGATACTTAAACGCATATATCCACAAGAAAAAAGAGGTAAAAAGACAGTTTTGATTATTAATCGAAAGGAAAAGTGAAATGAATAAGATACAGTCGGAGACAGAAGAGATTGCGAAACGTCTGGAAGAGGGAGTAAGAGATGTTTTTCATAGTCAAAAGTATATGGACTATTTAAAAGTGATGTCTCAATTTCATGAATATAGTTTGAATAATACCTTACTGATTATGATGCAAAGACCAAGTGCTTCCATTGTAGCTGGTTATAATGCATGGAAACAAATGGGACGTCAGGTAAATCGTGGAGAAAAGGGAATCCGGATTTTGGCACCATCACCATATGAATAAAACAGAAAATGAATTGCCAAGACTTTTAAAAAATGGAGCACTTGCAGCAAGCACGTTTACAGAAGGATCTAAAAATGTAATGAAAACAACGGTGTCGAGTACGGTTTCTGGAATTGCTTTAGTATTTAAGGCTTCTCAATTTACATCAAAAACAATAATGCAAGCAACGGGCCAAATGTTAAAGAATCCAAAATATTATAAAAATAATATTTCTATATCTGAATTAGAAAAAAATTCAGATATAAGGCAGGTGGATATCAATCTTACGAAAACAGAAATGAAGTATTTTGATAAGGCCTGTAGAAAATTTGGAGTAAAATACAATGCAGTCGTTGATCGATCTGATCCAAAGGAACCGACATATTATGTGTTTTTTCGAGGAAAGGATACAGCGGTTGTTGAAAAAGCAATGAAGGAAACATATGAAACGTTTTTGAAAGAGCAAGCAAAGCCCAAATTATCTGTTCGTGCCAAGCTTGCTTTTTTTCGTGATCGGGTTAAAGACAGGGATAATGAACAGCAAGAGCTTGGAAAAGAAAAGCATGTTCATAAAAGTGAACAGCAGCGTTAGTTGCTTTAACCCATGCTATTCAAGACGAGAGAGTGTGATTTGAGTATGAAATCCGTTGGACAGAAGGAAAGTGTAAGGGGGAAGCTACAGTATTATCAAGAGTTAATTAATCAAATTGAGGAGGAAAAAAGGAAGGAGGAAGAGTTGGATGAAGACATAGAGAAAAAGGAGAATAGATAGACGAAATAATAATTTTATCATGTTTGAATAGAAAGGGTTTTTTACGAAATGATGAAATGGATAAATGGAAAGATAGAGCAGTTTAAAGAATTAGATCGCAAAGAGAAATTTATGCTTATTCTTCCATATGCATTTTGCATTTTCCTTTGCAGCAGAGTTGTGGAACTATATCGGCTTTGTAATGGAGATTTTGTAAAGGTGATGTATAACATCGAATATCTCTATAAGAGCTTTCCACACTTTAGCTGTAAAGATGTTCTTTATGGAACATTGATTGGCTGGGGAATAATTACTTATAGTCGTTATGAAACAAGACTTCATAGAAAAAATACCAGAAAAGGCATTGAATACGGATCGGCACGTTGGAGTGCATAATTTTAAGTGTAAATGACACATACATGGACGCACAGGAGGTTATGCACATGACTGATTATAG
>FR902971.1 GCA_000438155.1 Firmicutes bacterium CAG:95
TCCGGTATGTGACAACTGCATCCGCTTTGCACCTGTGGTTTTCGGACCGGAGCAGATGAAGGGCATGCATGGCCTGAACGAGTGCATTGAATATAACTGCCTGCCCGGTGCGGTGCAATTCTATAAGAATCTGATCCGCGCGGAGAAGTAATTATTCAATTTATTTGCCGGGGATGAGGAGAATATAAAGTGAAGATTTCAAAAGAAACATGGAAACTGGCATTTGTGAAATCACTGCCAATTATGTGCAGCTACTTTTTTCTGGGTGCAGCCTATGGAATTATGATGGAGGAGACCGGATTTCCGTGGTATGTGGCCCTGTTATTGAGCATGACCGTATATACCGGGGCATTTCAGTTTGTGCTGATCACCTTTCTGAGTACGGGTGCATCCCTGCTTACGATTGCAATCACTGCCCTTTTAATGAACAGCCGGCAGAGCTTTTACAGTCTGACATTTTTAAATGATTTCAAGCGGATGGGAAAGCGGAAGTTGTATATGATTCACAGCCTGACGGATGAAACCTATGCTGTGAACTGTACATTGGAGCTTCCCCGGAAGGAAAAGGAAGATACCATGTTCGGAGTTGCACTTTTAAGCCACTGCTACTGGATGGCAGCAACGGTGGCCGGTGCGGTGCTGGGACAGTTGATTCCCTTTGAATTGGAAGGAATTGACTTCTGCATGACGGCATTGTTTGTGATTATTTTTATGGATCAGTGGAAAAAGGCATCCAGCCATATACCGGCACTGGCAGGTCTTACCTGTGGAATTGTGTGTCTGATGATCTTCGGACAGAGCAGCTTTATCCTTCCGGCGTTACTTCTTGTTTCCGGGATTCTGTTCTTTGCAGGAAGAAAGGAGGCATCAGAATGAGTACACCAATGCTTGCAGCCGCCATTGTGTTATCTGCGGCGATTACGTTTGGACTTCGTGCCCTGCCGTTTCTGATCTTTTCTGGTGACCGGAAGATGCCCGGCTGGTTACAGAAGCTGGGGGAACTGCTTCCTTCGGCAATTATGGCGGTTCTGATTATTTACTGTCTGAAGGATGTACCCGATGATTTTACCGGAGTCGGTATTCAGAAGCTGCTTGCGGTACTGGTTGTAGTGATCAGCTATCATTTTAAGAGAAGTACCTTTTTAAGCATCTTTCTTGGAACTGCGGCGTATATGCTGTTGCTGCATTTCATTTAAAATGGATCCGAATTCGAAAAATATAAAACAAAATACTCGAAAAATACAAAACAAAACACTCGAAAAATATAAAATTACATGCTTAAGCCGTTAAAAATATATTAGAAATAAGGCACACAGGTCAATTCCTGTGTGCCTTATCCTGTATTCAAATCCCCTTTATAGATTGAACATATATCTTGAATTATTATTGCCGTTCCGTAACCGTTAATCCAAGCTTAGAGGCAACTCCATAGAAGCCGTACATAGTGTCGGTATCTGTCAGGACCGGAGTGTAATCGGTTCCGGCGGGGAAGGTAATCTGCAATTTCTGATTCTTGTACTCAAACTGAATGGTGACAGTAGCATCGTTGCGTTCTGCCATCTTCTTCAACAGGTAATCGCTGATGGTGTGGAGCTTACCGAAATCAGTTGTAACAGTTCCGTTCTCCGGAGCATCCTTAATAAAGCCATACAGGTTTTGACCGTAGCCATACCTGCGGGAATAGGTTGGGATTCCTTAACCATACCGCAGATTACACACTTATATTCTTCCAGACCATCTACACCGGGCTGCGGTTCTACTGTCGTTACCCATTGGAAGTTACATTCGTGGGATGGAACATAAGAATTGGAGGTAGAAGCTTTGGAAACTGCTGTTGTATCCGGCTTCTCTTCAGGATTGGGATCCGGCTCTGCTTCGGTGCAAACGTTAAAGTATAAATATAATACGCGATAGTTTGGAATAGTTGAAAGGAACTTGACTGAGGTTAATTTCCATTCCGGATTTATATAGGTTTTTTCACCGAGTGTATATTTATCAGGGAAAACTAAGCAGTTATCAAAATATGATATGCTACCATAATAATGCTGATTAATACTAGCAGAACCATTTCTGAGATAAATTACAATTGTATTAGTAGATCCTATTTCAGAACTTTTATAAGTTATACTATCCCCAGGTCCAAATATGATATTTTCTCCTGCACTTTGTATTTCATCAGCAGATGCTGTAATATCAACATTAAAGTTTTGAGCTGCTGCCAAAACATCCATTGTAGTACCAATCAATGTTCCCATCGCCAATGCAAACATAAGTACCAGTGTTGTTAAATTCCTGTATAGTTTCTTTCTCATTTTCTGTTGTCCTCCTTTTACCGTAATGCATTTTCTCTAAAATTTTATATATCCTATATATACTTAGGTACAAAATTTTGAAAAAACTCTCACCATCATTTCCTTTTTACTGACCAAAATAAAAGTGCCTGTTCATTTTCTATTATAATTAGGAAGAAGCTGAAATTACAATATTTTAAAAGGTATAAATTAGTAGACATTCAAAAATGAACTTTATATAATGAACTAAAGCAGTCGGGGCGGCTGCGGAGGGGATTTGCTGGAAGGAATACATTACTTATGATGAAGGATTTTTCAATGCAAAAGGATGAAGACTTATACAGGCAATACTTAAGCGGGGATGAAACAGGACTTGACAGCCTGATGCAAAGGTATGGCAACTCTCTGACATTATATATTAATGGTTACCTGCATGATTTGCATGAGGCGGAAGACCTGATGATCGAGGTTTTTGCTTACGTGCTTACGAAAAAGCCGCATATACGGGATGGAGGACTCAAGGCATATTTGTACAAGGCGGCCCGGCATATGGCACTAAGGCATAAAAGCAGATTGCACAGAGTCTTTTGTCTGGAAGATCTGCCTGAGGAGCCGGAAGAAAAAATACTGGTGGAGGAGGTCATCCGGACGAAGGAGCGTAACCGGATCCTTCATTTATGTATGAGTGAGTTAAATCAGGCTTACCGGGAGGTTCTGTATCTGGTTTATTTTGAAGATATGAGCTATCGGCAGGCAGCCGAGGTTATGAATAAGAACATTAAGCAGGTTACCAATCTGGTGTACCGGGGAAAAGAGAGCCTGCGGAAGCTGCTGGAACGGGAGGGAATTTCAAATGCGGAGTAATGAGGAACGTGTTGTTGAAGTAAAGCGCCGGATAGAACAGAAGAAGAGGAAGGAAAAGCTGCAGCGGAGCCGGATGGTTATGGCTTTGGCCGTGGCGGCAAGCCTTCTGCTGATTGTCGGTCTTTCCGCTTATATGCCGGAATTTACCGGACAGCTCAGTGCAGACAGCCATTCACACTATGAGATGACGGCAAGCATCTTTCATAACAGCAATGTCCTGTCCTATATTATTGTAGGACTGGCTGCCTTTATTCTTGGTGTGGGTGTTACGATTCTCGGTGTTCGCATCCATCACCTGAATAAGACACAGCAGAGTGCCATGGACAAGGGGGATGAAGAGGATGGAGCTGATTGAAAATGTACTGCAATTCCTGGTTACGCTGCTTGGATTCTGTCTTGCGGTGATCTATTATCGCCGGAGGGGCAGACAGGCATATTTTCTGCTTGCCTGTTTTTATGGCTGCTTTGCATTGGGCTCCCTTTACTGGACGCTTTATCTCATTCTGTTTTCAAAAACGCCCCAGGTGTTCTATGTATCAGAGTTTGGATGGATTGCAAGTATTATCTTTCTTCGTATTCTGCAATATACTTTGTCAGATGAAAGAGAACGTACCTTTCCGTGCCGGACAGCCTGGATTTCGGTATTGTTCGGCGCCTTTTTGTGTGTATTTTACTGTTTTTATGGGGATATTCTGTCAAACCTGCTCTGGTGTGGAATGATGATGGCCATTTCCTATTGCTCTGTCCGGGGACTTATTTTCACGAGAAAGCAGATAGGAGTGGCACGCAGCAGACAGTACTTTCATATAGGGGTTCTCTGGTATATTGCCGCAGAATATACCTTATGGACAACAGGCTGCTTCTTTAGCAGTAATTCTATAGGAAATCCATATTTCTGGATGGATATTCTGCTGACAGGCAGTCTGCTGGGATTATTTCCGGCAACAAGAAAGGCGGTGGAAGCATGACTTACATAGAAAATGTATTTATCTGTATGGTATCACCGTTGCTGATTGCCGCGCTCTGTATGGGGAAAAAGCAGCTCCGCTTCTTCCTGTTTTGCATTGCCGGGATGGGAGTGTGCCTGTTTTCTGCCTATATTAATACCTTCTTTGCTGCAATTTATCAGTCGGATGAGCTGGCGGCTGCTGTGGAAATTGCTCCGGTGACGGAGGAAGTGATGAAGCTTCTTCCGCTTCTGTTTTATCTGCTGGTGTTTGAACCGGAACCGGTATGCATCAAAAATGCGGCGATTACTATTGCAGTTTCCTTTGCAACATTTGAAAACATCTGTTATTTGACCCAGAATGGAGCAGGTCATTTTTCACTGATCTTCTTCCGGGGATTCGGAACGGGAGCGATGCATGTCGTCTGTGGCGTGATTGTCGGAGCCGGACTTGCATATGCGTGGCAGCGCACATGGCTGAAGGTGGCCGGAACCTGTGGATTGTTAGGGGCGGCCATCACGTTTCATGCGATCTATAATCTTCTGATTTCCTATGGCAGCACGGCACAATATATTGCCTACATTCTGCCGATTCTTATGATGGCAGTTGGGAAAGCAGTTTTTGGAACAAAAAGGGTGTGATCGCTGACCTTTTTATCCGCCTCAGTGCAGCATTTCTCAGTCCGGAGACTTCTGTACTCTTCCATATGGACATAAAAGAGAGAAAAATAGGGAAAAAGTCCAAAATGAACGTGAAGCCAGAGGGAAATACCGAACTGAGCAGGTGAAAATGGACATAAAGCAAAGAAAAGCAAGGAAAAAAGTCCAAAATGAACGTGAAACTAGAGAGAAACACTGAACTGAGCAGGTGAAAATGGACATAAGGCCGAGAAAAGCAGTAAAAAAGTCCAAAAACATCCGGAAACCAGAGGGAAATACGGAGCCGGGCAGGAGAAAATGGACATAAAGCACAGAAAAAGCAGGAAAAAGTCCAAAAACATCCGGAAGCCAGAGGGAAAT
>FR902972.1 GCA_000438155.1 Firmicutes bacterium CAG:95
TACTTTGCTTACGGCAACTTCCAATGTAAAAATTACCGAATCCGGTGCGCAGGTATGCGGATTAAAGGAAGGTGATCAGCTTACTCTTTCCCAGGCACTTCATCTTTTACTGATTAATTCAGCCAATGATGCTGCTGTTCTGATTGCGGAAGGAGTTGGGGGATCTGTAGAAAATTTTTGTGAAATGATGAATGAAGAGGCACTTGCTCTTGGAGCAACCAATTCCCATTTTGTAAATCCACATGGTCTTACGGATGATAATCATTATACGACAGTTTACGATATGTATCTGATTATGAATGAGGCCATTAAATTTGAAGTGTTTCGTGAAATCATTCATATGGATTCTTATACTACGGTATATCATGACAAGAATGGAGCAGAAAAAGAAATTACCGTAAACAGTACAAATTATTATTTTATAGGGAAAGCGGATCCACCATCCGGAATTACGATTCTTGGTGGAAAAACAGGGACTACGGATGCTGCCGGACATTGTTTGGTTCTGCTTTCGAGAGATACGCAGAATAAGCCTTATATTTCGGTTATTATGCGATCCGATGCACGAGAGAACCTTTATATATCCATGTCAGAGTTATTAGCCCAAATCGGCAATTAGCAGTTGTGTTTTATCATATAATCACTTATAATTATTACATAGGAGGGTATGCCAATGGTTCAACTGATTGTAGGAAACAAGGGGAAGGGTAAAACAAAACATCTTTTAGACAAAGTAAATACGGAGGTTCAGCATGTTTCGGGTAACATTGTTTACATAGATAAAAGTGCGAAACACATGTATGAGCTGAACAACAAGGTAAGACTGATTGATATTTCTGCTTATGATGTGACTGCACCCGATGAATTTATGGGATTTGTCAAGGGTATTGTTTCACAGGACCACGATTTACAGCAGATGTATATTGACAGCTTTTTAATGATCGCCAATACACCGGATCATAATATTACAGATCTGATTGGTAAGATCGAAGCAATGAGTGAGAAATTTAACATTGATTTTGTAATCAGTGCATCTTTGGATGAATCGGAATTAGATGATTCCCTTAAAGACAAAGTTATTGTTTCTTTATAGACCTTAAGCGCAAGGTTTTTGGCCTTGCGCTTTAAATTTATTAACAGTTCAGTCGTAAAACAGATTATATGATGCATGTGTGCTTGCACGAAAGGCATTATATAATCTGTTTTATGAGCGGAGTGCCCGTGTATGAAATAAAGATAAGCTGCCTGCAGCGACGGATGCAAAGCATATGTTTTATGAATAAAGGGGTTGAACTGAAAGCTTTTAGGGAGAGGGGCCTTGAATGAGTCAGAAACAGAATAATAAAGTCGTATCATTTAGGCGGCCTCCCAATGGTGGAAATATTGGTGTCGTTATTTTTGCGGCTATTTTTATTTATATTATCATCTGTGTGTTTATGTATTTTACACAGAAGCACATTGAAAGCTATCAGGTAAAAATGGGATCTTTATCTTCTAATAATGTATATAAGGGAATAGCCCTGCGGGATGAAGAAATTATTTCAGCTACGAAATCCGGATATATCAATTATTATGCAAGAGAAGGACAGCGTGTCGGAGTCGGCAATCTGGTATATACCATTGATGAATCCGGGAAGCTTGCAGATTATCTGAATACGAACGGGGAGGGAACAACTCTTACCGATAAGGATTTATCGGAACTAAAGACGGAAATTCTGGGATTTGTGAACAGCTTCGACCATGAGGAATTCGCTTCGGTGTACGACTTTAAGAACAGTGTACAGGGTATGGTGCAGAAGCTTTCAAGTGCGAACATCCTTGATAATATTGACAAAATCAACAGCTCCGGCGTGTCGGAGCTGGTATCGTTATGTACGGCACCGGCAACCGGTATAGTGGTATTTTCCACGGATGGGTATGAGCAGGTGCAGCTGGAAGATATGACGGAGGAGCTGTTCGATACCAAAAAGTATGAGAAGACACAGCTCATTAATAATGAGCTGGTAGCTTCCGGAGATCCGGTCTATAAAATTTCTGAGGATGAGGACTGGTCCATTGTCATTCCAGTGGATGCTGACAAGGAGAAAGAACTGCTTGATGCAGAATATGTAAATGTGAAGTTTTTAAAAAATCAGGATACTTCATGGGGAAAGGTAAGTTCTTTTACCAATCCGGATGGAGATATTTTTGTAATGCTTACTTTTACAAATTCCATGGTAACCTTCTGCACAGACCGGTTCATCGATGTAGAGCTGATTCTGGAAGATGAAGCCGGATTGAAGATTCCGAATTCTTCGATTGTTGAGAAGGAATTCTTTATTGTGCCGAAGGACTACGTGACCAAGGGTGGCAACAGCAATAATTTCGGTGTCATGAGAGAGACCTATACAGAAGACGGTACTGCAACAGTGGAATTTATAGAAACCAATATTTATAATGAAACCGATGAGGAGTATTATGTGGATGACATGACACTGCGGATCGGAGACTACATTGTGAAGCCGGAGTCTACAGAGAAATATCCGGTCAGCAAAAGGGGAAGTCTGATCGGGGTATATCATATGAACAAGGGATATGCCGATTTTAAGCAGATTAATATTCTGTATCAGAATGAAGAATACAGTATTGTAAAATCCAATACCCAGTATGGCTTAAGTGTTTATGACTATATTGTACTGGATGCAACAACCGTGAATGAGGATGAGCTGATTTATGAGTAAGACATTTATTACAGACAATCTGAAAACTGTGCATGAAAGAATTAGAGCAGCATGTGAGAGAGGGCATCGTGATCCTAATGGGGTGCAGCTTATTGATGTAAGTAAGACGAAGCCGGTAGAGATGCTTAAGGAGGCATACGATAACGGTGAGCGACATTTTGGAGAGAACAAGGTACAGGAGCTGGTTTTAAAATATGAACAGCTTCCGAAGGATATCAAGTGGCACATGATCGGGCATCTGCAAAGGAACAAGGTGAAATACATTGTAGATAAGGTGGCGCTCATACACAGTGTGGATTCCGTACGTCTTGCGGAAGAAATCCATAAAGAAGCTATGAAAATCGGACGGAGAGTACCGGTTCTGATTGAAGTAAATGTGGCAGGAGAAGAAACCAAGTTTGGTGTTGCCCCGGAAGAGGTTGAAGAGTTAATTCGTAAAATTGCTCCGTTTGAAGGAATTGAAGTACAGGGATTGATGACCATTGCTCCTTTTGTCACTAATCCGGAAGAAAATCGGCAATATTTTAACAGACTAAAGCAATTATCTGTTGACATAAGTCATAAAAACATTGATAATATTAATATGAATGTGCTTTCTATGGGAATGACAGGTGATTATGAGGTAGCCATCGAAGAGGGGGCTTCCTTTGTGCGTGTTGGCACAGGAATTTTTGGAGAACGTAACTATACAATATAAGAATTTGATTGTTACGTAGATAATGAATTTAAAATTAAGGAGCATGAATCATGGGTGTAATGGACAAGTTTCTCAACTACATGAAACTAAACGAGGATGAAGATGATTATTATGATGATGATTATCTGGAAGACGAGACTGTAGAAGAAAAACCAAAGAAACAGGCTGCTGCAATCAATGATAATGATTTGGCGGAAGATAAACCGGCCAAGAAAACGCTGCCTAAAGTAACACCGATGAGACAGACTACGAAGAAAACCGGCAATGGAATGGAAGTTTGTGTAATTAAGCCAACCTCCATTGAGGATGCAAGAGAGATTACTGAAACTTTGCTTGCAAACCGTACTGTTGTTTTGAATCTGGAAGGACTGGATGTGGATATCGCACAGAGAATTATTGACTTTACTTCCGGTTCCTGCTTTGCCATCAGTGGTAATTTACAAAAGATTTCCCATTATATCTTCATTATCACCCCTGCTGTTGTAGATATTTCGGGTGATTTTCAGGATATCTTCGGTGGATCCTTTGATGTACCGATTAATTAGGAAACTGTAAGCGCATAAATGATTAAGAAGCAAAAGAAAGCGTCAAATTCGCCATTTGACGCTTTTTATACGAATGAAGGAGGCGTTACTGGAACGAAATACGAGTGAACAGTAACGGAAGGAGTAAAGGAATGAGCCGTAAAATTAACGTTTTATATCAGAATAAGCCCTGCTATGATATTTATATTGAGGATTCCTTTGGTGTACTTGCAGATGCGTTGGAACCATTTGCATTAACGGACCGGAAGGTATGTATCATTACCGATTCCAATGTGGATCCGCTTTATGGAGCAGAAGTAGAGGACATGATTAGTGCCATTTCCGGAGAATGTGTCCGTTATGTATTCCCGGCAGGAGAAGAAAGCAAGACCCTTGATACGGTGAGGGAAATCTATAAATTTCTTATCGGGAATCACTTTAACCGCAAGGATTTACTGATTGCATTAGGTGGTGGTGTGGTAGGAGATCTCACGGGATATACGGCAGCAACCTATTTAAGAGGAATTGAGTTTATCCAGATTCCGACAACCCTGTTATCCCAGGCAGATTCCAGTATCGGTGGGAAGACCGGAGTAGACTTCGACGGTTACAAGAATATGGTCGGTGCTTTTTATATGCCAAGGCTTGTATATATGAACATGGAAACTCTGCAATCCTTAAGCGACCGTCAGTTTTACAGCGGTTTTGCAGAGGTCATGAAGTCGGCCCTGATTAAGGATGGCAATTTCTACGAGTGGCTGATTGACCGGATGTATGAGATCTGTGAACGGGATGTGGAAACACTTGCTGAAATGGTGGAACGGAGCTGCATGATCAAGAAGCTGGTTGTTGAGAAGGATCCTCTGGAAAAGGGTGACCGTGCATTATTGAACTTTGGACATACGATCGGACACGCAATTGAAAAGTATATGAACTTTACCATGACCCACGGAGAATGTGTAGCATTGGGATGTGTTGCGGCAGCATTTATTTCCTGGAAAAAGAACTGGCTTTCCATGGAAGAATATTATGAAATCCGGGATATGTTCGTTCCTTTTTATCTGCCGATTTCCATTGATAATCTGGATATTGAAGAAGTACTGCAGCTTACTAAGTCCGATAAGAAAGCGGAAAATGGTTATATTAAATTTATCTTACTTAAGAAGGTCGGTAAGGCACTCATTGATAAGACCGTTACCGATGATGAAATCCGCGAAGCTCTTCAGGAACTGAACTTTAGCGAAAATGATTAGGATACGGTGATGATGAAACGTGCATCCTTATTAGTAACCGATTTTATGCTGTTTGTGATTCTGGTGATTGCGGATCAGCTGACAAAGCATCTGGCCGTGGTACGGCTTAAGAATCAGGCAGCCTATAATCTCATTAATGGCATTCTGGAATTTAATTATCTGGAAAACCGGGGCGCGGCCTTTGGGGTTTTACAGAATCAGAAATATTTCTTTGTTTTTGTGGCGCTGATCTTTATTGGTGTGATTGTTTTCGTACTGATTAAGGTTCCGACGCAGAAGAAATATTACAGTCTGAATATCCTGCTTGTGATGATTGCCGCCGGAGCGGTTGGAAATATGATCGACCGGGTACGGTATGATTATGTGGTAGATTTTATTTATCTGGTATGCATCCAGTTCCCGATTTTTAATATGGCAGACATTTATGTAACTACGGCAACCGTGATTCTGGTTTTTCAGATTCTGTTTGTTTATAAGACGAACGACTTTAATTTCTTAAGCTTTAATCCAAAGAAATTCAGGGAACTGTAATATCATTTGCATTGTATGAACAGATGCCGGATAAGCTGAACAGTTACGATATATTGATGCCAGAGATACGGAGTTAAGATGGAAGAACAATTACAGTGTATGGAATTTACTGTTACCGAGGATATGGAAGAGGAAAGAATCGATAAGCTGTTAAGCAGTCTTATGGATTCTTTTTCGCGTTCTTATATCCAGAAACTTCTGACCGGTGGGAATTTGCTGATAAATGATAAGACCATCGGTAAAGCCAGCTATAAGGTAAAGGCAGAGGATGAGGTTAAATTGTTTGTTCCGCCTGCCGAGCAATTGAACATTGAGCCGGAGGATATCCCGTTGGATGTTCTCTATGAGGATGAAGATCTGATTGTGGTCAATAAACCGAAGGGAATGGTGGTACATCCGGCTCCCGGTCATTATACCGGAACATTAGTCAATGCATTGCTATACCACTGTAAGGGACAGTTAAGCGGCATTAATGGCATTTTGCGCCCCGGTATCGTACACCGGATTGATAAGGATACCACAGGTTCCATCATTGCCTGTAAGAACGACCGGGCACATAACAGTCTTGCCGGACAGCTCAAAGTTCATTCCATTACCCGCAGGTATCATGCGATTGTCTGCGGAAGCTTAAAGGAGGATGAAGGAACCATTCATAAGAGTATCGGACGGGACAGCAGGGACCGGAAGAAAATGGCAGTAGTCACGTCAGGAGGCCGGGATGCCATTACCCATTACCGGGTTTTGCACAGATTTGAACAGTATACCTATGTGGAATGTGAACTGGAAACCGGAAGAACGCATCAGATCCGTGTGCATATGGCAAGCATTGGCCATCCGATTTTAGGAGATGAAGTCTATGGCCCTGTAAAATGTCCTTATAAGCTGCAGGGACAGACCCTTCATGCGAAAATTCTGGGGTTCATCCATCCCACAACCGGGGACTATATCGAGACCGATGCCCCGTTACCGGCGTATTTTCAACTTTTGCTGGAAATTCTATAAATAATCATCTTATTTTCTGATAATAGAAGAAATAGTATTATGTCTTTTAACTTTATTTGAATTTTAAGACATTTTGATGTATAATAATAATTAAGCAATGGAAGTTTTGATTGCAGACAGGGTTAAGAGAAGGAGGTATTACATATGAACACAGTAATTACCATTGGTCGTCAGTTTGGTTCTGCGGGCCGTGAGATCGGAGAGCAGGTTGCCAAGGAATTTGGAATTAAATATTATGATAAGGAGCTGCTTTCCAGAGCAGCGAAGGAAAGCGGTTTTTGTGAGGAAATTCTCGAAAACCATGATGAGCGTCCAACCAGTTCATTCCTTTATAATCTGGTTATGGATACCTATTCGTTCGGTTATAATGCTTCCCATTATGTAGATATGCCGATCAGCCACAAGGTGTTTCTGGCACAGTTTGATGCCATTAAGAAGGTGGCAAGCGAAGGCCCCTGCGTAATCGTAGGACGTTGTGCAGATTATGCACTTCAGGATATGAAGAACTGTGTGCATATCTTTATTTACGGGAATGAGGATGCGAAGACCCAGTTCGTTATGAAGAAATACAATGTCGATGCCGCAAAGGCGAAAGATATGTGCAATAAGAAGGATAAACAGCGTCAAAGCTACTACAATTATTATTCTTCCAAAAAATGGGGAAGAGCTGACAGCTATGACCTGTGCATCAACAGCAGTGTATTAGGTCAGGAAGGAACGGTTCGGCTGATTAAGCAGTATGTGGAGGATTTTGAGGCGCGCCAGAAATAGGCGCGCTTTTACTTCATCCGTTTTGTTCCATGCGCTTCAGTTCAGGAAGAACGGTAATAAGCATGGTAAGGAAGCAGGCACTTCCGCCGATCACATTGGAAACCGGTTCTGCAAGAAATACGCCCTTCGTACCCATGTTCATGGCATAGGGAAGAAGATAGGTTAAAGGGACAACGATAAATACTTTACGAAGCAGGGAGAAGAAAATCGCCTGCTTCTTTTTATTTAAGGATTTGAACACGGTCTGTCCGATGTATTGCAGATCCATGAAGATAAAGGCAGCAAAGTAGATTTTCAGAGCAGGAATGGCATCCCGGATCAGTTCGGCATCTGAACTGAAAATCCGGATGAGAAATTCCGGTGCAAATAAAATGACACTCCAGACAATAGCGGTATAAAAAAGAATCATAAAGCCCATTTCGAGTCCGGCCTTTTTCACACGTTTCGGACGTCTGGCACCATAGTTATAGCTGAGGATCGGAGAAGTTCCTTCGTTCATGGCGTAAATCGGTGTCTCAACAAGCTGACGGACACTGGAAATAATGGTCATGACGGAGATGTAAATGTCACCTCCGGTAATGGAAAGTACGTTATTGGCACAGATGGATACCAGACTGTTGGTCAACTGCATGATAAAGCCGGCAGTTCCAAGACTGGTAATATCTTTTGCCAGTTTCCGGCTTCCTTTCCATTCTTTTACGGGAAGAAACTGCACTTTAAATTCAGATTTATAACGAAGAAAATAGAGTACAAATGATGCAGACAGAAACTGTGAGAGAATTGTGGCAATGGCAGCTCCACGGATTCCCAGATTCATTGCAAAGATAAAAACGGGATCCAGAATAATGTTTGCAACCGCACCGATTGCGACAGAAAGCATTCCAATCGTGGAGTATCCCTGTGCATTAATAAACGGATTCATACCGGTTGCAATCATCGAAGGAAGTGTTCCGATCAGATAAATCATGAGATAGGGAATGGCGTAAACCAATGCTTCCCTGGAAGCTCCGAATAAAGTAAGGATCGGATTGGCAAAAAGCTGACCGACTGCCATAATCAGAATCGCACAGATACAAAGCATGGTAAAGGAAATATTCATAATTCTCTGGGCAGTATCAGTATCCTTCGTGCCTCTGCTGATCGAAAATAATGGAGCACCGCCACCGCCAAACAGGTTGCTGAATGCCGTAATGATAACAATGATCGGGAAACATAAACCGACTGCTCCTAAGGCGGTTGTTCCGACACCCGGAATCCGCGCAATATAAATCCGGTCTACAATATTATAAAGAAGACTTAAAATCTGTGCGACCAGCATTGGAAGTGCAGCACCTAAAATATTACTTGTAATGGTTCCGTGTTCAAAATCAATTCGTTTCATAATTTTTTCTATATTTTCCTTTTTCTGTTTCAGGTTATTTTAATCTTAAACTTATCC
>FR902973.1:0-8953 GCA_000438155.1 Firmicutes bacterium CAG:95
ATTGTAACACTGGAATGTTAGAAAGTAAATAAAAAATCGTAAGGCCCTGCATTCATTGCCCTATAGGTCAACACAGAAAACATCCCCTTTGTAAGCAAGCTTCCACGGGGATGCTTCCTGCATTGACCTGCATGGCTTATTGCTGAAGCAAACAAAGACCCCCAAGATCTCTCTTGGGGGCCTTCGTTTGTGTAAAAGGGGAATTTTTCCGGAATTGCTAATTAGCCTTACCGACCTCTCGATCGGTACATTTGTAATTATATTGATATTTTCGTAAAATTTCTACAATTATATTGACTATAAATGACAATATATTCGCTTGTTCCAAAAGAACTCCAAATCTTTTCGACAATCCTTTACCAACTATGTAAAATTATATTTGTTTTCCTCCTGATTTATGATAAGATGTAACTATTCAGAGCCATGCAAAGATTGTTAAATGTCCGTCGAATGCTTGCATTCGGATGGACATTTGACAATCTTTATATGGCGAAGTAACTACATGAGCAAAAGTTACTGCGAAGCAGAAACTTTGCGAATGGAGTTCTGAATAGTTACATCTTATTTTTTTCTTGGGGGAAGGTACAATCTATGGAGAATGAAAATGAATATCTTGAGGAGCTGATGAAGAAGTACCGTGATATCAGTCAGAGCCTTTTACGATACATTCCTTATTTTGAACAGAAGAAGGGGCAAAAGAATTACCAGATATATCAAGGCGAGCAGAATATGAATTCGGTAGCGATCCCTGTATATGAAAGCACACTGCTTTCCTTTGTGAAGGAGGTACAGCGGACAGGACTTGTAGACCGGAACTATGTATATGCATTATCAAGAAACGGAATCCGTACGCATGAGGATGAAATGAGAGCCTTAGACCGTGTGGAGTTTAAGGATATCGAACTTATTTATGCGATTATGGCGAAATATGTTCTCGGCGGCATGACGAAGGGGATGCTGTGGTCAGAAGCGGTGGAGAACGGCACATTCTTAAAATGTCTTCAGAAGCTTAAGGAAGTATTAAATGTCTGGGATGCACCACTGGCATAAACATACGGGGGATATAGGGAATGAGTGATAAATCGGTTCAGAAGAAGAAACACATTCTGGATACGGCCAGAAAGGTTTTTCAGGAAAAGGGCTACAAGCAGGTGACGATGAAGGACATCGTGGATGCCTGTGAGATCAGCCGTGGCGGTTTATATCTTTACTTTTCAAGCACAGCAGAGATTTTTGAAGAGATCCTGCATCAGGAGGAAGAAGAATCCTTTGGAGAGGGAATTCCGGAGGATGCAACGGCTGCAGATGTACTGGCATTGTTCCTGAAAGAACAGAAAAGAGAGCTTTTGAGTAAAAAGAACTCACTGACCGTTGCCATTTATGAATACTATTTTGAAAATAAAACAGCCCCGAAGCAGAATTATATTAAAAAGCAGTTTGATATTGCTTTGTTTATTTTAGAAAAGCTGATCATAGAAGGTGTGGAAAATGGGGAATTCTATTGTGAAGATCCCCACGGAGCAGCCAGCAATATGATGTATGTTTTAGAGGGTCTTAAGGCAGCGGCTAAAACACGGGGAATTACCGAAGCGGCCGTTGACCGGGAGATTATGTATATGATGAGCGGACTCATCGCAGAGGAATAGTTACCAAAGTTTTTATTATTATATATGGAGGATGAAAAATTTTCATGGGTAATGTAAAGCGCGTCTATGTGGAAAAGAAAGCACCATTTGCTGTCAAGGCAAAAGAATTACAGGAGGAGATTGGAAATTATCTGGATATTAAGAGTGTGACCGGGGTTCGGATCTTTATTCGTTATGATGTAGAGAACCTTTCGGATACTGTCTTTGAACAGGCACTTTCCTGTGTGTTCTCAGAGCCGCCGGTAGATGATTACTACCTCGAAACCATTGAGATTCCGGCTGGAAACAGAGTGTTCAGCGTAGAGTTTCTTCCGGGACAGTTCGATCAGAGAGCGGATTCTGCCGTACAATGTATCCGTTTCCTCAAGGAGGATGAGGAACCTGTGATCCGTACCGCAGTCACTTATATGATTGCAGGAGATCTTACGGATCAGGAATTTGCCCGCATCCGTTCTTACTGTATTAACCCTGTCGATTCCAGAGAAGTATCCATGGAAAAGCCGGATACCCTGATTACACGGTATGAAGAGCCTGCTGATGTGGCGGTTTTTGATGGCTTTACTGCCATGGGAGAAGAGGAACTGCGTAAGCTTTATGAGAGTCTTTCTCTTGCAATGACATTTAAAGATTTCCAGCATATTCAGCATTATTTTGCTGAAGATGAAAAGAGAGACCCGTCTATGACAGAGATCCGTGTACTGGATACCTACTGGTCGGATCATTGCCGTCATACCACGTTTTCCACAGAGTTAAAGAACGTTTCTTTCAAGGACGGATATTATCGGGCTCCGTTAGAAACGACATATGAAAGCTATTTAGATACGAGAGAAGAAATTTTTGCAGGACGTAAGGATAAATTCGTCTGTCTGATGGACTTAGCTCTTATGGCCATGCGTAAGCTGAAAAAGGATGGCAGATTACAGGATATGGAAGAATCCGATGAGATCAATGCATGTTCTGTTGTAGTACCGGTTGAGATGGACTATGGCGATGGACCGGTAACGGAAGAGTGGCTGGTATTTTTCAAAAATGAAACCCACAATCATCCCACAGAAATTGAACCGTTTGGTGGTGCTGCAACCTGTCTTGGAGGAGCAATCCGTGATCCGTTATCCGGTCGTGGCTACGTTTATCAGGCAATGCGTATTACCGGAGCAGCAGATCCGACTGTACCGGTAGCAGATACCTTAAAGGGTAAGCTTCCCCAGAAGA
This sequence comes from Firmicutes bacterium CAG:95, assembly GCA_000438155.1. GTDB lineage: Bacteria > Bacillota > Clostridia > Lachnospirales > Lachnospiraceae > Suilimivivens. Next base: position 2,859 of record FR902973.1, read on the forward strand.
AGCTCGTCCGTGGTGCAGCGAGCGGTTATTCCTCCTATGGTAACCAGATTGGTCTGGCTACCGGTTATGTAAAAGAATTATATCATCCGGATTATGTGGCAAAAAGAATGGAAATCGGTGCCGTTATGGGAGCCGCTCCACGTAAGAATGTGATCCGTGAAAATTCTGATCCGGGCGATATCATCATTCTGTTAGGTGGAAGAACCGGACGTGATGGCTGTGGCGGTGCAACAGGATCCTCTAAGGTACATACCGAAAGCTCCATTGAAACCTGTGGAGCAGAGGTACAGAAGGGTAATGCACCAACCGAAAGAAAGATTCAGAGATTATTCCGCCGCGGAGAAGTCAGCAGACTGATTAAGAAGTGTAACGATTTTGGTGCCGGCGGTGTTTCCGTGGCAATCGGAGAGCTTGCCGATGGACTTACCGTAGACCTTGATAAGGTTCCGAAGAAATATGCGGGACTGGATGGAACAGAACTTGCCATTTCCGAGTCTCAGGAGCGTATGGCAGTGGTTGTGGATCCGAAGGATGTGGATCAGTTCCTTGCTTATGCGGCAGAGGAAAACCTCGAAGCTGTTCCGGTAGCAGTAGTTACCGAGGATCCGAGACTCATATTAAAATGGCGTGGAAAGGAAATCGTAAATTTAAAGAGAGCCTTCCTTGATACCAACGGTGCCCATCAGGAAACCAGTGTAGAAGTGGATATCCCTTCCGAAGAAGATAATTATTTTAAGAAGATTGCAATTCCGGCTGTAGAAGAAGCCTTAGAGAAAGAGGATGTGAAGGACGCTTACCTGAAGACCCTGAATGATCTGAATGTCTGCTCCCAGAAGGGACTTGTGGAAATGTTCGATTCCTCTATTGGTGCAGGTTCCGTGCTGATGCCTTATGGTGGTAAATATCAGTTGACCGAAACCCAGAGCATGGTTGCGAAGCTTCCGGTATTAAAAGGAAAGACGGATACCGTAACCATGATGAGTTATGGATTTGATCCGTACTTATCCTCCTGGAGCCCGTATCATGGAGCTGTTTATGCAGTGACGGAATCTCTTGCGAAAATTGTAGCAGGCGGTGGCGATTTCCATAAGGTACGCTTTACCTTCCAGGAATACTTCCGTAGAATGACCTCCGATCCGGAACGCTGGAGCCAGCCTTTTGCAGCATTGCTTGGCGCATACGATGCACAGCTTGGATTCGGACTTCCGTCTATTGGTGGTAAAGACAGTATGTCCGGTACCTTCAATGAAATTGATGTACCTCCAACCCTTGTTTCCTTTGCAGTCGATGTAGCGGAAGGAAAGCATATGATAACACCGGAGCTTAAGGAAGCAGGAGATAAACTGGTTCAGTTCTGGTTTGACCGTGACGAATATGATATTCCGATTTATGATCATGCCATGAGGACCTTCGCTTTTATTTCCCGGTTGATCTGGGATGGTAAGGTAAAGGCCGCTTATGTGCTGGATGCCAAGGGTCTTGCCGCAGGCATTTCCAAGATGGCATTTGGTAATCAGCTAGGTGTGGCATTTGCAGATAACCTGAAGGGGAGAGAGCTGTTTGAAAACAGTCTGGGTGATCTGGTGATTGAAATGAATGCCGAAGATGCAGAGAAGTTAAAGGAGCTTTGCGACAGCCAGGAAGAGACTGAGGATCTGAATTTCCGTATTGTGGCAGCGGTGACAAAAGAGCCTGTATTTACCTATGGCGATATGAAGATTACCATGGAAGAAGCACTGGATGCATGGGAATCAAAGCTTGAAAAGGTATTTCCGACCAGGGCATACAAGGGAAAAGAAGAAGTGGAATCCCCGATTTATCGTGCAGATTCTATTTATGTATGTAAGAATAAGGTGGCTCGTCCTACCGTATTTATTCCGGTATTCCCCGGAACGAACTGTGAATATGACAGCGCGAAGGCATTTAAGCGTGCCGGTGCGGACGTTATTACCAGAGTGTTTAAAAATCAGTCCGCACAGGACATCCGTGATTCGGTAGAGGCTTATGAAAAGGATATTGCAAAAGCACAGATCATTATGTTCCCCGGTGGTTTCTCCGCAGGTGATGAACCAGATGGAAGTGCGAAGTTCTTTGCAACCGCATTCCGGAATGAGAAGATGAAGGAAGCCGTCCAGAAGCTTCTTAATGAAAGAGACGGTCTGGCACTTGGTATCTGTAACGGATTCCAGGCACTCATTAAATTAGGTCTGGTTCCTTATGGAGAGATCTGCGGACAGACGGCAGATTCTCCGACACTGACCTTTAATACCATTAACCGTCATATCTCCAGAATGGCGTATATGAAGGTCGTTTCCAACAAGTCACCTTGGTTGCAGGAAGCAGAACTCGGAGCAACCTATTGTTGTCCGGCTTCCCATGGAGAAGGACGTTTCGTAGCACCGAAGGAATGGATTGACAGGCTGTTTGCAAACGGTCAGGTTGCGACCCAGTACTGTGATCCCGATGGAAGGGTTTCCATGGATGAAGAGTGGAACATCAATGGCTCCTATGCATCCATTGAAGGTATTACCTCTCCGGATGGCAGATGCTTTGGTAAGATGGTTCATGCAGAGCGCCGTGATAAGGGCGTTGCAGTGAATATTTACGGCGAACAGGATATGATGATTTTTGAATCCGGAGTTGCTTATTTTAAGTAGGATCAGGCTCCTCATTTGAAGCAAAACTACAAATGAGCCTGTGAATCGTTACCGGAATGAGGTTCTGGAGAATAGTAACAGAGGCATATAGTAACAGTTCAGCCAGGTTCATTCATAAGCTGCCGGATTGTACAGATTGGCTAACAAATATACGTGCTTTCCCGAAGTGGCTTTTAGTACTACATATGATTGAATATATTACCATATTGTAGTATAATGGAGAAAAATGGATAAGAGAGGTTAATAACATGAGTGATTATGTATTAAGCTGCTGTTCTACGGCGGATTTATCAAAAGAGCATATGGAACAGAGAGACATCCGTTACATCTGTTTTCACTATGAACTGGATGGAAAGCAATATGCAGATGACCTGGGACAGTCCATGAATTTCGAAGACTTTTATAAAGCCATGGAAAATGGAGCAGATACCAGAACTTCTCAGGTAAATGCGGAAGAATATGAACAATATTTTGAGACTATTTTAAAGGAAGGAAAGGATATTATTCATCTTACCCTATCCTCCGGAATTTCCGGAAGCGTGAACTCTGCGATGATTGCAAAGCAGAACCTTGAAGAGAAATATCCGGATCGTAAGCTTTATATAGTAGACTCTTTGGGAGCTTCCTCCGGTTATGGTCTGATTATGGATACTTTGGCAGATATGAGAGATGCAGGGAAGAATATTGATGAGCTTCATGAGTGGGCAGAGGCCAATAAGTTAAGAATGCATCACTGGTTTTTCTCTACCGATTTAACCTTCTATATCAAGGGAGGACGTGTTACCAAGACAGCAGGCTTCATTGGTGGATTGCTGAATATCTGTCCATTACTGAATATGGATAATTTAGGAAGACTGATTCCCAGATACAAGATCCGTACGAAGAAAAAGGTTATTCAGGCAATTGTAGATAAGATGATCGAGAACGCAGAGGGAGGCACTGCTTACGATGGCAAGTGCTATATTTCCCAGTCCGCATGCTATGAGGATGCAAGAGCAGTTGCAGATCTCGTGGAAAAGAACTTCCCGAACTTAAAAGAACCGGTACAGATCAACTGGATCGGAACGACCATTGGAAGCCATACAGGCCCTGGTACGGTAGCATTATTCTTCTGGGGCAGGGAACGCGTGGATTGAGAACAGAATTGCGCATAGAGAAGGAACGCATTAACAGGCAGTATTAAAAAGTAATAAGAAATAAAGAAAAGCAGAAATTGGAAGCGAAAGTTTCCGGTTTCTGCTTTTCCTGAGTCATGTAGAGCACTTAGAGAAGACGATCCGAAGGAGAAGTCTGAGCTTAGTGCTCTTTCTTCTGGCCGTGGTGCAGATCTGCAATCGTATCCTTCCGGGTTATCTTTCCATACAGCCAGATGTAAACCCACAGAAGAATGGGCAGAACAATTGTGGCCACGATACAGGATGCAAACAACTGGTCAGAGCCTTCAAAATCAAGCAGCGACACAACTAAAGTGGCAACATAAAGCAGTACAAGTAAGATCACACAGATCAGTGCGGCAATTCGTTTTCCTTTTTGTTTCATGATGGACTCCTTTGTGGTTTTATGATAGACTTAACGCATAGATAGGAATGCATTTGCTATTTATATGAAATGGAACTATTCAATACCCCATTCGCCAAATCGCTGCTATGCAGCCTGCCTTTTGCTCATGTGGTTACTTCGCCATATAAATCATGGCATATGTTCCCTTGAATGCAAGCATTCATCGTCCATACTGCCATAATTTGCATGGCTCTGAATAGTTACATTATATCATAAATATGCAGATAAGAGAATATAAACAGCGTAGGAGATGCAGATGAAAACAAAATTATTAAATGGTACATGGAATTTAAAGATTCTGGGAAAGGATGCAGGACTTACAGGAGAAGCGGGGCTGCCGGCAGAGGTTCCGGGATCAGTTTATGCGACCCTTCTTACCGAAGGGAAAATCGAGGATCCGTATTATCGTGACAATGAATTAAAGACGCTTCCCATTATGGATAATGATTTCTGTTATACGACCCGGTTTGAGGTGGAGCCGGAGTGGTTTTCCATGGATGGACTGTTCTTAAGGTTTGATGGAATTGATACCCTTGCGGATATTTATGTAAACCGGCAATTGCTTGGCAGTGCTTATAACATGCACCGCAGCTGGGAGTATGATCTTCTGGATGGAGACCTTTTAAAGGAGGGAATGAATGAATTACAGGTTATTCTTCACTCCCCGACACAATATATTAAAGAAGAGAATGCAAAGGTGTATACCGGTGGTTCGCATGAGGCAATGGAGGGATTTCCTCATCTTCGTAAGGCACACTGTATGTTCGGCTGGGACTGGGGGCCGCGTGTTCCGGACGCAGGAATTTACCGTGAGGTATCGTTAGTCGGCGTGGAAAAGAGCCGTATTGAATCGGTTTACATAACACAAATCCATGAAGAAGGTTCTGTAACACTGGATTTTGACATTGCCGTAGAGACCTTTACCGATCAGCCGGAGGGAACCCTTGCCATTCAGGTAACTTCTCCCGATGGAAAAATGTATGAATACAAGGAACGTGGCGAAGGAGAAGAAGAGCAGTTCCGCATCGCCATCACGGATCCGAAGCTCTGGTGGCCACATGGCTATGGAGATCAGCCACTTTATCAGGTAGAGGTAAGCCTGCTTTCCGAGGATGGAAAGGTACTGGATTCCTGGAAACGCAGAATTGGTCTGCGTACGATTACAGTAAATACGGATCAAGATGAATGGGGTAATTGCTTTGCCCACGAAGTAAACGGTGTGAAGATTTTTGCCATGGGTGCGGATTATATTCCGGAGGACAATCTGTTATCCAGAGTGACGAAGGAGAGAACCGGGAAGCTGTTAAGGGATGCGGTATGGGCGAACCACAACTGTATCCGCGTCTGGGGCGGCGGTTATTATCCGGAGGACTTCTTCTTTGATCTGTGTGATGAACTGGGACTGCTTGTATGGCAGGATTTCATGTATGCCTGTGCATCGTATGAACTGGATGACGAATTTGAGCGCAATATCATCGCAGAGACCATTGAGAATGTCCGCAGAATCCGTCATCATGCGTGTCTTGCCCTGTGGTGTGGTAACAATGAGATGGAAACCCAGACACTGGATGGCACCTGGCTTACAACAGCAAAACAGAAAGCAGACTATACGAAGATTTATGAATATATTATACCGAAGATCTGTAAGGCGGAGGATCCCGCGACCTTTTACTGGCCGTCTTCTCCGTCCTCAGGCGGAAGCTATGATAATCCGTGGGATGAGGCAAGAGGAGATGCCCATTACTGGGACGTATGGCATGGAGAGAAGCCGTTTACCGATTACAGAAAGTACCATTTCCGTTATCTTTCCGAGTTCGGCTTCCAGTCCTTCCCGAGCCTTAAGACGGTGGAGAGCTTTACCCTTCCGGAAGAGCGGAA
>FR902973.1:8974-15407 GCA_000438155.1 Firmicutes bacterium CAG:95
AGCGGAATATTTTCTCCAGAGTGATGGAGATGCATCAGAGAAATACGGCTGCAAATGGTAAGATCCTGAAATACCTTTCTGCAACGTATCTTTACCCGAAGGATTTTGCCCATCTGTTATATGCATCCCAGCTTTTACAGGCGGATGCGATTCGTTATGGCGTGGAGCATTTCCGTAGATATCGTGGAAGATGCATGGGAGCTGTCGTATGGCAGTTAAATGATATCTGGCCGGTAGCATCCTGGGCAAGCATTGATTACTATGGCAGATGGAAAGCCCTTCACTATGCAGAACGTAAGATGTTTGCACCGGTAATGATTTCCTGTGAGGAGACCGGCGAACTGAGTGAACGTCCATATTGTATTGCAGAGCCAAAGCCGATTGAGAAGAGTGGTACCCTTCATGTAGCAAATGAAACCTTTGAGGCGGTTACCGGTATTGTGAGATGGTCGCTGCGGGATTCAGAAAGTAAGGTACTTGAAAGCGGAGAAGAGACCGTGACGGTACCGGCATTGGATGGCGTATGGCTTGAAAAGAAGGACTTCAGCTCTTATGATGAAAGAGAAATCCACATGACCTACAGCTTTATCGTGGATGGAAAGGCGGTATCTGAAAACACCTGTCTGTTTACGGCACCGAAGCATTATTACTTCAAGAACCCGCATCTTAGCCTAAAGCAGGAGGGCAGCAGGATCACTGTAACAGCCGATGCTTATGCAAAGAATGTAGAGCTGTATGATGAGAGTGGGGATGTTCGTTTCTCTGATAATTATTTTGATATGGATGCCGGTGAATATACGGTAGAAATCATTGAAGGCACCCCAGTGAACCTACAATGTAGAAGTGTATTTGATATTGCATAAGGGAAAAGGCACCATTTCTTTTCCCCGGTAATAACATAAGAGTAAATCAAAAGGGAGATTGGTATGTCTGAAATGATTGTATTGCTGGTTCCACTGCTTGGTACGACGCTCGGCGCAGCAATGGTATTCCTGATGCGCAACGAGATGAATGCCCGGCTGGAAAAAGCGTTGCTTGGATTTGCGGCAGGAGTGATGATTGCCGCATCTGTCTGGTCACTCTTAATTCCGTCCATTGATATGGCAGCGGAACAGGGAGTGATCCCGTGGGTTCCTGCACTGGTTGGTTTCTTGCTTGGAATCGTATTTTTACTGCTGATTGATACACTGACTCCTCACCTGCATCTTGCAAGTGACAAGCCGGAAGGGGTGAAAAGCGGATTCTCGAAAACAACCATGATGCTGCTTGCCGTCACGATTCATAATATTCCGGAGGGAATGGCGGTAGGTGTGGCCTTTGCAGGAGCCGTGATGGGTAATACCGGAATCACGATGGCAGGGGCGCTTGCACTCGCGGTTGGTATTGCCATTCAGAATTTCCCGGAGGGAGCCATTATTTCCATGCCTTTAAGAGGAGAAGGCATGAGCAGGACGAAGGCCTTCGTCTGTGGTGTGTTATCCGGGATTGTAGAACCCATTGGCGCACTCCTTACCATTTGGTTAACCTCAAGCATCCGTCCCGCGCTTCCGTATTTTCTGTCCTTTGCGGCAGGAGCCATGATTTATGTTGTGGTCGAGGAGCTGATTCCGGAATCGCAGAATGGGGAACACACCAATATCGGAACCATTGGTGTGGCGGTTGGATTTGCGCTGATGATGGTACTGGATGTGGCATTAGGCTGAATGGTTAAAGAAATTGTAATTCGAAGGCAGGCTCTCCTTGACATTATTGAGAAAAAAGTTATAATAACGGTTAGATATAGCTAACAAAGTAAGGCGCATACCTTGTGTGTGCCTTACTTAAAAATCCAGTGTTAGCAACAACTAACATCGGATAATCAGTGCTAACTAAAACCGACAAACTAAAAGAGGAACTTATCCATAGAAACAGAGATAAGCCGGAACTCAATAGAGGAAAGGTGACAAATGAATATAGTATATGAACATGAAACAGGGAACAGATCCTATAACAGGAAGGGAACAGATCATACGGAAGAAAGGTTTCAGAATAATAACATGCAGAAGGAAATGATTGTCCGGCAGATGCGGGAGCGGGGATGCCGGATCACAAAGGCAAGACTGACTTTGCTGGATGTGATTTTAGGTCAGGATTGCAGCAGCTGCAAGGAGATCTATTATATCGCGTCCCAGATGATTCCGGGGATCGGGATTGCAACGGTCTATCGGATGATGAATCTGTTAGAGGAGATCGGAGCCATTAACCGCAGTAATTCCTATAAGATTTCCTATTGTGAGCATTGCAGCGAGAATGGCATGGATATGGATTATCATGATATTATTGAATGCATTGCAAGCGCATTGGACGCCAAGGACAGCTATACCGCCGGTCACTCCCAGAGGGTGGGCGATATGGCACATGATATTTGTCAATTGATCGGATTGTCAAAGGAGGATACCGAGAGGATCCATATTGCGGCGCATCTTCACGACATTGGAAAGATCGGGATACCGGACAGTGTTTTAAAAAAGCCGGAAAAGCTCAATGACGAGGAATGGGAGCAGATGAAACAGCACCCACAGATCGGGGCAAATATTTTAAGCAAATCCCACCGGTTAGTGGAGCTTAAGGAAATTGTGCTGCATCATCATGAGCGGTACGATGGCAAGGGCTATCCATCCGGGCTTAAGGCAGAAGAGATTCCGGTCGGAGCACGGATTATAGCGATCTGTGATTCCATCGATGCCATGACCAGTACAAGACATTACCGTAATGCCATGACGCTTTCCCAGTGCTATGTGGAAATCGAGCGGAATCTGGGGAAGATGTATGATCCCATTATTGGAATGTATGTATTGAAGCATTGGGAGGAGATTACGAGACACATTGCGGAACAATAAGGAGGACATTCGCCAGGCTTGGAATTGAGGATGGTATTTATAGAGGGCACCTGTCATATCAACCGATGTGACAGGCGTTTTTGCTGCCGGATAAGATATATGAGAAAAGGAACCGAGGCCCATGGAAGATATTCCCTGCGGTTGACTTCCAATAGAAAATACGGTATTTTTTGAAGTGTGCTTATGGAAAGTGGGCAGAACTTTCGTGAGAGATCTATGGTGTGGTCATGAATCATAGAATCTGAAGACATTTCAGTATATTATGGGAGATTTTATCATGCAGCTGCATACATTACATACAAGTGAAAAGGGACCGGTGATTCTCTGGGGGATGTATGAGTTCCGGGAAAGGGAGCTTCTGAATACTTATGAGACGATAGAGCATCTGACCGGGGATTGCGATTACACGTTGCTTGCTTTTGAAGTGATGGATTGGAACAGGGAGTTTTCTCCGTGGAAAAGTGAGGAAGTGGATGCATCCTTTGGAGGAGAAGCACCCCATACTCTTGAAGTTCTTCAAAACGAGTACCTGCCACAGATCAGAGAGCAATACGGAAAAGAACGCAGCATCTATCTGATGGGCTATTCACTGGCTGGCTTATTTGCACTGTGGGCAATGTGTGAAACGGATGCGTTTGCCGGTGCAGGGAGTTGTTCCGGATCGCTGTGGTATCCGCAGTTTGTGCCCTATCTGGCAGAGCATCTGAATGAAATTTCCGGTAAGAAGATTTACATCAGTCTTGGCGGAAAAGAAGCGAACACGAAAGACCAACTTATGTCAACTATCGCAGACCGTACCAGAGAAACGGTAGAATTGTTAAAGCAATGCTGTGACGTGAAATATGAGCTGAATCCCGGAGGACATTTTGCAGATCCGGGGAAGCGGCTGGCAAAGGCTGTACGGTTTATAACAGGAGAGACAAGATGAGCAAGACAGGTGCAAAGATACTGTTAACAACGGTTTTTATAGCAAGAGGAACGTCCTTTCTTTTTTCTAAAATATTGATGGAATCCATGTCACCGATGAGCATTCTGGCGATCCGGTTTATTCTGGCATTTCTGGTTCTGGCGGTGATTTTCTTTAAAAAGCTGAAGGAATGCAGTGCGGAGAGCTTAAAGGGCGGGCTGATCTTAGGCGTTCTGTATACGGTCTGTATGATTTTTGAAATGTATGGATTGAGACAGATTGATTCCGGAGTCAGTGCCTTGATTGAAAATATGGCGATTGTCATGGTGCCGATTTATGCAGCGGTGCTGACGAAAGCTTTGCCACGGAAGAAAACCATGCTTTGTGCGGTACTGGCAGTGATCGGTGTAGGATTTCTGTCCCTTACACAAAGCAGCAATCCGGGAGGCGGAATTGGCATTGCGTTAATGATCTGTGCGGCGATTACCTATGCTGCATGTATTATGACGACGGAACATGTGACACAGAATGCAGATCCGGTTACGGTCGGTATGCTGCAGCTCGGTGTAATGGGTGTACTGTGCCTGATTGCATCGCTGTTTACTGGAAGCTTTGGTGTGCCACAGACAGGAAAGCAGTGGCTGATGCTGATGTTTCTTGTATTACTGTGCAGCTGCTTTGGATTTACGTTTCAACCGGTGGGACAGAAATATCTTCCGGTAGAAACCGCAGCAGTATTTACGGTGGTGAATCCTCTGACTGCCAGTGTGATGGGCGTAGTCCTTGCAGGTGAGGGCATGACGGTGTTGAAATTCATTGGGTATGTTTTGATTCTGACAGCGCTTGTGATTTATAATGGTTCAGGGGCAGCAAAAAACAGTAACATATGCAGTTCCTATGAAAAGGAAGAGCCCTGATTTCATCATCTTGGCCATAATGAAAAGAGGACTCTTCTTTATTTTTTACTCGTTACTCATATAATTTCACAGACTTCAAAAACACTTCATCTCTGGCAGCCGTGATGCGGAAGCTTTCTACACGCTGCCCCTTCGCAATATCCTCCTGTACAACAATATATTTGATGATTTGAACCGGATGCGGATTTCTTTTCCGATGGGAAGAAATGTTCCTATTCCGAATAATCATCATTATCATCATTATCGTACAATAAATTTGTATACGCAACAGCTGTCTTTGTGATAAAATTTAATCACTAAGATTTAAAAGGAAAAGACGTGTATTGTAACCGTGAGGCGAGAAGCTGCCGGACAGTTACACACAAAGGAGAAATGAAGATGACACTGAAGGAACTACAGATTGGAAAAAGCGCGGTAATTACAAAGGTTGGCGGTGAAGGGGCTTTACGTCAGCACTTTCTTGATATGGGAATGATTCCGGGGGCAGAGGTGACGGTAGTAAAGCTTGCTCCGATGGGGGATCCGATGGAGGTACAGATTCATGGCTATGAACTGACGCTCCGGCTTGCGGAAGCAGAAGAAATTGAGATTGAACAGATCCAGAAAAGAACCAGAGATCATCGGGGAATTGAACAGAGTAAGAATACCGATCATCCTGGACTCGGTGAGAGTGGAAAATATCATTCCAGGGATCATGAGAATCCGGTTCCGGAAGGGACGATACTGACCTATGCACTCGTCGGTAACCAGAATTGCGGAAAGACGACTTTGTTTAATCAGCTGACAGGAGCAAGACAGCATGTCGGCAATTTCCCGGGTGTTACCGTTGACCGGAAAGATGGTGTGATCCGGGGATATGAGAATACGGAGGTGACGGATCTTCCGGGAATATATTCGATGTCTCCCTATAGCAGTGAGGAGATTGTTTCGAGGAATTTTGTGCTGAATGAAAAGCCGCGTGCTATCATCAATATTGTAGATGCGACCAATATTGAACGGAATCTGTATCTTACCATGCAGCTTTTGGAGATGGATATTCCGATGGTTGTTGCTCTTAACATGATGGATGAAGTGGTTGGCAATCAGGGAGCTGTTGATGTGAATACCATGGAGGCAATGCTCGGAGTGCCGGTGATTCCGATTTCAGCGGCGAAAAATGAGGGAGTGGACGAGCTGATCCGGCATGCGATCCATATTGCAAAGTATCAGGAATGTCCGGTGAAACAGGATTTTTGTGACAAAGAGGATCATAACGGAGCGGTGCATCGCTGCATTCATGCCGTGGTTCATCTCATTGAGGATCATGCAGAGGAGGCGGGAATTCCGGTCCGGTTTGCGGCAACGAAGGTTATTGAAGGTGATCACCTGATTCTTAACCAGCTTAAGCTGGATGAAAATGAAACGGAAATGCTGGAGCATATTGTCAGTCAGATGGAAAAGGAACGTGGACTTGACCGCAGCGCTGCAATTGCGGATATGAGATTTGATTTTATTGAGAGGCTTTGCGAGCAGACGGTCGTAAAGCCCAAGGAGAGTAGGGAGCGTGTCCGCAGTGAGAAGATTGACCGGGTTCTCACCGGTAAATATACTGCCATTCCCTGTTTTATCGGTATTATGGTGCTTGTATTTTACCTGACCTTTAACGTGATCGGAGCATGGCTTCAGGGGCTGCTGGAATGGGGCATTGATAAGCTCTCTGTGATTGTGGATGCAGCACTTACCGCCATGAA
>FR902973.1:15424-16537 GCA_000438155.1 Firmicutes bacterium CAG:95
CCGCCATGAATGTCAATGCGGCAATTCACAGTCTGGTGATTGATGGAATTTTTACCGGCGTAGGAAGTGTTTTAAGCTTTCTTCCGATTATCGTTACATTGTTTTTCTTCCTGTCACTGATGGAGGACAGCGGCTATATTGCGCGGGTGGCATTTGTCATGGATAAGCTGCTGCGTAAGATCGGACTGTCGGGAAGAAGTATCGTACCGATGCTGATTGGATTTGGCTGTACGGTTCCGGCGGTTATGGCAACGAGAACCCTGACCAGTGAACGTGACCGGAAGATGACGATTCTTCTGACTCCTTTTATGAGTTGTACGGCGAAGCTCCCGATTTATGCGTTTTTTGTAAGTGTCTTTTTCCCAAAGTATGGTGGACTGGTGATGTCCGGGCTGTATGTACTTGGAATTCTAATCGGAACTCTGATTGCTTTCTTATATAAGGGAACCCTGTTTAAAGGAAAGCCGGTTCCGTTTGTCATGGAACTGCCCAATTACCGTATGCCGGGCATTAAGAATGTTGCGCAGCTTCTCTGGGAAAAGGCAAAAGACTTCCTGCAGAAGGCATTTTCGGTAATTCTGATTGCAACGATTGTGGTATGGTTTCTGCAGAGTTTTGATCTGCATTTTAATATGGTCACCGATTCCGCAGACAGTATGCTCGCAAAGGTGGCCGGTCTGCTGACCCCGCTGTTTGCTCCTTTAGGACTTGGAGACTGGAGAATCTGCACATCCCTGCTGAGTGGATTTATGGCAAAGGAAAGTGTGGTTTCCACACTGGAGGTATTGTTTGGAGGAGATATAGGAACGGTTCTCACGACCTCCTCGGCAGCAGCACTTCTGGTTTTCAGTCTGCTTTATACTCCCTGCGTGGCCGCCATTGCTTCCATTAAGAGGGAGCTTGGTAGTAAATGGGCGGTAATTGTGGTAATATGGCAGTGCGTGATTGCGTGGGCTGCGGCGTTTATCACACATCTCCTGATTCATTAGATCAGAAAGGCACCTGTGGAATTACCGGCTGCCATGAAAGGAGAGGAACGTATGAACATTTGGGATATCGTAATCGGATTGCTGCTGGTGGGAATTGTAGCAGGAGCTGTTTACGGCTGGGTGG
>FR902973.1:16586-23796 GCA_000438155.1 Firmicutes bacterium CAG:95
GTTGTAGTGGCGGAAGCTGTTGCAGCTGCCACAAAAAGGAATTCAGATAACATTTGTGGCGGAGGAGAAAGAGTATGGTTTGCGACAAGGATCAGAACCGGGTTTCATTTTGTGAGGACTGGGAGTTTTATAAGGCTCCGTTTGGCAGTGAAAGAAGGGTGGCTTACATCGTTTATCCGAAAAATGCCGATTCCTATGAAGAAAGAACATTTGCATTGCAGGATGTTACCGGCAAACAGAAGGTGTCCTTTGCATTCCTGCCCGGAAGCAATTTTGACTTTTCTTATTTCCGGTTTGAAAAGTAGGCGAAGGAGAGACAAATGATTACAACAGTTTTATGGGATGTGGATGGAACCCTGTTGGATTTTCTGGCAGCAGAAAAGGCAGCTATCCAAAGCTTATTTGAGGAATATCATCTGGGAGAATGCACGGATGAGAAGATTGCACGGTATTCGAAGATCAACCGGACTTACTGGGAGAGGTTAGAGCGTGGAGAACTTACGAAACCGGAGATTCTGGTTCGCAGATTCCGGGATTTCTTCGCAAGTGAAGGAATTGATCCGGGTCTTGCAGAAGAATTCAATGAGAAATATCAGGTGCGCCTGGGAGATACGATTGTGTATTGCGATGACAGCCTCAATATTGTGAAATCCCTGCAGGGCAGAGTGAAACAATATGTGGTGTCGAATGGAACGGTTGTGGCGCAGACGAAAAAGCTTCGTCTTTCCGGGATCGGAGAATTCATGGATGGCGTTTTTCTGTCGGAGGATTTAAAGGCAGAAAAGCCAGGTCAGGAATTCTTTACCCAGGTATTTCATGCCATCGGTCCGATAAGCAAAGAGGAAGTGCTGATTGTGGGAGATTCCCTTACCAGTGATATCCGGGGAGGAAACCATGCCGGTATCCGTACCTGCTGGTATCATCCGGAAGGGCGGGATGATACCATGATACAGGAAGCAGGAGTGCAGGTGGATGAGGTGATTACCGACCTGCATGAGGTGTACGGAGTTTTAGAAAAGTTATAAAATTATAGTAACTATTCAGCCAGAATGAGTGCTTCCGCCAGTCTGGCGGCTTTCATCAGATCCGAAATACTGGTATATTCCTTGCAGGAATGGCAGTCGTTCATTCCGCAGGCAACCACAAGGCCTGTGATACCATGATGGAAGAAGTGATTGTTGTCACTGCCACCGTAAGTACTGATCAGATTCGGTTCAAGGTGAAGGGAATCGCAGGCTTTAGTAAACCGGCTGACCACCCTGGAGGAAGGCTCTACCCGGTAAGCCAGACAAAGGGTTTCTGTCTTAAAATCAACAAAGGCACCTGCAAGGAGCGCGGCTTCTTCGCAGGTTTCTTTGATTTCATCGAGCTTTCGCAGTGCACTTTCATTATGGAAGCTGCGAACCTCTCCGGTTACGATGCAGGTTTCAGGAACAACGTTGGTCGCAGAGCCTCCCTGTATGGTGCCGACATTCACGGTTGTGTCTCCGATCCGTCCACAGGAGATCGCATCAATGGCATGTGCAGCAGCTTTGATGGCGTGGATTCCGTTTTCAGGAGAAAAGGCAGCATGGGCAGCCCTTCCGTGGAAAACGGCTTCGAAAGAAAGAATCGCAGGTGCCTGATAGGCAGCTCCGCCGATCGGCCCCGTCAGATCAAATACATAGGCTTCCTTTGATTTTAATCTGGAGAAATCAAACTGCTGGATGCCTTCACAATAGGTTTCTTCGGAAACATCAATTACAATTTCTACGGGACGGTGTGCCATGCCGTCTTCTTTTATGGAAGTAATGGCTTCTAAAATAGCACAGATTCCGGCGAGGTCATCGGCACCTAAAACGGTCGTTCCATCTGAAGTGATCGTACCATCGGGATGAAAGATGCAGCTTTTCTTTTTGGCAGGCTCTACCGAATCCATATGAGCGGATAAAAGGATCGGGGGGAGCGCCTTTTCTCCTTCAACATAAGCATAGAGATTACCACAGTTTCCGTTAATTTTGGATGCCGCATCATCTTCCTCAAAAGGGATGGACAGTGTTGTGAGTGCCTTTTTCAGATAATCGCACATGGCAGCTTCTTCCTTGGAGGAATTGGGAATGGCAACTAATTCTTTAAAACGATGGATGAAACGATCCTGATTAATCATAATGGTCTCCTTATCGGGTAAATATATT
This sequence comes from Firmicutes bacterium CAG:95, assembly GCA_000438155.1. Taxonomy (GTDB): domain Bacteria; phylum Bacillota; class Clostridia; order Lachnospirales; family Lachnospiraceae; genus Suilimivivens. The sequence goes on from FR902973.1 coordinate 18,761, forward strand.
TACCTATTCAAATGATGGGTAATATGTCATATTCTTATTTATAAAGGAAAAATGAGAGAAAGTCAATGCTTTGAGTACAATCCGGCAACTTATGAATGGGCAGGGCTGAACTATTGACTTTTATGGTAAGAGTGGTTTCAGGCAGGCCAGTGAGTATGGCATTCGTTATCATGGCCTGCCCGAGGGAGAGGATGCGTCCTTCTTCCTGTGCAGGGAACTGATACCGGGGTATTTTAAAGGAATTACAGGAGAGTATGCAACTCCGGAAGGCTATCTGGTTGATGAACAGGAAGCGGAAGAGGTTGATAAGCAGTTTCCATATAAAGAGAAAAAGAAGCTGCCGGGACAGATTTTTGGAATATATGGGAAACACCTAAATGACTGAGGAAAAATAAAGGTGAAAAACAGAAGAAAGTGAAAAATATGTAATTGACATGTATGTATAATGTGCTATACTATAAATGAATTTACAATAAATTAATTTATAGTATTGGAGATTTTATATGCCAAGTAGTCCAAGAATAAAAAAAGAAGATATGCTGCAGGCTGCATTGGAGCTTGTTTCCAGGGATGGATATGCCGCTCTTAACATAAAAGCTGTAGCAAGGGAGCTGGGATGCTCCACTGCACCGATTTCATGGCAGTTTGGTGGAATGGATGGATTGGGTGTGAAGGATCATATATTGGATTATCAATTCATTGCCAGACGCTAAGACGCAGAGCAGAAACGAAATGTTTTTACCTGCGTCTTTTTATATACGAATAAATGATGTTTAGCAGGTTTTATAGATACATCTATGGAGGGATGAACTTATGAATGAGAATATGGTAGAAATTGAACATTTAAGAAAGAGTTTTGGTAATGTAAAGGCAGTTAACGATTTGAGTTTTCGGGTAAAATATGGAGAACTGTTTGCATTTCTGGGCATAAATGGTGCAGGGAAAAGTACGACCATTTCCATGATCTGTGGACAGTTGACCGCTGACAGTGGAACGATTCATGTAAATGGTCAGGATGTCAGGAAGCACTCACATGAAATTAAAGAAAATATCGGTGTTGTATTTCAGGACAGTGTTCTGGATAAACCACTGACTGCAAGAGAAAATCTGAAGAGCAGAGCTGCACTTTATGGGATAACCGGTAAGAATTTTGGACATAGACTGGATGAATTAAATAAGATTTTTGACCTGAAGGAATTTATTGACCGCCCGGTAGGAAAGCTTTCCGGTGGACAGAGACGTAGAGTTGATATCGCAAGGGCGCTGCTACATAAACCGAAGCTTTTAATTCTTGATGAACCGACAACGGGTCTGGATCCGCAGACCAGAAAAATGATCTGGAGCATCATAGAATCTCTTCGCAAGGAAGAAGGGCTGACGGTACTTCTTACCACGCATTACATGGAGGAAGCTGCTTCGGCCGACTATGTTGTAATTATAGACCATGGATGTATTGCAGCAGAGGGAACACCATACGAATTAAAGAACGAATATGTAAAGGATTATTTGTCTCTTTATGGAGTGACAAAGGAAGAGGCAGAGTCTTTAAATTTGCCCTATGAGAAAATCAGGGATGGCTACCGGATTGCAATCAGAAATCCGTTGGCTGCAACGGATCTGATTGTGAATCATGCATCGGTTTTCCGTGATTATGAAATTGTGAAGGGTGCAATGGATGATGTATTTCTGGCAGTTACGGGAAAAGCATTAGGAGGTGAACAGCAATGAAAATACTTATGTCATTAGTGAATCGAAATCGAAAATTGTTTTTCAGAGATAAAGGAATGTTAGTCTCTGCCATGATTACGCCGATTATTCTGATTGTTTTATATGCGACTTTTCTGGCTAAGGTTTACAGGGATTCCTTTCTGTCCAATATGCCGGAAACATTGCCAATATCAGATAAACTCATAAATGGAACGGTTGCCGGGCAGTTGGCGGCAGCACTTCTGGCTGTAAGCTGTGTAACAGTAACCTTTTGTGTGAATCTGACCATGGTACAGGACAGGGTTTATGGTTCACGCAGAGATTTTGATGTATCACCGGTCAGAAAACCAATGATATATCTTGGATATTTCTTTTCAACGGTATTGAATTCCCTGATGGTCAATATGGTGGCGTTGGCCGCTTGCTTCGTATACGTATGGAAGATGGGATGGTTTCTTCGCGCAGGGGATGTGGCATTTCTGATTGTGGATATAATTTTGCTGGTATTGTTTGGTACTGTTTTATCAAGCGTTGTTTGTTATCCTTTGAAAACACAAGGACAGATGTCAGCTGTTGGAACCGTTGTGAGCGCCGGATATGGATTCGTGTGTGGAGCATATATGCCAATTTCAAACTTTGGTGAAGGCTTGCAGAAGGCACTCAGTTATCTGCCGGGAACTTATGGGACAGCTTTGCTTAAGAATCATATGCTTCGAGGTGCATTTGAAGAAATGGAAGCACAGGGCTTTCCAAGTCAGGTAGTAAAGGCAATATCGGATTCCTTAGATTGTAATCCGGTATTCAGAGGTCATACGGTAGAGCCTGAAATCATGCTTCTGATTATGCTTGGAAGTGTAGTAGGTTTAGGGAGCATCTATCTGATAATCACAGCTATGCCGGAGAAAAGATAGAGAAAAGAAGAAAAGCACGCGAATAAATCGGTTGCCAAGGTCATGAGAATTACATTCCTGATTTTCTCGATGGTTTTTCTTTTAAATGTATTGGGGATTTTTGTTGTAGATATGAAAATAATGGCAATTGCATATATATTGGGATCGATCTTATTGTGGGTTCCGACAATCATTGTTAATATTGCAAAATTAGATGGTGTATATGTCAAATATGTGCTGGCAGTCTGTGCTGTAATATTTGTAACCATTGTGACATCAACCTTGGGATATCATGCAGTACTTTTATACATCTATGTAATTGCGATAGCCAGCCTGTAAAACAGGCTAACTCTGAATCTCTGCAAGTGCTTTTTTGAACTGAACCGCAAATAAAACGGATGTAAAGAGTACTGCAATAATATCCGCGATGGGTTCTGCCATATAGACACCTACGGTTTTATTGGATACAAGGTGAGGCATGATATAGATCAGTGGAATCAGCAGTACAAATTTACGGACAACAGCAACAACAATAGAGTTTACCGCTTTGCCAAGGGAGGTAAAGGTCATTTGGCATGCAATCTGGATACCGAACAGGAACAGACCGCCCAGATAGACTCTCAGCATGGGTGCCGTGAAGGAAACCAATGCCGCATCGGAAGTAAAAATGCTTACAAATGCACCTGGAATAAGCTCTACAGCCGCCCAAAGCAAAACGGAATAGGTCAGACAGGTAATCAGAAGCAGACGGAAGGTTTTCTTCACCCGGTCTGCATTTCTGGCTCCGTAATTATAACTGGAAACAGGCTGGGCTCCCTGGGCGATTCCCTGTAGGGGCAGCATGGCAAACTGCATGACACTGGTTAAAATGGTCATTGCTCCGACGGCAATATCACCACCGTATCGAAGCAGGGAGGAATTGAAGCAGACGCTTACAACGCTTTCACTTGCCTGCATGATGAAGGCGGCAAGTCCAAGCATAACACAGGGAACAATTACCTTCGCCTTGAGAAGCAGACAGGCTTTCCGGAGACGGATCTGTGTTTTCCTGCCGCAGAGGAAAAGGACTACCCAGATTGTGGAAATAGCCTGTGACAGGACAGTTGCAAGGGCAGCCCCCTTTACGCCCATATGAAAGCCAAAGATGAATACAGGATCTAAAACAATATTACAGATTGCACCGATGAGAACAGAAAGCATGGAAATCTTTGTAAAGCCCTGGGCGGTTACAAAGGCATTCATGCCAAGCGTCAGCTGGACAAACAGGGTGCCAAAGGCATAGATCCGCATGTAATCGGTTGCATAACCGATGGTATTTTCACTGGCACCGAAAGCCAGTAATAAATCCTTTCCAAAGATCAGTAAAATCACAGTCAGAAATAAAGAAACCACAATCTGGAGATAGAAGCAGTTTCCTAAGATCTGTTCTGCGGAGTCATTGTCCTGTTTGCCCATATAGATGGATGCTCTCGGTGCACCGCCCGAGCTGACAAGGGCTGCAAAGGCAGAAACAATCATAATAATCGGCATACAGACACCGACTCCGGTAAGGGCAAGGCTCCCTTCCCCGGGGATGTGACCGATATAAATCCGGTCTACAATATTATAAAGCATGTTGATGAGCTGGGCGATTACGGTCGGAATCGAAAGCTTGAGCAGAAGCTTTCCAATGGGCTCCGTACCTAGAAAATTCCTGTTATCCTGCATAGTGATGATCTCCTTTTGAATTTGCATGTTATTCATTCAGCATCCGGCGGACATTCCCGGCCATAGCTTCGATGATTTCCTTATAAATACTTATGTGTTCTCCGGATATATTCCGGGTAAGCTCCTGCTTAAAATTCTGCTGCATTTCCTGGCCGGCTTTAAGAATCGGCTGCGCTTTCCAGGTGCAGGAGAGCAGGATCTTCCGCCTGTCCCCGGCAACCGTTCCTCTTTGCAGGTAACCTGCTGTTACCAGCTTATCCACATGAACAGAAACCAGATTCTTTTTAATGTTCCGGAATTCACTGATTTGCTGGGCGGTACATAAATCAGGGTTATTTTTCAGAAACATTAAGATGTCAAAGGATACCTGCGGAATATCAAATTCCTGCAGAATCGGTTCACACATCTTATTATAGGCATTTAACGCATCGTGGAAAAAAGCCACAAATGTAGAGGGATCCATATTACTTATACCTCTTTTTAAAAAGTATTTTTTTGAACTGTATGGAATGATACAATATATTGGATAAAAAGTCAAGGCAGACTTTAATTTTACAATGAAAATAAAGACGGATATTACTACTGGAACGAGGTATGAGAGAAGCATAGTATGGATATTTGCAGAATATTGGTATTTTCGCTGTGATACTCCATAAAGATAAAAAGAATCCGGCGTTTGAAACGCCGGATCCGGAAATGAATTATTGTAACTGTTCAGTACCTTCACAGTTA
>FR902974.1 GCA_000438155.1 Firmicutes bacterium CAG:95
CTCATAAGTGGGTGAAAGACCTTATGACCCCGACATCTAATATATTTTACAAATAGAAAACTGTACCAAAGCCTACGTGCTCCAGTACAGTTTTCCCGAATAGTTGCAATTACTTCATATCTATTTACATATTGATTTTATCTACGATCTGTTATTGCATATCTGATATCTGACCTCTACCGCTCCATCTTCCAAAATGCAGCACTATAGGGAGGAAGCTCACTTCCACCACCAAAGTCATGTGGCTGTCCTGTGATCAGATCGGTCGCCATGCCACAGCCTGCATCAAAGTGGGCTGTGAACGGTGCTCCATCGGCATTAATCGCTACCATTACCCGTTCGTGCCCGCTTGCACGTTCGAAAATGCACTGGCGGTTTGTAAGAAGAACCGAACGGAAGCTCCCATAATTTAACGCCTCGGAATTCTTCTTTGCTTCGGCAAGCTTACTGATAAACTCAGACAATTCATTCCATTCCGGCTGTTCAAAGCAGGGACGTAACGCCGGATCGCCCTGGCTCTTATCTGCCCTGGTTCCCCATTCACTTCCATAATATACACAGGGAATTCCCGGCATGCCAAAGCACATTGCATAAATCAGTGGAAGGTGCTTTTCATTGGATAAAATACTTGCGACTCTCGTCACATCGTGGTTATCCACAAAAGATAACAGATGCTTTCCTTTATAAAGTGTCCAGTTTTCCGGTCCAAACTGACGAAGCAGGGAATGATTGATTTCAAACATATTCATGCTGTTAAAGCTTGAATACAATCCCTTATAGCATTCATAATTGGTTACGGAATGAAGCATGCTGTCATTCATCAGGCGGTTATAATCGCCATGAAGCATCTCTCCTAATAAGAAGAAGTCCGGCTTTTTCTCTGTTGTAAAGCTGCGAAGTGTCCGTACAAAATTCTCATCCAGACAATAAGCCACATCCAGACGCAGTCCGTCAATATCAAATTCATCAATCCAATACTGCACGGCATCCAGAATATGATGAACAACCTCACCGTTCTGAAGATTTAACTTCACCAGATCGTAATTACCTTCCCAGCCTTCATACCACAGACCATCATTATAATTGGAATTTCCACCCAGGTTGATATGAAACCAGTTCAAATAAGGAGAAGCTTCACGGTTCTTCAATACGTCCTGGAACTGATAAAAGCCTCGTCCCACATGGTTAAACACACCATCGAGTACTACGCGGATTCCATTCTCATGTAACCTCTGGCAAACCTCTTTAAAATCTTGATTGGTTCCGATCCTGACATCAATCTTCTTATAATCCCTGGTATTGTATCCATGGGTATCGGATTCAAATACCGGGGAAAAATAGATGGCGTTGATTCCTAATTTCTTCATATGCGGAATCCATTCCTCCACCTTTTTAATCTTATGTGTCTGCACACCATCATTCTCAAACGGTGCCCCACAAAATCCCAACGGATATATTTGATAAAATACGCTTTCATATGCCCAAAATCCAGTGCTCATGTGCTTTCTCCCTTCTTGTCTTTGGATTGTCCATAACCGGCTGATACCTTTACTATACGATTATTCATCCTGGTCAATTATACACCTTTTTCTATTGACTAATCCAGTATTTTTTCATTTTTAATGCATTTTCCCTTCAGAATTTTATTGATAATAATTATCATTAATCACATCAACTCAAAAGAAATCCCCCATTTCCACATAGTTATCCACAATGACATGCATGTCATAATTACTGATCTGCATAACTTTCCTGCAAAAATGTGATGTCACAATGACCATTCGGAAGGATCATAGCCATTCATCCCAGAATCGCTCGACATAATGACCGATTTCCTTAAGGGACACATCCTCATACTCCCTCCACTCTCTTGGAAACATTCTCTGATATGGTGTCGTCAGAAACCGTTCATCCAGAAGTGCCACAATGCCAATATCCTCTGCGGTACGGATCACACGTCCTGCTGCCTGCAATACCTTGTTCATCCCCGGATAGCGATAGGCATAGTCAAATCCGTTATCCCCCTGCCGGTCAAAATACTTCTTTAAAATCTCCCGTTCATTACATACCATCGGAAGTCCTGTGCCTACAATGATCGCACCAATAAGCTGATCCTTCTTTAAATCAATTCCCTCACTGAAAATTCCACCTAACACGCAGAAGCCCAGAAGCGTTCGGTTTTCTTCGTATTCAATCTCCATGTGGATAACTTCTTCGAGAAAGTTCTCTTTGCACGCCGGAGGGGCTTCCATTGGGAGCTCCGTTATCGGAAGCTCTATTCCCGGTAGCTCTGTTATCGGTAGTTCTGTGGAGAAAGCAGAAGAAATCTCCCGGGCAGATCTGCCGCCACCAAATCTCATCAGGAATTCCTCCCGGCTCTGCTCATTCATATATTCATCCTGCACAAGGCATTCCACCTGCTCATCGGCAAAATTCTCCTCATACACCTCAAGAACCTTCTTTAAAAAGGCATGGGAAGGAAAAAATACCATATAGTTTCCGGTCCGCATCTGAACAATCCGGTGCAGATAGGAAGCAATGTTATAATATTCACTCTCTGTTCTACGGCTGTATTTACTGGTTACATCATTGGCAATAAACAGTCCCTTACGTCTTGCATCAAACACGGACTTCGCATAAACCTCATAATCCCCTTCGTCTGCACCAAGAAGCTGCTTATAATACCGGATCGGAAGCAGCGTTGCCGAAAACAACACACTACACCGTCCACGCATCATGCATTCTCTAAGATTCTTAGACGGGTTCACATTAAAAAGCTTCAGTTCGAAGCAGTTATCCACCGTATATTGGGAATAAATTTCATAATGATCATCTAACAGCTCATGGATCATCAGAAAATGGGACAGCTTGAAATAAAATTCCAGCAGTTCCTTCCGGATCGGGCTGTCTTCATGATCCTCCAGATAATGATCAATTGCTTCGGACAGTCGGATTACGCCCCGTACGAACGGTGCAATCTCCTCTTCCTCCCAGCATACATACTCATCACACAACCGCTTTAATTCCAAAAGCTCCTTATTACACCTCTCCAGCAGACGGTAAATATGCAGATCGTAATCCTTCACGACCTTTTTTAGCCCCAGAAATTCCTCCTTCTGAAGCGTTGCACTGTACATTTCCCTTCCCCGGTCCACCAGATTATGCGCCTCGTCAATCAGGAAAATATAGTCTTCCCGCACTCCTTCGGAAAAGAACCGCTTCAGATAGACATGTGGATCAAACAGATAGTTATAATCACAGATGATCATATCCGCAAACAGACTCATATCCAAACTCATTTCAAACGGACACACCTTATGGCGTGCTGCATATTCTTCGATCTTTTCACGGGAAAAGTTATCTTCATGGATCAGCAGATCATAGATCGCATCGTTAATCCGGTCAAAATGTCCCTTTGCATAGGGACAGTCTACGGGATTGCACTCGGTTTCCTCCATAAAACAGATTTTGTCCTTAGCAGTCAATGTAACCGACTTCAAACGTAACATCTGTTTCCTTAACAACTCCAGCGTATCATTTGCCACCATTCTGGTAACGGTCTTGGCTGTCAGGTAGAAGATCCTCTGCCCTTTCCCTTCTCCCATGGCCTTAATGGAAGGAAACACCGTAGATATCGTCTTTCCGACTCCGGTCGGTGCCTCGATAAACAGCTTCTTCCTATGATAAATCGTCTGGTAAACGTAAGTCACCAGATTCTTCTGCCCCTCCCGGTAAGGAAAAGGAAATACCAGCTGCTTAATCGACTGCTGTCTTAAGCTCTGCCACTCATACTGGAAATCTGCCCACCGTCGGTAGCTGTTGATGATTTCCATAAACCAGTTTTCCAACTCCCTGATTGTATATTCATAATGGAAATATTTCAGCTCCTCTGTTTCCATATTACAATAGGTAATCCGGATCCGGATTGCCGAAAGTTCCTGCTGCTTCGCATAAAAATAAGCATAGCAGCTCGCCTGTGCCAGATGAACCTGCTGTGCTTCCTTAATCCGATGGATTTCCCGGTATGTCCCCTTAATCTCATCAATGGTCACCATATTTCCGTTACTTTCCGTCGCATCAATAATCCCATCAGCTCTCCCGTCAATCAGAATCCGGTAATTCTCCGTCTCATAAAGATACTGCAAAGAAACCTCCGCATGATAATCGGACCCCATTCTCCGCTGGATCATGCGGTGAATACGGCTCCCCTCCTGCATGGCATTTTCCGGTGCCACAGCCTTTCGATTGTCAATATCTCCGGATCGTAAGATAAATTCTACCAGATTCCTTACAGAAATATGTATATCCATACTATTTTCCCTCTGGATTAATTTTTATTATGAGCTTAGTGCTCTACGTAAATTGACTCCCATAAAAGATCGTACGTCATCTTCTTATGGGAGTCAATTGAATAAATTTTAATTTTATATGATTCTGATAATTAATTAGTTATTTTAATTTCTCCTAATTATCAGCATGCTACAGCCAGATGATTTAAAAACTGTTCGAACTCGCTGTCATAACCATTGCAAGTTACCGTCAACGTCTTTGTCAGATCAAGTCCTAAGACACCGACAATAGATTTTGCATCTACTACAAAGCGATTGTACGAAACATCAATATCAAAGCTGCATTTCGTTGCTGCATTTACAAATGCCTTTACGTCATCGGGACGTAACATGATTTTGCGCTGCATCATATCGATCACCTTTACTTTCTTCTAAACTATAAACAATAGTTTCTTTATTTCCATAAAAGATTATCACTCCATTTTTCATTTGTAAAGTGAAATCCCTGCGTTTCAAAAAGTTTTCACATTTTGTCGGAACTCTGTCATATACTCCCGATAACGAAGTGGCAACATGTTCAATTGCAACGTCGGATTTTCCCGTTCTTTTATTGCTATTGTATGAAAAAAAGCGGCAAACAGTTCGCTATACTGCTTTTCTTTATCAGAAACGGTATACTTAATTTTATCCAATCCCACCGGATTGTATACAAGATACCAGTCTTTTTTTGCTTCATGGAGTGCAAAAATGTTACGTTTCACGTCGTGAATCACAAAATTTTCCAGCGGAAGGCGATCTGCAAAGTGCGGCATCAGAAAAGTTATGATGTTATTCTTCGGGCCAATCTGTGCATACAGAATTCCACCTTCCAGCTCTTCAAAACGTAAGAATTCCTTGTGAAAATGGATCTCTTTACCAACATTCCTGGCCATTACGAATGTGCGGTATACTCCCGGATCCCGCAGATCATTCAGTAATGTGAAGCCAAGCTTGTCTGAAAGCCCATGAACAATCGTCCTCAAGATTGCTTCTGCCTTATCCTCCTCATGCGAAGCAGCCACCTCACAAAGTGAAAAATAAGCCTCCATGCCAAAGGTCTTCATGACTCTTGCCACTACCTTTTTGGTCTTCTCCTGATCGGGCACACAGTTCTGGTACTGTGCAAACAGCCGGTAATTATCTTCTTCCCTTGTCAGCAGATGCACCCGTTCAAGAGGCTGCTTCCATAAATATGCATCATATACTCCTGTGAAAATCCCTTCCAGTGAATCCTCACAAATGAGATAGTATTCTTCCATATTGTCTTCCTTCGATCTGTCTTTTCTTATACACATATACGCTTATATACATATTCTGTCAGAGCTTCCACACATGTTTTAAAATTCCTTCATCCTGTGCTCTGTAAACCACTTCCTGCTATTCCAATTCCCTGCTTCCACTGCAACACCTGCCCATCATCGAATAAGGATAACTGCCGGTAGGTCATTCCATCCTGATCAAAGGGCAGCTTCTCCTTCGGATCAATGAGATTCCTCGTGATATAATCCTCATCCATCTTCGTTGGATACATCATACGGCCGCTGCAGGTAATGAAATACAGGGCGCGTTTCAGAACAACACCGATCTTTTTGAGATCTTCAAAACTTAAGTTACCTGTTCTCCTTGCCTTCACAATGCGTTTCGCACTCGTCACACCGATTCCAGGCACACGCAGGATCATCTGATAGTCTGCGCGGTTAATCTCCACCGGAAACTGCTCCAGATGCTGCAACGCCCAGTCTGCTTTCGGATCCAGCAGAATATTAAAATTGGGTCGTTGTTCACTTAACAGCTCCTTAGCCTCAAATCCGTAGAACCGCAGCAGCCAGTCTGCCTGATACAGCCTGTGTTCCCGCAGCAATGGCGGGCCCCCCGTGTTCCCGCAGCAATGGCGGTCCTCCCGGCAGGGCCGGAAGATCCTTATCCTCATTCACACTCACAAATGCTGAATAATAGACGCGCTTTAAATCAAATTTGCGATACAGACTCTCCGCTACCATCATGATCTGATAGTCATTCTCCGGCGTTGCTCCCACGATCATCTGCGTGGACTGTCCACCCGGAACAAAGCTTCCTGCATGCCGGTATGCCACAAGTTCGTTCTTATTCTGTGCAATCCCCTGCTGAATCATCCGCATGGGGCCCAGGATATTCTTCCGGTGTTTATTCGGAGCAAGTGTCTTAAGACTCTCTGCCGTTGGCAGCTCCAGATTCACACTCATGCGGTCTGCCAGCATCCCAAGGCGTTCAATCAGCATAGGATCTGCACCCGGTATCGCCTTCACATGAATATAGCCCTGAAAGCGGTAAACGGTGCGAAGCTTCAAAATAGCTTCACATATTAATTCCATCGTGTAGGTCGGACTCTGAATAATTCCGGAGCTTAAGAACAATCCTTCAATATAATTCCTCCGGTAAAACTCTATCGTCAGTTCACAGATTTCATCCGGTGTAAAGGACGCTCTCGGTACATCATTGGATCTGCGGTTAATACAATACTTGCAGTCGTAGATACACTCATTCGTAAAGAGAATCTTCAAAAGAGAAATACAACGTCCATCCGAGCTGAAGCTATGGCAGATTCCGGCACTCTCGGTATTCCCGATGCCTGTTCCATCACCCTTCCTGCCAACGCCACTGCTGCTGCAGGAAACATCATACTTCGCCGCATCCGACAGAATCTTAAGCTTTTCTTTCACAGACATCTGTTCTTTTTGATAAATCTGCAGGCTCTCCTGCTTCGGAACAACAAAATTCTCCATAATATACCTCGATGAATCATACCACTTCCTAATGATCCCTGAGATCATTTTCCCTTATACAGGGCGACTTAAAAGCAATCCAAAGGATCACCTCCCGAAATGGCATTCATGGTTCTGAATAACTTCTCATTCAGAACATATGTTCATATTAGTATATTATGAAGAATTTTTCAAGTCTTTTCAGAACATTTGTTTGTGTTTTGTTACTCTAATTCCTTTCTTCTGTTTTTAATAGAGAAAAGCCTCTCCTTCAGCTCCTTTTCCTCTCCCTGTCCATCCGGCAGATAATATTCCCTGTCCTTTATGGATTCCGGCAGACAGCTCATACCAGTCAGCTTCTCTTCGGTATCATGTGCATACTGGTATCCCTGCCCGTAATGCAGCTCCTGCATCAGGTCTGTTACCGCATTCCTGATCTGCAGCGGCACCGGCTCATACAGCATCTTCTGTGCATCGGCGCTCGCTTTCCCATACCCGACATACAGCGCATTCGACTTTGGTGCCAGGGAAAGATAAACAACAACCTGTGCAAGATTCACGCTGCACTCCGGCATGCCGATGAAATGGCACGCCTGGTAGGCCGCAACTGCAAGCGGAAGTGCCTCATGATCAGCAAGTCCTACATCCTCACTTGCAAACCGGATCAGTCTTCGTGCCACATAAAGTGGATCCTCTCCTGCCTCCAGCATTCGTGACAGCCAGTACATGGCAGCATCCGGATCACTGTTCCTCATGGACTTATGTAACGCTGAAATGAGATTATAATGCTCTTCTCCGTTCCGGTCGTAAAGCAGCATTTTCTTACCGGTACACTGCTCCAGGACCTCTTCCTTCACGGTAATGGAACCGTCCGGACCGATCTCTCCGTTTAAAACAGCCATATCCAATGTATTTAGCGCCATCCGGCCATCCCCATTGGCAAAAACAGCAATTCCATGAAGAATCCGCTCTTCCATATGAATCGTCTGATTGCCGAAGCCACGCGGATCCTTTAACGCATGACGAAGCAGCTTCTCCATATGCTCTGTGGTAAGTGCCTGTAATACGAACACCTTACACCTCGATAATAATGCGGAATTGATCTCAAAGGACGGATTTTCCGTTGTCGCTCCAATCAGGATAATGCTTCCCTTCTCTACATAAGGAAGAAACGCGTCCTGCTGTGCCTTATTGAAACGGTGGATTTCATCCACGAAGACAATTGTTTTCATTCCCATCATCCGACTGTCTTCTGCGCGTTTCATCACCTCTTTAATCTCTTTGATCCCACTTGTGACAGCACTGAAATCAATGAATGACGCATGCGTCATATGGGCGATAATCCGCGCAAGTGTGGTCTTTCCAACTCCCGGAGGTCCCCAGAAAATCATCGAAGAAATCATATCCTTCTCAATCATCTGCCGAAGCACCTTCCCCTTTCCAACCAGATGCTCTTGACCCACATAGTCATCCAATGTTTCCGGGCGCAGGCGGCTTGCCAGCGGACTACTCATATTCACCTGTTCCTGAAACAGGGACATCTGTCCCAAAGTCATTTGTTCCATTCCTTTTGCCTCACCAGTCATTACGGTCAGAACTTCCATTCTGATGCTTATATTCTACCATCTTTATATCTCATCCCATATAGGCATACATACGTTGCCCGATTTCATCTATCCCTTATCATTCCACAGCTGCCCGGAATCCAGTTCATAAAATCATGTAACATTTCAGCCATGCAGAAATGATTGTGCAAGATGACCGTGGGAGCTTGCTCACTAAAGGCAGCTTATACAATCATTTCTATAAGGGCGGATGCCCGACATCAAATAAGTTGCCGGAAAGCAAATATATTTGTTAGCCAATCTGTACAATCCGGCAGCTTATGAATGGACAGGGCTGAACTGTAGCAAAATCATTGCTTCGCAGTCTGGAATTTACACTCTTAAACCGCTGCCCAGTTTCTGACGGATGGTCTGTACGCAATCATTCAGCATGGCAAGATCTACCTTCCCATCCGGTCCGAATGCCGTAGCCTCTACGGTAAAGGTATCATCATAGCCAATCTCACGGATAAACGCAAAGAACCGGTCAAAATCAATCCAGCCCTTTCCGACCGGAAGCGTTTTCAACTTTCCCCACTCCATATAGCTGCCACCATAATCATTCACATGAAAATGCCGGATATGATGCTCCTTCCATAAGAAGCTGTATTTTTCCTCATATAAAAGATCGAGCTGCCCATGAAAAGCAGCCATTTTTGTATCAAATATAAGATGAATATCCGGATAACGATCAACCAGCTGGCAGAAATGATGCATCGGATCCTCTACGTTACATACTACATTTTCAACCAGAAGATCAACTCCGTAATCTGCTGCAACCTCTGGTAGCTGCAATTCTCCATACGCTTTCAGATTGTTCTCAAAATAATGATCACTGGTTATCCCGTCCCAGAGATGCATCACCATCTTACGTGCTCCGATTTTCTTCGCAATCTTGCAATTAATCTCAAATCTTGAAAAAGCATCCTTCCAGTTCTCCGCACCCCCGAGACTAATTGCCTCTCCGACGGATTTCTGACAATGCATCACCGGAAACTGTACCGGAAGAGCAAGTAATTCTTCCAGTAAAGCATCCACCTCCGGATACCAGTCACTGTACATCATAAATTCCATTCCGTCATAATTGAGTTCCTTCACAAACTCGCGGATCAGATGATAATTTCTTCCGTTCGGCCGTCCGATCAGACAGCCTGTTGAACACAAAATCTTACTCATGATTTCTTCCATTCCTTATTTGCCATTGGACATATTCTGGTTTTCTATTCCATTTATGTCCAAAATACACTTGATCTTTGGACATAATAACTTCGTTTTACCGTTTTGTGTCCAATTCCAGTCAAAATCAGCCTGTTTTGCTGCTATATTTCCATCCTTTTGGACATAAAACTGCTACTTGGCCATCATATGTCCAAATCCTTACCGCCTT
>FR902975.1 GCA_000438155.1 Firmicutes bacterium CAG:95
TAACAACTGGATTCTGTGCCATAATATTTGTTCCTTTCCTTTCGATGTATAAATTGATGCCAGGGTCAAAAGCCCGGGCTTTGATGCCTGCGGATTGTTCCGGGCTCTGCACTCCCACAGCTGCCGGATTGTTCCGTGCTTTGCACTCCCACAATCCTATCCAATATTCGCATATCGTGGGATTAGCATCCCGCTTTTATGCTCATATCGGAGCGGGTCCCAAGGTCTTTCAACCACCTATGAGCAAGCTCATGTGGTTTTAGACCTTTTGACCCTGGCATCCTGATATTCTATCCCTTGAAAAAACATCCGGAATCGTCTAGAATGGAAAAAGAAATTCAGCATGAGAGGTCAGTTATGGATATTATTTTAAAACTCAAAGAAGAACTCAACGTGGAAAAATGGCAGGTGGAAGCCGCTGTAAAGCTGATCGATGAGGGAAATACGATTCCGTTCATTTCCCGTTATCGTAAGGAAGTAACCGGATCCTTAAATGATGAGGTGCTTCGCAATCTGCATGAGCGGCTAACCTATTTAAGAAATCTGGAGGAAAAGAAGGAACAGGTTCTTGGCAGTATCGAGGAGCAGGGTAAGCTCACCGAGGAATTAAAGGAAAAGATTCTGGCAGCAGAAACCCTGGTTGTGGTCGAAGACTTGTACCGTCCTTATCGTCCGAAGCGTAAAACAAAGGCAAGTGTAGCGAAGGAAAAGGGACTGGAACCTTTATCACAGTTCATTCTTGCCCAGAATGCAACGGAAGGAGTGGAGGAGGAAGCCCGGAAGTATATTGATGAAGAAAAGGGCGTAAAGACCGTGAAAGAGGCACTTCAGGGTGCAGCAGACATCATTGCAGAGAGTATTTCGGATGAAGCTGATTACCGTGCCTACATCCGTGAAATCACCATGGAAGAAGGAACTCTTACAAGTACAGCGAAGGATGAAAAGGCTGAAAGCGTTTATGAGATGTACTACGCTTACGAGGAACCCCTTAAAAAGGTCGTCGGCCACCGTGTTCTTGCCATCAACCGTGGTGAGGAAGAGAAGTTTTTAACGGTGAAGGTTGTGGCACCGGTAGAACGGATTATACAGTATTTAAAGAAAAAGGTTATTACTTCTGATAATGAATATACCACTCCGTTGCTTACAGCAGCAATCGAGGATGCCTATGAGCGTCTGATTGCACCGGCGATTGAACGCGAAATCCGCAATGATCTTACCGAAAAGGCAGAGGATGGCGCAATTTCCGTATTTGGAAAGAACCTGCAGCAGCTTCTGATGCAGCCACCGATTACAGGAAAGGTAGTTCTGGGATGGGATCCGGCATTCCGGACAGGCTGTAAGCTTGCCGTTGTGGATGCAACGGGCAAGGTACTGGATACCAGGGTGATTTTTCCGACAGCTCCGCAGAATAAGGTGGAAGAGGCCAAGACAGAGCTTAAGAAGCTGATCCATAAATATCATGTTTCTTTAATCAGTGTCGGAAACGGTACAGCATCAAGAGAGTCCGAGCAGGTCATTGTGGAGCTGATTAAGGAACTGGATACACCGGTACAGTATGTCATTGTAAATGAAGCGGGAGCTTCCGTATACTCTGCAAGTAAGCTGGCAACCGAAGAGTTTCCGAATTTTGATGTGGGGCAAAGAAGTGCCGCTTCGATAGCACGCAGGCTTCAGGATCCGCTTGCCGAGCTTGTGAAAATTGATCCGAAATCCATCGGTGTCGGACAGTATCAGCATGATATGAACCAGAAGAAGTTGGGAGAAGCACTGGGCGGCGTGGTAGAGGACTGCGTAAACCGTGTGGGTGTAGACTTAAATACCGCATCCGCACCGCTTCTTGAGTATATTTCCGGTATTTCCAAACCGATTGCGAAGAACATTGTGGAATATCGTGAAAAGAATGGTAAATTTGCGAACCGTGCACAGCTTTTGAAGGTGCCGAAGCTGGGACCGAAGGCATATGAGCAGTGTGCAGGCTTCCTGCGTATCCATGATGGAGACAATCCTTTGGACGATACCAGTGTTCATCCGGAATCCTATGAAGCTGCCATGAAGCTTTTGGATAAGATGGGACTTACGATGGAGGATGTGCGTACCGCACAGAAGCAGGCAGCCCGGCAGATGAGTACGGCAGCGAAACCTGCTCCGAAGCAGAATAACCGGAATGACCGCAGGAAACAGATCGTGATCCATAATACCAATACGGCTATGGGAAAAGCACTGGCAGCTGCTATGGGTGGTTCGGTCATGAACCTTGAAGAAAATGACTCTTCCGCAAAGAAACCGGTACAGAAGGAATCTGCGGCCAATACGGTCAATGCAATCAGCAGTCTTGAAAAGAAGATCAGGGATAAGAGCAGGCTGGCTGTAGAACTGGGAATTGGTGAAATTACCTTAACCGACATTCTTAAGGAATTGGAAAAGCCATCGAGAGATCCCAGAGAGAGCATGCCGGCTCCGATTCTTCGAAGCGATGTCCTCGATATGAAGGATCTGAAACCGGGCATGATTTTAAAGGGAACCGTCCGTAATGTCATTGACTTTGGAGTGTTCGTGGATATTGGTGTGCATCAGGACGGACTGGTACACATCTCCCAGATCACAGACCGTTATATCAGGCATCCTCTGGAAGCAGTGAGCGTGGGTGATATTGTGGATGTACAGGTATTATCTGTTGATGTGCCAAAGAAACGGATTGCACTGACTATGAAGATCAATCGGGATCAAAATAAATAGCTCTTGCTATTTGAGATGAGATATGCTATTCTATGTCTCGAACAAAATAGAAAGTTCTTCGGGGAAGGTGAAATTCCTTACCGGCGGTATAGTCCGCGACCCGTATTCTTTAATTCTTTAAGGGTATGGCTGATTTGGTGAAATTCCAAAACCGACAGTAAAGTCTGGATGGGAGAAGAAATGCATGAACAGATGCGTGGAAACGCATTTGGCTTCTGATGTATGCAAGCCCCGGAAATTGATTTCCGGGGCTTTTTAACTGTGTAGGAAATTCCGTTGGAATTTCCTGCACAGTTAAATGCTCCGCTATCAGATGCGCAGCTCGCGGAGATGCAAATCCAAAGAAGACTTTCTTTTTAAAACAATGGCGTATGCCGGAAAGAGAGTGAGAGTAAATGGAAAAGAGTTTATGGTCTAATGTAATGGAGAACCTGGTGTTTGTGCTGGTGGCACTGGCGGTTGCGGTTGGCTTTGTGCTGATTGCATATCTGGTGGAAAAGTACCTGAAAAAGAAGAATCAGGACAGGGAACGGATACTTTCGACAAGAAAGATTGCCATGATTGGTGTATTTTCTGCAATTGCAATGGTGCTTCATATATTTGATTTTGCGGTGCCGGTTCTGGCTCCTCCGTTTTATAAGCTGGACTTCAGTGAAATCCCGGCGCTGATCGGTGCTTTTGCGTTTGGCCCGGTAGCGGGAGTGATGATTGAATTTATCAAGATTATGTTAAAGCTGCTGATCAAGGGAACAAGTACCGCATTTGTGGGTGACTTTGCAAACTTCGTCATCGGATGCAGCTTCATTCTGCCTGCTTCCATCATCTATTTATACAAAAAGAGCCGGAAGAGTGCATTGATCGGATCCGTCACGGGAACACTGATTATGACCGTGTTCGGCACTGCTTTTAATGCGATTTATCTGCTTCCGACCTTTGCGGTACTGTATCACATGCCGATGGAGGATATCATTGCCATGGGAACGGCAATTAACGGACATATCGACAATGTCGTAAGCCTGGTAATCTTCTGTGTTGCTCCGATTAATCTGATTAAGGGAACGGCAGTGACGCTGGTAACCATGCTGGTATATAAGAAGCTGAGTCCGATACTGAAAGGAAAACAGCATTCATAATTCTTAACAGGCGGATACGAAAGTCTTAAAAATTATTAAGCTTTCTTAATTCAAAGAAAAACCTCTTGACAATCATTGTATTAATAATATAATACAGATTGTACAGGAGGTTTTTTTAAGTTCATGTGTCATACGACTAAGTCCTCACGCAGCTTTGTGAAACGGTACCGGGAAGCAGGATGGACAGAAGCGTAGGCAGGCCTGTACACAATGAAAATCGATGGAGGAGTATCTGTGGAAGAATTAATTACTATCCGGGATATGTGCAAGATCTACAATCCCGGCGAGAATGAGGTCAGAGCTCTGGATCATGTGAATCTGACCATACATAAAAATGAGTTTGTGGCCATTATCGGGCAGTCCGGATCCGGTAAATCAACCTTGATGAATATGCTGGGATGTCTGGATGTTCCAACAAGCGGAACGTACCTGCTGAATGGAAAAGATGTCTCCCATATGACAGATGATGAGCTTTCGGACATCCGTAACCGGGAGATCGGGTTTGTGTTTCAGGGATTTAACCTGATCGCAGGACTGACCGCACTTGAAAATGTGGAGCTTCCCCTGATTTATCGCGGCGTTCCAAGGAAAGAGCGCATGGAGTTATCCGAGCGTGCGCTGGAAAAGGTAGGGCTTGCCGGGCGGATGACGCATAAGCCGTCGGAAATGTCCGGTGGACAGCAGCAGCGTGTTGCGATTGCAAGAGCCATCGCGCAGGCACCGCCTGTTATTCTGGCCGATGAGCCGACCGGAAACCTGGATTCCAATTCGACGCAGGAGATTATGGAAATTCTGAAAGGACTGCATCGGGAAGGCAGAACGGTTATTCTGATTACACATGACAATGAGATCGCCGCGAGAGCGAAGCGCAACATCCGTATTATGGATGGTAAGGTTGTAGCCGATTATGAAAACGAAGAAGGAGAAGGAGCATGAGCGATAATATCAGACAGGAATCCGTAGAAAGCTTACAGACAAAGGAACAGGAGCAGCAGGCCGGAAGCAATAAAAGGACATTAGAAGCCGAAAATGACAAAGCAGCGAAGAAAGCCTTTAAAGAAAAGAAGAAGAAAGAGAAAAAGCCGGCAGACCCGGCGAAGAAGAAAAAACGCAGAAAGATCATTCTCTTTGTGGTGATCGGCGTACTCGTTCTGCTCTTTATCCTGTCAAAGCTTTTTGGGGGAAACGGGGCAGCAGCCGTGGTAACTACGACGCAGGCGCAGATCGGGGATCTGCAGCAGACGATTGATACGAGCGGTACGGTGAAGACGGAAGAGAGTAAAGTTTATTTTTCCGATGTGGATGTGAAAGTAGGAGAGGTGAAAGCACAGGCGGGTGATGCAGTAAAGGCAGGCGATGTGCTTCTGACCTATGATGCCGATGATCTTGCCGCAGCGAAGGAACGGGCAGAATTAAAGAAACAGTCTACCGAAGGAAGCTATCTGAATTCGGTGCAGACCAATCAGGAAAAGCTTGGGGACTTAAGTGAAGCGAGCACGAATCTGGAAGTACTGGATCAGCAGATTGCAGATACCGAAGCCTATATCAAGAATCTGGAAGCTAAGATTTCTAAAAAGAAGAGTGATCTTGCCCATGAGGGGGCCTTGCTGCAGATCAGTCTGATTGACTGGCAGGATCAGCCGGATTCCGACGAATACCAGAATTTACAGAAGCTGGTACAGTTAAACAATTATGAACAGCAGAACAATGAACAGATCAGGAGCTGGCAGGACGAACTGGAAGTCTATAACGATATGCTGTCTGAGTATAAGGAATACCGTTCAGAAATGAAGTCCCAGAAGAGCTCAGCAGAAGCCGGGAAATTAACCGGTGGTGCGAAGGAAGAGCTGGAGGCCAATAATAAAACCCAGACAATGGATGTGGAGGACTCACTTGAAAACCTAGATGCTGCAGAAAATGGTATCGTAGCAGAATTTGACGGTGTCGTTACCGAAATGAATGCCGTAGAAGGCGGAGCTGCTGCGAAGGGTGCACAGCTCCTGAAGCTGGAAAGCACCGAGGATGTGGTAGTACGGATCACCGTGACGAAATATGATCTTTCCAAGATTAAGGAAGGACAGAAGGCTATCATAACAATTGGCAGCAGGGAATATGAAGGAGAAGTATTAAGGATTAACAGGATGGCAGAACAGAATAACAGTGGCGCGGCTGTTGTTGGTGCGGAAATTAAGATTTTAAATCCGGACAGTGATGTGATTCTTGGCGTGGAAGCGAAGGTTGTTATCAATACCGAGAAGGTGGAAAACGCGGTTCTGGTACCGATCACTGCGGTGAATGTAGATATGGATGGTGAGTTTGTCTACGTGGTCGAGAATAATATTTTAGTAAAGAAGCCGGTTACGACCGGGATTTCCACTGACACTATGATACAGATTACAGATGGTTTAAACGCAGATGAGCAGATTGTCACAAGTGTTACGGCAGATCTTTATGAAGGCATGACCGTTGCAGCAATGCCACAGTAAACAGGAGCGGATGATATGGCACAGATTTGGGAATATATTAAGATTGCGCTGATGAATATTAAGAGTAATAAGGGACGGTCCGTACTCACGATGCTCGGTATTATCATTGGTATTGCTTCCGTGATTATGGTTATTGCGATTGGAAACGGTGTCCGCGGACAGGTTAATGACGAGCTGGAAGGACTGGCAGGCGGACAGATTGCTTTTTATGTTGACAGTACAAGAAAGGAAACCACCGTAACCTTTGATCAGACGGACTTTGATGCAATTGAAGCAAATATTGCACATGTAAAGGGAGTTACGCCACAGCTGTCTGCATGGGGAACCGCAGAAGGACCGAAAGGAAATTTTGATATCAGTATGACGGGTGGTGATCCAGGCCTGCAGTATACATCTTCGGAACCGATTGTAAAGGGCAGATATTTTTCACAGGATGACTGTGATGCAGGCGGCAATGTCTGTGTAATTACAGAAAGCAGCGCGGTTTCTCTCTTTGGAACAACGGATGTGATCGGACTTACCTTTGAGGCAACCTTTTGGGGTGTGACTCAGGAAATGCGCGTAATCGGAGTAAGAAAGGATACCGCTTCATCACTGATTTCAATGGCCGGCGGAGGAACTGAGACCATTACGGCAGAATGCCCGTTAAGCTTTATGGGAAATAAATTATATTATGATATTGATGATTTTTCTGAGTTTTATGTGATTGCGGATAACAGTGCTTATTGTACGCAGGTAGCACAGGATGCCCTGAATCTGCTCGAAGCCCGTCATGGTGTCCGTGGGGAGAACCAGATTCAGATGCAGAGCTTTACCGATGTGTCCTCGCAGTTTGACTCGATCCTCAGTATCATTACGGTTTTTGTGTCCTTCGTGGCAGCAATATCGTTGCTGGTTGGAGGAATTGGTGTTATGAATATCATGCTGGTATCGGTAACGGAGCGTACCAGAGAAATTGGTATTCGTAAGGCGCTGGGGGCAAGAACCGGTTCGATCCTGCTGCAATTCCTTGCTGAGGCAGGAATTATCACTCTTATGGGAGGAGTGATCGGCATTATTCTGGGTATTCTCGGAGCAATGGGAGTCTGCTCGATTGCGGGAGTTACAGCCGGCGTGGATCCTGCGGTTGTGATTATCGCAACCCTCTTTTCCTGCGGCGTAGGTATTTTCTTTGGAATTTATCCTGCCAGAAAAGCAGCTAAATTAAGTCCGATTGAAGCCTTGCGGCATGAATAGCCATGCGCGAATAATAAAACCTGTTTGCATGTTGTGAGATTTTTAGTATAATAGGATAGAAGAAAAGCATCGGCTTTCCTGCCGGTGCTTTTTATGTAAGGTACTCAATGAATGCAGGTCGAAGACGCAGCATGAATTTAGTGCAGCAGGTAAGGCTGAATAAGCAGATAAGGCAGAAGAAATATTAATTAAGAAAGATTTGGAGAAGCAGCATGGAAGTTTCCTTTGATGTAAAGATTACCCCGGGGGTCTTATATGATTATCTGTTATATCATACTTATACCGGAACAACAGGACTTTTAGGAACCATAGCAGGTGCACTGCTTGTGGCAGCATACTTTATGGCAGGCAGTATGTTATACCTGATTTTTGGTGTGGTGGTGCTTGTGTATCTTCCCTGGACATTATTTATCCGGTCGAAGAAGCAGTATCTTGCAAATCCTGCATTTAAGGAACCATTACATTACACCTTTAATGAAGAAGGAATGACGGTTTCCCAGAAGGATACCAGCGAGCAGATCGCATGGGAGAATTTATATAAGGCAGTATCCACACCGAAGAGCATTGTATTATATACGTCACCGGTCAATGCCTCCATTTTTCCAAAGAAGGATTTAGGAGAGCGTAAGGCAGCTTTGATTGAAGTGATTTCCACACATATGCCACCGAAAAAGGTAAAAATCCGTGGGAACTGACAGGAGAATTATGAATAGCGGACAGGATATTTTACAGAGCATGATTGAAAAACATAAAATAATTTCGAAATCTCCTGAGGATACCTTTGCGTTAGGAAAGCAGATTGGTGAGAGTGTGGCACCGGGCAGTGTACTGACGCTGGTTGGTGATCTTGGCGTCGGCAAGACGGTATTTACACAGGGACTGGCAGAGGGACTCGGAATTTCAGATGCGGTGAACAGTCCGACCTTTACGATTGTACAGATCTATGAAGAGGGACGGATTCCTCTGTATCATTTGGATGTATACCGGATCGGTGATATTTCCGAGATGGATGAAATCGGGTATGAGGATTATTTTTACGGAGATGGGGTATGCCTGATTGAGTGGGCGAACCTGATTGAAGAGCTTCTGCCGGAGCGATATGTGGAGATCCGGATTGAAAAGAATCTGGAAAAGGGATTTGATTATCGTGAAATCACAGTATCACAAAAAGAGTAACAGTTCGGCCTGGCTCTTTCATAAGCTGCCTAAAAGAAAACTGATTTTGAGAGGAACCTGAAATGAAAATTATTGCAATTGACAGTTCGGGACTGGTTGCTTCCGTTGCCATTGTACAAGATGAGGAAGTAATTGCAGAATATAATGTCCAGTATAAGAAAACACATTCACAGACCTTACTGCCCATGCTGGATGAATTAAAGAGGATGGTCGATCTTGATTTACAGACGGTAGATGCCATTGCAATTGCCAGTGGACCTGGTTCCTTTACCGGGCTGAGGATCGGTTCTGCGACTGCCAAGGGACTTGGGCTTGCACTTGAAATTCCGATTATAGAGATTCCGACACTGGATGGTCTTGCCTGCAATCTGTATGGGACAGACAAGGTGGTGTGTCCGATTATGGATGCCAGACGGAATCAGGTTTACACAGGTTTGTATTCTTATATCGAAGACGGACAAAGCGATGAACAGGAGCAGAGTTTTCACTATACACTTGTTCCCATTCTTTCCCAGTGTGCAGTTCCGATTGAAGAAATTGCAGAGAAGTGTAATGAACAGCAGAAGGAAATCATATTTTTAGGTGATGGAGTTCCGGTATTTGCGGAGCAGTTAAAAAACCTGATGAAGGTACCCTACAGCTTTGCACCGGCACACATGAACCGGCAGCGGGCAGCCTCCTTTGCATTCCTTGCTTTTGAAAAGCTGCGTAAGGGGGAAGTGGTTCCGGCAGCAGATCATGCACCGGAATATCTGCGGCTTTCCCAGGCAGAGCGGGAGAAGGCAGCAAAGAGGGAGAAGCAATGATTACAATACGCCCTTTGGAAGAAAAGGATGTAACGGCGGTAAGTGAGATTGAGAGCCGGACATTTTCGATGCCATGGAAGGAGAAAGATTTCCTTGAAATGGTGAAAGCGGATTATGCATATTATTATGTAGCAGAAGAGGATGGGGTGATTCTTGGCTGCTGTGGTCTGCGGAATATGGCAGGCGAAGGAGAAATCACCAATGTTGCAGTAGATGCACCGTTCCGGAGAAGAGGCATAGCCGGAAAACTCCTTGCACATGCCTTGAAAGAGGCTGCACAGCACGGAATCGGGGACTGTACCTTAGAGGTACGGGTAAGTAATACTCCGGCCATTCATTTGTATGAAGAATTTGGATTCCGGGGAGAGGGCATCCGCCCGGACTTCTATGAGAAACCGAAGGAAGATGCACTGATTATGTGGAAAAGATAGACAAAACATGAAACACTTACCACTGGTTCATAGAAAAAGTTTCTGTATAATGGTATTGTAAGGAGGAAAAACGATGCGTATTTATATGGACGAAGGAAAAAACATTCTGAAGCAGGTGGTATGTAACCAGTGTGGTAAAGCTTTAAAAGTCAAAAATGGAATTCTGGTGGAAGGTGTTTTTGAAGGAAACCAGCAGTTCGGTTATTTCAGCAATAAGGATGGAATCCGTCATTCCTTTGACTTGTGTGAGGAATGTTATGATAAACTAATAGAAGGATTTACCGTAGAGGTTACTAAGGAGGAGGTACAGGAGCTTCTTTGAAAGCAGCAGACGGTAATCAGGGAGGAACAGGTTAAATTATGCTGGATATATGCTTATTGGGAACAGGCGGAATGATGCCGCTCCCATATCGATGGCTTACATCCATGATGGCAAGATATAATGGGACAAGTATCTTGATGGACTGTGGGGAAGGAACCCAGATCGCAATGAAGGAAAAGGGGTGGAGCCCCAAACCGATCGATGTCATCTGCTTTACCCATTTTCATGCAGACCATATCAGCGGACTTCCGGGAATGCTTCTCACGATGGGAAATGCAGAACGGACAGAGCCGCTTCTTTTGGTGGGACCGAAGGGGCTGTGCAAGGTTGTGGCATCCCTGCGGATCATTGCACCGGAGCTGCCGTTTGCCATTGATTGCCTGGAGCTTACCGAGCCGGAGCAGACGATCCACATGGATGGTTTCCGGATTGAAGCCTTTAAGGTAAACCACAATGTTCCCTGTTATGGCTACAGTATTGTGATTGACCGGATTGGTAAATTTGATGTTGACAAGGCTGTCAGTTTGGGACTTGAACGTCGCTACTGGAGCCGCTTACAGAAAGGTGAAACCATTGAAATTGATGGAATGACATATGTGCCGGAAATGGTTTTAGGACAGGCACGTAAGGGATTGAAGGTTACGTATTGTACCGACACCAGACCGACGAAGGGAATTGTCGGGCATGCGAAGAATTCGGATCTTTTTATCTGTGAAGGAATGTATGGGGAGCCGGATAAGCAGCAGAAGGCCAAAGAGAAAAAGCACATGACCTTCTATGAGGCTGCTGAGATAGGAAGACAGGCGGATGTTGACCGGATGTGGCTGACACATTACAGCCCGTCGCTTAATCGACCGGAGGAGTATCTGGATGCTGCCCGGAAGATTTTCCCAAGAGTCGAAGTCTGTAAGGATGGCAAGACCATTGAGCTTAACTTTGAAGATGAGGTTTCGTGATACTCATGGACCATATAAAGAAAATCGTAATTCTGATAAAATATGAATTGACAGAATGAGTGGTAATCGTAATTTCAAAGTTATGAATTCATAGTAAATAATAAAAAATGGAGAAGAGAAAAAGAAGGGAGGAATCATATGTCACAAAGAGGACGCAGGGCCATAAAAGGAATCCTGATTGGACTGGTTCTGATCGCACTGGTAGTGGGATATTACTTTTATTTATCAAACCGCAAACCCAAGGAAGCTGCGGAAGACACCGAAACTACCGTATCGGCTGTACAGAAGCTCTTGTTAAAGAATATTGATGATGATTATCCCCCGACTCCGAGAGAGGTTTTGAAGTTATACAGTGATATTACGGTGTGCTTCTACAGTGAGGACTATACTGATGAGGAACTGACACAGCTTGCCCTGCAGATAGAGAAGCTGTACGATGAGGAGCTGATCGCCAATAATACACCGGATCAGTACCAGAAGAATCTGCGCTGGGATATCAAGACGATGAAGGATAAGAACTTACGGGTGACAAGCTACAGTGTTGCATCGGCAACGGATGTGGATTATTTTGATGCCGGTGGAAGAAGCTGGGCGAGATTGAGCTGCACCTATACCATACGATCCGGTAAGGAAGCCGGACTTGCCAGGGAAATATTCCTGCTTCGCAAGGATGACATGGGCCATTGGAAAATTTATGGCTGGGAGGCGGCAAAGGAACGATAAGATTACCGGAATGAGGCATGAGTGGCAGTAACACAATAAGTGAGGGTTGAACATGGAAAGGGATGTTTACATACTGGCAGTTGAAAGCTCCTGTGATGAAACGGCAGCAGCAGTTGTAAGGAACGGACGGGAGGTGCTTTCTAATGTGATTTATACACAGATTGCACTTCATACGGAATATGGCGGTGTGGTTCCGGAGATTGCATCCAGAAAGCATATTGAGAAAATTAATCAGGTGATCGGGCAGGCACTTAGAGATAGTGGAAAGAAGCTTAAGGAGATGACTGCGATTGCGGTAACCTATGGCCCTGGACTTGTGGGAGCTCTTTTAGTCGGGGTATCCGCCGCTAAGGCAATCAGCTTTGCAACAGGAATACCGCTTGTCGGAGTACACCATATCGAAGGACATATCAGTGCCAATTATATTGAAAATAAGGATCTGGAGCCTCCGTTTATCTGTCTGGTGGTATCCGGAGGACATTCGCATCTTGTTGTGGTTAAGGATTACGGGGAGTATGAGATTATCGGAAGAACAAGAGATGATGCGGCGGGAGAGGCCTTTGATAAGGTGGCGCGTGCCATTGGGTTAGGCTATCCGGGGGGACCGAAGATTGACAAGGTGGCAAAGGAAGGAAATCCCGATGCCATTCATTTCCCGAGAGCGAAGGTCGGAGATGCCGTTTATGATTTCAGCTTTAGCGGCCTGAAATCCGCAGTGCTGAATTATCTTAATTCCTGTGAGATGAAGGGAGAGACCATCTGTGTTCCGGATGTGGCAGCTTCTTTTCAAAAGGCGGTTGTTGATGTACTGGTAGAGCATTCCATGGATGCTGTGCAGAAGTATGGCTACGATAAATTTGCGATTGCAGGCGGTGTGGCATCCAATTCCGCACTTCGTGCAGCCTTTGAAAAAGCGTGTGCACAGCGGAATATTACGTTCTATCATCCGTCTCCCGTTTTTTGTACTGATAATGCGGCAATGATTGGGGCTGCAGGATATTATGAGTATTGCAAAGGGGTACGTCATGGCTATGACCTGAATGCGGTGCCTTCTTTGAAGCTTGGAGAGCGTATCTGATGAAAATGGACAAGTCATACCGGACGGCAGCCGTGGTTCTTGCAGCAGGAAGCGGGAAGCGCATGAATGCCGGCGTGAAGAAGCAGTATATGGAGATTGCGGGCAGACCGGTCTTATATTATTCCCTGAAAGCTTTTGAAGAAAGCTTTATTGATGAAATTGTGCTGGTTGTTACACAGGATGAAATCGAACAGGTACAGGAGAGTTATGTAAACCAATATGGCTTTCAGAAAATATCACGGATTGTGGCCGGGGGCAAAGAACGGTATCATTCTGTTGCCTGCGGATTGCAGGCTGTACATCAGGATTGTGATTTTGTATTTATCCATGATAGTGCACGGCCGATGCTTACACAGGAAATTTTGCAGAGAGTTTACCGGGCAGTGCAGGAGGAAGAGGCGTGCGTCGTTGGCGTACCTTCTAAGGATACGGTAAAAATTGCGGATGAACAGGGCTATGTTTCTGTGACACCGAACCGGAGTCTTGTATGGAATGTACAGACTCCGCAGGTATTTTCCTATCCGCTGGTTCACAGTGCTTATGAGGAGCTGCTACAGAAGGAACAGGAGCTTTTGGCAGCGGGGGTACAGATCACGGATGATGCGATGGTTGTAGAGTATCTGGCACGTCATAAGGTAAAGCTTGTGGAAGGCAGCTATGAGAATATCAAAATTACAACCCCGGAGGACGTACAGATCGCAGAACGCTATCTGCAGAGCCGATAGTGGATTCATGGGATGCAGCTGTCTGACAGAGCAGGAGACATTGGCTCTGAAAGCATAGGGAGAAATAATAGAAAGAAATAATAGTAATATATAGAAAGAGCGTAGCTGTGAAGGTGCTGAACAGTTACGAATTGCAAGATAAAGGTTCTGTCATGAAAACAATTGTTAGGACAAAAAAAGAGAAGGTAACCTGGAAAGAATTCTTTCAGGTGGTAATGGCAATCGCATTTCCGATTGCCATTCAAAATCTATTGGGAACTACTGCAAGTATGGTCGATACCATTATGATCGGAAGCCAGGGAGAGCTTGCTGTGGCAGCAGTTGGAATCTGCTCACAGATCAGTTCTCTCTATTTCAATTGTTATTGGGGATTTGCGAGTGGATCAGTGCTATTTTTTTCCCAGTACTGGGGTGCAAGGGACGAAGAAGGAATTAACCGGACACTTGGAATTTCCCTTCTTTTTATGAGTATCGTAGCGGTACTCTTTTCGACCATCTGCATTTTCTTTCCGGAATTTATGCTTGGAATCTATACGGATAAGCAGAATATTATTGTATTAGGTATACCGTATCTGAGAATTGTAGGATTTTCCTATCTTATACAGGTGGTGATTGTGATTGTCAGTACGCTGATGCGTTCTACGGAACGAATCCGTCAACCACTTATCGGATCGGTCGCAGCCATTATTGTTAATTTCGTTCTCAACTGGATTCTCATCTATGGACGCTTTGGCATGCCACAGATGGGAGCTGCAGGAGCTGCGGTAGGAACTCTGGTTTCCAGTATTGTAAATCTGGGGATTTTATTCATTTATTTATACAGGACAAATGGTTGTGTGAAATTGCGCAGGGAATGGATTTTCCGGTTGAATGGCGTTTTTGTTAAGGGTTATCTTTCGAAGTGCTTTCCTATTATATGCAATGAACTGCTTTATGGTGTGGGACAGATGCTGATTAATATCGTAATCGGACACCAGAATGAATCGGCAATTGCAGCTATGGCAGCCTTCCGTGTCTGTGAGGGATTTGTGTATGCCTTCTTCGGAGGACTGGCAAGCGCTACCGGAGTTGTTGTTGGAAAGAAGGTTGGAGGAGGAGAACTGTATAAGGCACATGCGTATGCCAAGTATTCGGCACTTGTCTGTCCGATGGTGACGTTCCTCATTGTCCTGATTGGTACCATTGTGAACCGGCCGCTGTTTACCCTTTTCGGGCTGGGAGAAACTGCACTTCAGTATGGAAAGTATATGATGCTCATTTATCTGTTTTTTGGAACGGTGCGTACCTGTAACTATATCATGAACGAATCATTCCGTGCAGGTGGGGAAGCGGTGTTTGGAACCGTGGTTGAGATTATTTGTCTGTATGCAATCAGTGTTCCGGCAACCTGGCTTGCAGGAATGATATGGAACCTGCCTTTTTTACTGGTATTTTCTTTTGTTTATACAGATGAAATCATAAGACTTGTAATTCTTGGCAGATATATGATACAGGGAAAATGGATTAAGCCGGTTACTCCGCAGGGAAAGGCAGCCCTTAAAGATTTTTTTGGATAGTTGTAACTGTTCAGTACCTTCACAGTTACG
>FR902976.1 GCA_000438155.1 Firmicutes bacterium CAG:95
TAATTTGCATGGCTCTGAATAGTTACCATTTTATTTATATATGCATAACCGCTGTTGCGATACTGAAATAAATCAGCAAGGACAGGGCATCTACAATCGTTGTAATAAAAGGACTCGCCATAACGGCCGGATCAAAGCCGATCTTCTTGGCAAGCATCGGCAGAAGACATCCGATCACCTTTGCAATAAATACGGCTGCAATCAACGTCAGGCAGACAACTGCTGCCACTGCAATCGTCACATGATCAAGCAGCAAAAGCTTTACAAAGTTTGCTGCAGCCAGTGTAAGTCCGCACAGAACCGCTACCCTCGCTTCCTTCCACAATACCCGGAATGCATCCTTAAATTCAATCTCATTTAAGGAAAGTCCACGGATAATCGTAACGCTTGCCTGTCCTCCGGCATTTCCACCGGTATCCATAAGCATCGGAATATATGCGGTCAGCACCACGCAGGCACTTAATGCATCCTCAAAGGAAGTAATGATGCTTCCGGTAAAGGTCGCGGAAATCATCAGAAGCAATAACCACGGAATTCTCTTCTTCCAGGTTTCAAAGACCGTAGTCTTCATATATGGCTTGTCAGTCGGCACAATAGCTGCCATCTTTTCAATATCCTCGGTAGCCTCTTCCTGCAGGATATCCACGATATCATCGACGGTAATAATACCAACCAGCCGTTCTTCATTATCCACAACCGGCATTGCCGTAAAGTCATATTTCTGGAACTGTCTGGCAACCTCTTCCTGATCCATCATGGTATTGATGAAGATCACATCCTCATGCATGATCTCACCGATCACGGCATCGGACGGACTGATCAGGAGATAACGCAGTGCCACCGTACCGATCAGCTTTCTCTTGGCATCTAATACATAACAGATATTAATCGTCTCACTGTCCATGCCCACCTTACGAATCCGCTCGATTGCATCCTCTACGGTCATGGTTTCCTTCAGATCCACATACTCCACAGTCATGATACTTCCTGCAGAGTCTTCCGGATAACGAAGCAGATGATTAATATCTCTCCGGATATCCGGGTTTGCATTTGCAAGTATCTTCTTAACAATATTCGCAGGCATTTCCTCTAAAAGGTCTGTTGCATCATCGGCCATCAGGTTATTGATAATGCCGGCCGCATCCTTCTCAGACATGCTGGTAATCAGTTCATGCTGATGATCCACCTCTAAATAGGAAAATACATCTGCTGCCATTGTTTTAGGCAGAATACGGAAAATCTTTAACAGATCTTCCTCCGGAAGCTCCTCCAAAATCACGGCAATATCGGCGGTATTCTTATCCGACAGCATCTGACGGAGCTTGGTGTACTGCTTCTTCTCAAGCAGTTCTTTAACGAGTTCCAAATCCTTGTTCTCTTCCATTGCAATCTCCTTTATATGTGATTTTTATGCTCCGCCCATGGGGAGGAAGATCTGTATTGCTGCTTAATATCTGACTCTTCATAAAAACCACCACCTTTCGAAACTGCGTATGGCAGATCACAAGCTCTGTCACCAGTTTTAACTTTAATTCACACGATAAACATTTGTCAACCAGAAATATCTGTATAATACCCTTCAGAGATCTGTTCGATCTGAATGCGTCCTGCGGTTGCCTCCGTCAGCTTCCTGCGGATCTCTTCCGCACGCTCCTTTGGAATCTGAAGATCAAACTCCACATTCTGTGTATAACGCGATTCCCCGATCGTAATCTGTTCATTGGCAAGCAGATACTGGATCTTTCCAACATCCGTATAGGCAAGCTTTAAGGTAAAGCATACCCCATAGATCATGGTGCGGATTCCGGCATCTGCAAGGCCTTCCTTTACCGCCTGGGTATAGGCACGCACGAGCCCTCCGGTTCCTAACAGTGTCCCGCCAAAATATCTCGTCACAATCACAACCACATTCGTAATACCTTCGGAAAGAAGAACCTCTAACATCGGCTTGCCTGCCGTGCCGCCCGGCTCTCCATCGTCACTGCATCTTTTCAGTTCCCTGTTTCTTCCTATAATATATGCCGTACAATTATGACGGGCATCATAATATTTCTTACGGGTCTGCTCGATGAGTCCCATTGCCTCCTCCTCCGACTGTGCCGGATAGACATGTGCAATGAATCGGGACTTCTTTTCTTCATATTCTCCGCATCCCGGCGTATCCACTACCCGGTATGGTAAAAATTCCTGCTCTTTTGGTGCCAATTGCATGATCCTTTCTTCCTTTGCCTTGCTCTGAATAGTTTATCATATGTATTTTGAAAAAGGAATAAAACCTGTGTAAAATGTGAATAATTGTTATGTTTCTATGAATTCTTAATGAAATAACTTTATTTCAGTATCACAATTTGATATACTACTTGTATTGTCTAAAAACACTTTGCTTTTATTTTGGAGGTTTATTCAATGAATTATACGAAAAAAGGGATTCATGAAAAGCAGAAATCCCTGCATGCCACCTCCACCCGTCTGTTAAAGAAGGGGCTGTTGGCAGTCTTAAATTTATTTCTGATTGCGGTACTGGCCTGCGGCATTATTGGTGCCAGCCTCGGAATCGGCATTTTCAAGGGAGTCATCGATACCGCTCCCAGTATTGAGAACGTCAAGGTAACACCTACCGGCTTCTCCACCTTCGTTTATGATCTCGAAGGAAACCAGATTGCGAAGCTGATCTCCCAGAATTCCAACCGTATTCCGGTCACCTGGGATATGATACCGGAAAATCTGGCACACGCTTTCGTTGCAATCGAGGATGAACGTTTTTATGAGCATAACGGAATCGATATCAAGGGTATCATCCGTGCTGCCTACGTTGGTATATCCAACGGCTTCCACTTTACGGAAGGTGCAAGTACCATTACCCAGCAGTTACTTAAAAATAACGTCTTTACTGACTGGACAAAAGAAGAAGGGCTCGCAGACAGTATGAAGCGTAAGATCCAGGAGCAGTATCTTGCGATTGAGCTGACCAAGACCATGTCCAAGGATGAGGTTTTGTTAAACTACATGAACACCATCAACCTTGGTCAGAATACCTTAGGTGTACAGGCTGCTTCACTTCGTTACTTTAACAAACCGGTAAATAGTCTGACCCTGTCCGAATGTGCGGTAATTGCAGGTATTACCCAGAATCCGTCCCGTTTTAATCCGATTTCCCATCCGGATGAAAACGCCAAGCGCCGGGAGAAAGTGCTGAACAACATGAAGGATCAGGGCTATATCACTCAGGCAGAGTACGATGAAGCCATTGCCGATGATGTTTACTCCCGTATCCAGATCGTCAACGATGAAGTAGATGAGACTCTTGTCAATACATACTTCGTGGATGCGCTGACTGATGATGTCATGAACGATCTGCTTGCGGCCGGTTACAACGAGACTCAGGCATTTACCCTGTTATACAGTGGCGGACTGAAAATTTACTCAACACAGGATCCGGACATCCAGTCCATTTGTGACGAGGTTTTCTCCAATGAAGAAAACTATCCGGAAAACACCAGATGGCAGTTAAGCTATGCCCTCACCATCAAACGTTCCAACGGAGACTTTGAAAACTTCAGCACGGAAAAGCTGCAGGCATTTTATAAGGAACAGAATGCTTCCTACAATCTGATTTACGATTCGCAGGAAGCTGCCAATGAGGATATTGAATATTATAAACAATTTGTTTTAGGCACAGACGGTGAGGTTTATGACGAAAAGATCACTTTAACTCCCCAGCCGCAGGTATCCATTACGATCGAGGATCAGCATACCGGCTGCATTGTAGCCATGGTTGGCGGCCGCGGTGCAAAGGAAGGAAGTAAAACCTTAAACCGTGCCACTGATACCACCCGTCAGCCGGGATCCACGTTTAAAATTGTTGCCGTTTATGCACCGGCCTTAGACAGTGCGGGATTAACCCTTGCTACCATGGTCAATGACGCACCGTTCAATTATGCGAATGGACGTCCGGTCAGCAACTGGTGGGGAAGCGAATACCGTGGGTTGAATTCCATCCGTCAGGCAATCATTGATTCCATGAATGTCATTGCAGTAAAAACCTTCACGGCGATTACTCCTCAGCTTGGTTATGATTATCTGAAAAACTTTGGTTTCACAACCGTTGTGGACCGTGAAGAAATCACCTATGGCGGTAACACTTATGTTTATTCCGATATCCAGCAGTCCACTGCCCTTGGCGGTCTGACGCACGGCGTCACAAATGAAGAGCTGAATGCTGCCTACGCATGTATTGCAAACGGCGGTACTTATATTAAACCCAAGCTTTATACCAAGGTAGTCGATCATGACGGAAATGTGATTCTCGATAACACCGAACCGGAAACCAAGCAGGTCATCAAAGAAACAACCGCATGGCTTCTCACAGATGCCATGCAGGATGTCGTTACCCAGGGTACCGGTGCCTCCGTCAACTTTGGTGGTATGGCAATCGCCGGCAAAACCGGAACCACTTCCGATTACAATGATGTGTGGTTCTCCGGCTACACTCCGTATTATACGGCAACAACCTGGACCGGTTATGATAATAATACCAAGCTCCGCAAGGGTGAGGAACGAAATCTCGCCAAGAAGCTATGGCGTGCAACCATGGCCAAAATCCACGAAGAACTGCCATCCCAGTCCTTTACGATGCCAAGCGGTATTGTTCAGGCAACGGTATGTGCCCGATCCGGCAAGCTTCCGATTGCAGGCTTATGTGATGGCACATTAAAAACCGAATACTTTGCTGAAGGAAATGTGCCGACCGAAAGCTGTAATGTACACTATCAGGGACCGATCTGTCAGTACACCAATCTTCCTGCCAGCGAACAGTGTCCTTTCAAGGTAGAAGGCGTATTGGAGGTCACTCCTGCAGATGATCCTCTGATGAGTGGGGACAGCACTCTTCCGGAGCAGCAGGAACCCCAGACACAGGAAATCGTAAATGAAGACGGTTCCATTACTACAGTGACCATACCAGGCACTGCCGGAACCTGTCCTCACAATGCGGAATTCTTCGCTAATCCGGATGCCGAGGCAATTATTGCACAGCAGCGGAACGAAATCATAGCCGCGCAGCAGAATGCAGCGCTGGCTGCACAGGCTGAAGCCGCTGCCAATGCCGCAGAAGGCGGGGGAGAACAGCCTCCTGCAGAACAGCCGGCAGGTTAAATAAAAACCGGATTGTCTTTTAGCGGAAATCAGAATAAAAAAAGAAATACAAAGGCTCCTATCGGATAACCTGTAAAATCAGGTATCAGATAGGAGCCTTATTTGGAATCTTATATGACCTTCAACTTCTTCATCATTATGATGCATAATCCATTATGTAATGACAGGTATTACTTAGGAAATGACAAGTCTATGATCTTTCTTCTATTTTTGAAGTAATATACAGGATATTCCCCAACACTGTTCCAAACAGATGAGTTCTCACAAAGTCTCTGTATTCCTTTACGGAAATGTAATACATCCGTCCCCAGGAAGAGATCCGGTAATAATTTTCCCCCTGATGACTTACAAGACCTGTAATCGTCACATAATGGGCACGGGTGGCATCGACCTGCTTCATCTGCCCGCTGCTTTCCATATAAAGCGGCAGCCTGTCTTCCCTCTGCCATGGCAGCAAAACACGCGGAATGCACAAAATTACCGGCAGATCTTTTTGCAGCATTCTCTCAATACGCCTTTCCCTGACGCTCTCGAAAAGTCCCCATCTGGCACGATACGGCATGCGTCTTTTCCACATGAACGCATTAAAACGGATTGCCATAAGTATCCCGGACATTCCATTTTGCGTAGGAAACCACTTAAGCTTCCGGCACAGCTTGTTAAAGTAAGTCCGATAGGCTTCCTTTTCCTCAAATACAGTATGATAAGTAATCCCATCAAGCTGATAAGGTCTTATCTCCTTCTCCATCAGATACAGCAATAAATCTCCTAATGCAACCATTCCACAGCCGCCTCTATATTTCCTCTGGCTACACTTATCCTGTAACGGCTTAAAAAAGAGCTGGCTGCCACCATAGGTCACCTGCCTGCCGTCCTGTACCTGTATATAAGCGTTCCTGCGAATGCCCAGAATCTCCTGCATCAATCTCCTCTTCCCCCTGTCCGATTTCTTTAAAATTTTCTTTAAAATTCCCTTTAAAATTTTTCTTCAAAACTTCTTCAAAACTTTTCGAAAAATCCATTGACAAAGTAATGATCTATATGATACTATACTAAACGGTGATTACACCA
>FR902977.1:0-28732 GCA_000438155.1 Firmicutes bacterium CAG:95
ATCCAGAAGTCTCACTGCACTCATATGGTAACTGACGATGCTGTTACAGTCAAAAACATGATTTTCCAACTCTGGATTCCCCTTTTTTCTTTTATATAGAAGACAAACTTGCCTGAAGTGTATTAATTTCATTTCGAAGTCTAGTAATTCGTTCTTCTAACCGGGTATTCTGGTCTGCAATCCCACCCTTCACATATGACATCCTTCCTGCTACTTCTGTTATGGAAGAAACTGTCGGTGGAACATCTGCCGCAAGTCCGGTAGCTGCCAGTCCTTCAAATTTATCCATAATGCGAACTTCCGGTGCCAGCTCCATGTTCTGATATACATGGTACTCCTGATTCCAGCGCTGCTGATTTCTATCTATAGCTATCACGCAACTGCCAAGCTGCATACGCAGTGTGGAAAGTTTAGTAATTTCCTCATTTATACCTCTGATTTGAGTCAATATTCCCTCTATAAGTTGTTGTCTTTCTTCTATATCCATATCTTTTCCTCTTTGGATTATTGTTTTTCCAGATGATCACTGCTATATTCTTCCTCCACTTTTTCTATATCTGCCTTAGCTTCCAACAACATATTAACTAATTCCAAATAAAAGGAAGTTCTATCTTTCCGTTCTTCTTTTCAAATTCAGCAATATACCTTTTAATGAGAACTTCTATTTCCCGGTTAGCGGACCTTCCCTCATACTCAGCTATATATCTAAGTGCTCTTAACAATTGTGCATCTATTCTGAGTGTATACTTCGCCTGTTTATTACTTATATTTTTGTCTTTCATATGTCGCCCCTTACAAATATGATGCCTTTATTATAATGGCATAATGACGGCATAATTCGTAATAACGGCATTTTGACGGCTACTTTTAATTAAAAATTTCCTTTGCATGAAATAATTTTGTTGCGAATTCTTTCAATATGCATATCCATAACCTCAATTCAAAAAGATTATTCCATAAAAAGAAAGAAAGCCGATGATCTTAAGATAGATCACCGGCATTTATCAGATTCTAAAAAATTTCTCATCAAACTTACAGGTCTGTTCTTATTTCATTCTCATTTATATACAAATTGTATATCCTGCGAAAAAGTATATTCCAAAGCCATTAACTGGATCGCATATTCTCTCGCCCGTCTTGCCTTGACCTCCATAACGACAGGATAAGTACTACTGCCTCCGGCAAGATCAGAACTTGCCATATACTTACTTCCCACATAATATATTGATTGCTCAACACTGAACATCCCATTCATATACTGCTGCCAACCTACATAGGACGAATACAACTGTTCATAATCTTCGGAATCTAAATATACTTGTAAATGATTCAGTGAATTTTCAATTTCTTCGCACCACGCCTGATAGTATTTGCCAGCCTTCACAATTCTATCTTCTACCCCTATATCCTCCCATTTATAATCCTGATCAATGGGATTATTTTTAATGATTTCATAAAATTGTCCCTCCGGCAATACGATTGTTCCTGCATGATCTTCCACTTTCTGTATTTCAACCGTATTTTGCTCAACTGGATTTTCTATCCTCATATTATGGCCGCATCCCATTATTATAAGAAGCAGCATACTACTTATTCCAAACCTGCCAACCCTGTTCCATTTAATGTGTCCTGACATGCTTTTCCCCATGACTTCTAAAACTTATTTTTACTACTAGCTGCCCTTATCTTCCCCAATAGCACTTCTCTTCCGGAATAATATCAAGAAACTTCTTGAACTTTCCAATCCAACCTACTGGTACATAATGTTCATATGACGCAGGTTCCATATACATAGAATAAAGTAGCTTTTTATCAAAATTAACATACAGACTTGGCATATAATCATCCTCTTCCTGATTTTGTAAAAATAATTCTTTTAAGTCTCCTGTTGAACATTCATCTTCTTCAATTCTTTTCAAAAAAAGTAAGGCATTTTTTTCATCTACATATAACAAATCCCTTCTTTCTTCGTCAATGTATTCTTCTTTGATTTCATATCCTCTTTTCCGATATGCTTCTATTCTTTTTTGATAATCCAAATACCAAATCTCCTTATCAGAAATGTACCATTTACCACATCCTTTATATACGACATATATAATAAACTGTTCATTTAAATCAATTTCGATCATTTTTATTATCCTACCGATATTATTCTTCCATTTATTTGTTACGCAACATATTACTACACTTATCTTTTATTTGCAAAATCCATTCCGATCAATAAAGTACCATGCACCATTCTGTTTTACTGCTACAACACCTTCTTGAAATCCCCGGTCAACTTCTTCATGCTTTTATCAACCATTTCATCTGCAAACTCTGCCATATCTGCATCGCTAAGGGCATTTCTTAAAAGTTCCTCTATTGTATATGTTTGATCAAATATTATCATATTATTATAACTATTCCGGTCTATTACCGTAATGGAAACATCATTCTCTGCACTGTTCAGCTCCCATGCCATAGCAACTCCAATTGTTGTCCCCGGTGATATACTGTTTATATTATAGAAGCTTGCGCCTGGTACATAAGCGTACTGCATTTCCATACCGGACTGTCTTGCCTGTGTATCCAATGCAGATTGGAAAGAAATGACTTCCTCCGAATTATTGGTAAATTCTCCCTCCATAACTACCACATAACCGTCCACGTAATCAGCATAGCCAATATAAATTCCATCCATTTTGAATTCATATGCACTTTCTGCCACTACGGTTTCTACATCAGATAATTCAATGGTCTCTTCCCATATTTTCTTATTATCAAACGAAAATCTATCCACATAGCTGAGTTCAACATCCGAATCGACATCATTCAGCGCATATACCTCTCTGATCGCAATCGATTTTCCCGGCATAATGTCTGTATATACTGCCACACTTAACTTCGTGTCCTTAAGAGGATGCCTGTATGGAAGATATGCATTATTTAAAGATACCCCATCCTGAAAAACCTTCACGCCTATTGCCATACTGAAACGGGTTGTTTCATCGCTGTTATTGGTAAAGGTATAATCCAGAACCAAAAGTGGATTTCCGTTTCCATCATCGGTCAGTTTTTTCTGATCAATGGTGATCCCGTATATCTCCTCGGATACAATTTTTTCTACCGTTCCAAGATCAATCTCCTCCTCAAACAGGGTGATTTTTGATTTTTTATTTATACTATCCACCACACAGACAAGTGAAAGAGTTCCTTCTGTAACACCTTCCGGCAAAACAAATCCTGCCTGTGCCTGTCCAGACGCCCCCGGTAGAATTTTCTGTTGGTTAGCAATTGCATCAGGATTATCAGAAGACACATAAGTTCTCTCCAATGTCTCACCATCCAAAGCAGCTGTCAGTTGACTAACCGGAGCATAACCTGTCAGATTTTTTTTCGTGTTATTCGTAACATCCATATTAATTACAACGATGTCCCCCTCGTCGTAATTGCCACATATAAACACCTTGTTTACTGCTGCTTCATAAGGCGCTTTTCCTTTCCTTCCACAGCCCGTAAATATACAACATAACAGAACAAACACCATCCAGGCTATGATTCGAAACCTCCCGTTTTTCATTTCACCATGCTCTCCCTTCTTTTTACAGTTTGTCCTTTCCTGTTTTCTCCAATATATTACAATAACCAGTTGGAAATCATAAGTGTTGTCACAAACCACTTTCCCTGTTCCTCAAACTCAACAGAGCCTCTATACTTTTCTGCGATTTCTCTGACAATCCCGATTCCAAGTCCATGATGCTCTGCATCCTGTTTCACACTTTGAAACCCTTCTCCGGTTTTCTTTACCTCTCCATTCCAGGTATTTTGAATCTGAAAGATCAGCATATAAGGGTTTCCCATATACAGTCTGGCATCAAGCCGGTGCTCTGTTTCTGCCTTTGCGGCAGCCTCAATCGCATTTTCCAGAAGATTCCCGAATAATGAGATCTTATCGGTGTCCCTGATAAATTCTACCCGGATGCCTTCTTCCACAAACAGGTTCATTTCTATATTCTTCATGGCCGCCCTGCTTTCGTATTCTTCCAGAATGGAATTCAATACAGGGCTTTCCGTATACAGGGATGACTTTTCTTCCCTCGCAAGTCCATCCTCCCATTCATCGATAATATGTACGACCTTATCTCCTTCTCCCCTTAATATCAGACTCCGGAACTGGGAAAAGTACTGGTGAACATCATGCATATATTTCCGATATAACTGATTGTTCTTTTCGATCGTTTCAAAATTACTTCTTTCCATATCGCGCTTTAACAGCGACATCTCTGCAATTTTACTTTCATTCACGATCTGTGCATAATGAGCCAGAATCACAAAAATAATCGCATTGGAAAAATATAACAGAAAAGCACCCACGCACATAAATATCTGAATCAACCGGTTTTCCGGGAAGTCCATGAATACAAAGCTGAACAGAATCAGGACGGAAGTAAATGGCATAATCAGAAGATACCAATCTATCGTGCTGTCTTCCCGGTTATCCATTCTGACCATATAATTCCGGAAGAAAAGCAGCAGCAAAAAAGACACCACATATTCCATAAACAGAATCCCCATTCCCCTGATGGTTGCAAAATCGATGGAAAAGCCCGGAAGCACAGATGCCAGTAAACGATAGACCATCTCAAATGCCATTTCCCTTTCGCATACAAACACAATATAAAAAATAACCATATAGATGAATGCCTTTCTGAGAGACAGCTTCCACATAGTCACTGTAAAAATCCACATAACCAATGGTAAAATTACAAAATTTAACATGGAATTCTGAAAGGAATTCACTCCAAATATGATCCCTGTTGTAATAACGCAGGCACAGCCAAAGAAAACGCTGCTGTGTTTTCTTTCAAACATGGATTGAAAAAAGACACACAGCATGCCCACATCCAATCCACAGAATAAAAATCCCAGGAATAACACCACTACCTGTTCCATACCTACTGATCTCCATATTTCGAGGTTAAAAACTCTTTTTTCATCTGGTTGAACTCATTCATTTTACTTCTTGCTATCTTAAAAACCATATTGGGAAATCCATGCAGACGGATTTCATCCTTATAACAGCTCATAAGATATTTAAAATTAATGACATAACTGTCATGTGGATAACCAAAACCATACGGTTTTAAAACATCGTAATAAGCACTCAGTTTACCACCTATACGGATTTCCGGTTCCTTATCCTCTAAGCCGCCTGTGTGATACCTTCGCTTCGCAGCCGGAGATACATGTATTCTGATACCTCTTCGATATTTTTCAATATAGACGATATCATCCGGTTTTAAGAACAGTCTTCCTCCATTGAACTTTGCTTCAAAGACCGGTCCCAGATCCAGCTCTGCCATCCGGTCCAATGCAGCCAGAATATGCCTGCTTTTTTCCTGCGGCGGCATATTCTTTTTCATAAAACGGTACGGCTGCACCTCAAAGCTGTGTGGCGTTGGCTCCGCAAAGCCGGTATAAAATACCAGTACCACACTGTCATCCATTTTCCGGATCTCTTCTGCGGTCCGCTCCCCATCCATTCCCTGCATCTGAATATCCA
Organism: Firmicutes bacterium CAG:95; assembly: GCA_000438155.1. GTDB lineage: Bacteria > Bacillota > Clostridia > Lachnospirales > Lachnospiraceae > Suilimivivens. The sequence continues at coordinate 5,549 of FR902977.1, forward strand.
GAAAGATGAGTGAAAACCTTGCAAGCTCCATTGCTGCAAGCAGCTCCTTTCCGGAGGAATATTGATGGAAACGGACGGTTTCACGATATTTTTCACACTTCCCGACATCCTCAATTAACAGATTTCGATCCAGTTCAGAATCGTCACAAACTGCTATGTCAAACATTTTATTCTCTTTCCTTCAAAATCCGATCCATGGTTTCACGATCCATATATTCCATCCATCGACTGCCATCAATAGACAATCCGGAACCATACATGGCTTCTACCTCTTCCGGTGCCAGAATGTAAAATTTAGACTCGGTAATATCAAAGTTCTCATCAACAGACAAACTCATCCAGATCATCCATCCATCTCCAATGAAAAAATACTGCGTGGCCTTTGTAATATAAGGCATATCCTCCCTGAAATCAATTATCCTCGCTGATAACTCCTGATAACGGTATCCATTTTGTATGTGCCAGAGATTTCCGTTTTCACTGATTTCAAGTTCCGACTCCGGTACAAAATCAAAGTCCCCGATATACTTTTTCAGATTCTCTTCCTCAAGCAGAGTCTCTGCCTTTTCAATCGTCTGTTCCTTTTTGGCCTCATATTCTTCGACAATTCCTGCAACTTCATTTTTATTGGACACATAATTAATGACTCGGCCGGATACAAGTAACAAAAGCAGTGAGAGCAATGCTCCAATATAAATGATTGCCGCTTTCTGCCATTTGGTCTGCAGATCATAAAACTCCATCTTAGACTTTCTTATTTTCTCATAAGCAGAACGATATCCTCCAAAACCAAATGCCAGTGACATAATTGGTGCAAAAATGGGAATAAAAGCAATCATCCCGACCGGCATTCCATTACAAATCCCCCAGAACTGCGGCATAAGAAATCCGGGCCAGCAGAATTTATCCAGGATCCCCATGGTATCTGTCTGTTCTTCCTTACCTTCTTCTGTATTCACGCTGTTATTTATTGTTTCATTTGATTGTTCCATCTCTTTTCCTCGCTTCTTTTTTATTCAAATAATGATTGAAATGCTATTGCTTTGCCAAATGCTTCCTCCAGATCTGCTGAAAACTCCTCAAGGTCTTCCTCCGGATCATCATGATATATATGTACATATACTATTTCATCTAAATCATTAACTCCAAGGTTAATTCGGAAAGTAAAATCTCCCTTCTGTACCTTCTCATCCTCGTACGCTTCCCGAACTGCCTTAATAAACTGCTGTTCAAATTGCTCTTTATCCTTCTCATTGTGAATCCCTGCATCCAGCCTATAGCTTGGGTTAGGATCATTCTCATATTCGCTGACCGTTATAGAGTTTGCAATAAGGCACTGTCTCATATACTGTGATACATAGTCTGAATAGATCTCTCTGCCGGGAACCCACGTTGCAGTAAGGCTTACCTCCATGTTGTGAATGGTTACCGGTATCGTATAAATAACCATCTTTGGGTACTTTTTATTGGTATATCCATCCGTATTGAATCCACATGAGACTTCAATTTCTTCCGGAGATGTTTCAATTCCATATTGCCACTCCAGCTCTGCACAAACCTCCTGCCGTGCAGGCGCTTTTTTCAAAAGAATGGAATCTACCCGGTACCACTGTGAACATGCACAGCCGATTATGGAAGCAATTACCACACCTGTCATCAATAAAAGCAGTACACGATTGTCCTTTCGGGTTATCTGTCTTTTGAAATAGAAATAAAGATACTCCATATTCTCATTGCCGGCATCTTCCCCCTGCAAACACTTCTTTAATGCTTCGATCAGATAATTTACCACTGCCCTGTTATTCGCTTTCTTCTTCCCCGCAGCCTCCAAAAAAGTGTCCAGCCGCTGTGTCCGAAGCATTTCCAGAAACTCCTCAGATTCAAACAAATCCTGTAACTGTTTAAGTTCTTCTGTCCCCCTCTTTCGATCCAGCTGTTCATTCAAGACCTTCAGATATCTTTCCAATCTCTCCTGTTCACCTACCATTTCCCTTTGTCCTCCTCATGTAGTGTTATAAATCAATATAACTTCTATTTCTGTTTACTGTAGCGAAGATGCTATGTCCACACAATACAAATGGCAAAATTGTACATCAGATATGCAGATTTTGATCATCTAATACAAATCCATTATTTTTACATATGCTTCATTTTCCATGTTATAAAGTTCCGGATAATAAAGTTCTACATAATAAAATTCTTCCTCTTTATCTTCATTTCGTATCCAATGCCTTGTCACATCATAGTTTTGTTTATTAACCAGTATCTGATCAACTTCACAGTCTCTGATATGTTTCCTGCATTTCATCCCGGCATGATTGTAATAAGTCCCCCATACCTCCTGATATATCCCGTACTGAAAGTACAATCCATCACTGGTTGAAAATCTGTATTGAAGTATAACGGGATCTCCTGTCTCACCGTTATCGAGTCTGAATTTCCACTTATAATACAGACCGTCGTCTGTTTCATATAATTTCAGATCCTCCATATCCGACTGGTCAGGATACAAATAGTTAAACAAATATTGCAAAAGCACCTTGGCAACCGGTACTATCTCTTTGGTGTTACGGTCAACTTCCCAGTAACCACTATAACACGGTACATACTCCCCCGCCTCATCGTCCTCAGTGGACGGCTTCTGTGAATATGCAGTATAAGCATACCGCTCTCCATCCTCACTGACCATCATATAAGCAAGCACCTTATAATCAGACAGTTCTCCTGCTTCGTTTACGCATTTCCACTTATAATATAATCTATCCTCAAGTTTATATAGTCCAACACCCACCATATCCGGCCGGTCTGCATACAAATTATTAAATAAATACTTCAGATTTTCTTTCGCATCTTCCTGATCATCCATCTGTATTGCATCACTCGCAGGATCTCCATTCCGATCAATAAAGTACCAGGCACCATTCTGTTTTACGGCTGCAATACGATTGTCCGCACATCCGCAAATCATAACCAGAAATACGCAGCCTAATATGGAGATTAATTTTTTATGAAGCACTTCCGTTATCCTCCTTCTACGATCCACAACTATCCGCATGATTCCTGCTACTCTGATTCCTCTGGATATAAACGCAGCATATCCAAATACCTTTCATTCCAGATAATATACTCCTCCTCTGATTCCTCGTTGAATATCTTTTCCGGAATGAGTTCTTTTGTCTCACTGTTTACCATCCAGAAATTCCGATAGGAGTCTCTGGTATGCTCCTTATACGTCTCTCCATTCTCATCATAATGCGTGTCCCATATCTCATTGTATATTGCATATGTATGATACAATCCATCCTGTGTTAAACCATAATATGCAAGAACACAGGGTGCCGAAATCTCTCCCGCCCCAAATTCAATTTTCCACTTATAACACAACCGGTTTTCTGTTTCATATAATTCAATATCTACTATCCCTTCCCGGTCCGGATGCAGATAATCAAACAGATATTCCAGAAGTTCTTTTGCAACAGGTATAATCTCTCCTGTGTCCGGATCAATTTCCCAGTATCCTCCGCAATTTATAATCATAAAATATGATCCCCGCATGTATTCCGTATAACCATAACGCTCCTCATCCTTACTTATCCGCTTATAAGCCTCATAGGCAAGCACAATAGGATACGTCAGTTCCCCGGCTTCGTCTATGGATTTCCACTCATAATACAGCTTGTCCTCTGTTTCATACAGCTTAAGATCCACCATCTGCGACCTGTCCGGGTGCAGATAATCAAACAGATATTCCAGATATTCTTTGGCATCCTCCGGTATTTGACCTTTTGCTTCTTCTGTTATACTTTCATCGCTTTCCTGCTCTTCCGGAACAGCTTCTGTTTTCGGCTCTTCCCGGGCATTTTCAGAATCTTCATTTTCTGTTTCTTCTACATATGCACCGTTTTCTTTCTGAACTTCCGCCGCTCCGCAGGCAGACAATATCATGCTGACTGCTATAACGAAAATAATTGTATTTTTCTGTTTACACACGTTTATATAATTTCTCCTTCTTCCTGCTTTCTTTCCCACGATTCAGCCAGCACCTACCACAATGCGCCGTCTTTCGTAATGATTCTTGAATAGATCCTATTCTTATTGTCTTCCCTTTCCACTACATATCGCAGCGTGACCAGCTCCCCCGCCTCATCAATCCGGTATATGATTCCATCATTATATTTCTCTACCGTATTATCCAACAGATACAGATATTTCTTATCTACATAGAACTGGTATGTCATATCAAATTCTTCTTCATACGCTACAACAATATAATCCTCCGACATTTCACTAAAGTGATCCAGATATTTATCTTTTGAGAATATATTTCTTATATCCTCTGCACTTATATCCAGATCCGTAAGCTCCAGAAGTTCACCTGTATGCAGGTCAAATGTACAGCCATAATAATAACATCCCCCTCGTTCCGCTCGTTTTTCTTTAATCTGCAAGATACTCAAAATATTATCATCCATATACATAATCCTGCTTTCCAGACTATATAAGCACGGCTCTTCTGCCACATCCTCATCACCATACCTCTCTCGCATATCAGCCACTCTGCCTAAAAAGCAGTCGAATAGATTATCATAATCATTTCCGGGAAAATCTAATAATCTTCCCGTTCCTGCAAACCAGTCCTGTTCTTCTTTTTCAAAAAATTCTGTGATTTTCTCTGCTGCAACGCTATCTCCAGAAACAACCGGTCTGTCATAATAAATAATGGCCATCGTCAGTCCATCCTCATTGTAAATAGAATAGTCTGTACGTTCTATGGTAACTTCCAGAGTCGAATTACTTTTGGTTCTTCTGTCCTCCCATTCCTCATCACTCTCAAGCCATTCCATATTTTCCTGTTCATCTGCTTCTATCGCAGCATCACTTATCTCCGTGTCAGAATCATCTGACTCAGTAGTAACATCACTTACCTCCGTGTCAGAATCATCTGACTCAGTAGCAGCCTCACTTCTCTCTGTGCAGTGGCAGCCTGACTCCGTGGCAGTATTATTTTCCTCTGTATCCGAATAATCTGATTCCACAACAACATCATTTACCTCTATATCTGCCGGAATTTGACTTAGCTGCGTCATTCCTATCAGAATAATTCCTAAAATAATTTCATAAACTTTCATTGTAAAGTTCCCCTCATCTTTTCCCGTTCTTCATAAGAATGTCCTGTTTTACAGTTGTTTTTCATCTGATACGCTTAATAATCTGTAATGATCCTTGAACGGATTCTATTCTTATTGTCTTTCCTTTCGATCCTGCATTCCAACATGACCGGCTCTCCTGTCTCATCAACCCGGTATATGATCCCATCGTTATAATTCCGCCTTGTGTTATCTAACAGATACAGGTACTGCTCATCCACAAAAAACTGATAGGCCATATTAATTTCTTCTCCATAACTTACAAGAGTATAATCATCTGATAATTCATTAAAAGGAGCAGGATATCCGACTTCGGATAAGATATTTTCCACGTCCTCACTACTCATATCTGTCAGATCTGTGAGCTTCAGAAGTTCTCCTGTATTTAGATCAAATGTACTTCCAAAATAATTATATTCCCTTCGTTCTGTACGTTTTTCCATAATCTGCATAATACTCAATATATCATCATCCATATACACAATTCTGGTTTCTATGCTATATATGCATGGCCATTCAGCCACATCCTCATCACCATACCATTGACGCATTTTTTGCACAGCATATAAAAAGTCTCCAAACTCATGGTTGTAATAATTGGTATCCTCTTCCTTAAAGTCCAATGGACTTCTAAATCCCAAAAACCACTCCATTTCCTCATCTTCAAAGAATTCCGTAATTTTCTCCGCCGCAACAGTATCACCGGTAACAACCGGTCTGTCATAATAAATACTAGCCAACAGCAAGCCTTCTTCATTGAAAACGGAATGATCTGTACGCTCTATGGTAACCTCCAGAGTTGAATTACTTTTCGTTCTTCTGTCTGCCCACTCCTTATCACTCTCAAACCACTTCCTGTTTTCCTGTTCGGCTGTGTCCATCTCTGCTTCTGTCTCTGTATATTCATAATTCTTTACAATTTGTGTTTCCGGCTTTTCATATCCAACCCATGCAGCAAATAACAGACTCATAATAATCATTGTACTTCTCATGTTCGTTCCTCCAAAATAGTGTTCGTTCTATGACATTCCAGGCTCCCGACATGCGATCTGTCCTGTTGTACGATCTGTGTAATAATAAAACTCTGTGACTTCCAGGTTTTCTCCCCATTTACCGTTCCACTTAATCACAAGACTTGTCCGAAACTCCAATGCAAATTCATTAATCAGATAATACGATTCCCCATCATAGAAATACTCATATTTCATATCAATACGATGTCCACAATCATCTATAACATAATTATCATCTTTGAGAACTTCATATACTCCGATATCTATAATATTTCCTGTGATAAGAAAAATTGCCTTCATTTCTTCCGGTTTTATGCTAATGAGCTTTGTAATCGGAATTAGTTCACCTGTCCGTAAATCAAAGGTACTTCCATAACAATGCCAGTTATTGTGCTCAAGGTTATAATTCCAGACTTGTACAATACTAATCATATCTTCATCCATATAACAAACACGGGTGTCCATGGTATAGTGGGTTGGATGTTGCGATAACATTTCATTCCCCCACCTTTCCTTCATCAGCTCCATTCCATTTTTAAATTCTTCATAAAAATTTATTTGGGAAAGCCATGAAATACCTGTTCCTCGATCATAAAAAGCTTCGGCTTCTTTTTCAAAATAAGTATTAATCTTCTTTGCAGCCTCTGAATCCCCTTGAAGTACCGGTTTATCGTAATAAACAATAGCAATTAACCGACCTTCCTCATCATAAACAGACTCATCCCGCCGTTCTATGGATACTCTGTCAGAATAATCCTCTTCTGTAGCAGCATTACTAATACTCATATCAGTATCACCTGACTCCACTGCGATATCGTCTATCTCTGTTTCAGAATAATCTGGCTCAATTGCAGCATCACTTACTTCTGTGTCAGAATAGTCTGACTCTGTAACAATATTGCCTGTCTCTATATCAGAATAATCTGATTCCACAACAACATCGTTTACCTCTATATCTGCCGGAATTTGACTTAGCTGTGTCACTCCCAGCATAATAATCCCTAAAAGAATTTCATAAATTTTCATAGTAAAGTTCCCCTCATCCGCTTTTCCCTGTTCCCCACAAGAAAGTGATATAATCTATTTTCTAAGATTTATTTTAACGTAAATAAAATAACCATACAACACAAATGTCAAAATTATACATAAGATATGACAATTTTAATCATTTCATGTAATTATCTTTTTTTCACTCCTGATCCCCTGCACTATGGTAAAAGGTTACAAAAAATCACCTCAAACTTCTCTATCCACTTTTTGTGAAATTTGTTGCTATTTCCATATATTTTGTGTTAATATCCTATCAAAGCATACCGTTTCTTACATTCTTTTGTTTCACATATAGCACAACAGTTCTCGCTGTTTTGTTTCCCGGAAACTCATTATAGAAAGTCTATGCTTTAACTATTCCAATTTACTTATTTTAATAAGCAGGAGATTTTCAGGATACTCATACTTTTCTGAATGTTTGAACCCGTATGTAAGGTGTTTTCTATTCTTCCATGCAGCATCTACTATAGATATTGCATAAGATGACTGCCTTTTCTCCTGTGATACGAAAGGAGAGCTATGAACAGTTGGAAGTATGCCGACAAGATGAAACACCTGAACCCTATTGATGATGAATTTTTTACGAAAATGGCAGAGGACCCGAATTTTTGTCAGGAAGTACTGCGTATCGTAATGGAGGATCCCGGTCTTATCGTACAGGAGCTGATTCCGCAGAACAGCGTGAAGAATCTGCAGGGACGCTCCGTGGTTCTGGATTCTTTCTGCAAGACATCAGACAACCAGCATTGCAACATTGAAGTCCAGAAAGAAAATGATGATGACCATATCCGCCGTGTCCGGTACAACGGTTCCTGTATTACTGTAAATATTACAAATACCGGATCAAAATTTAAACAGGTGCCAGACGTATGTGTCATCTTTATATCCAGATCCGATATTTTTAAAGGAAATCACCCCTTGTACCATGTGGATAGTGTCATACGTGAAACCGGAGAAATCATCAATGATGGCTGGAAACGCGTCTTTTTAAATACGAAGGTAAAAGATGGCTCAGATGTTTCACGCCTGATGACCATTTTCACCGAAGATGATGCTTATGATGACCAGCGTTTTCCGTGCACCTCTGCGCGGAAGCGCCTATTCAAAGAAACCCCGAAAGGAGAAAGCGAAATGAGTGATATTGTAAGGGAAATCGTAGAAATTGAATGTGCCAAAGCAGCTGAAGAGGCAGCGCAAAAGGCTACAGAAGAAGCTACCAAAAAAACCTCCATTAAAAACATCAAACTTCTGATAAAAAATGGAGTTCCCCTATCAACGATTGTGACAACATTCTCCTATATTTTTTCTGAAAGCGACATTCAGAAAATTTATTCAGAGTGTGAAAGCAATACCATTAGTTAATTCAATAGAGATGTCCTATAGTGTTTATATCTGATAGGGCATCTCCAGAAAATCATTTGGCCAGACATTTCGTTTAGAAATGGGAACCTTGTCTATTGGTGATCCAGTTCATTTTTTATATGTTTTACCTCGTCTGGTGTTAATTGACATAAACATATTTCTACAATATTGTTCAATTCTGATAAACCTACATATAATCGATCCATCTTGATATACTTAAACACTTTTTCTTCCAAAATCACAATTTTTATCCCATCTTCATATAAATGTGTTTTAAAATAAGAACAACTGCTTTTTAACTCATCGTTTATTATTAGGTCCCCTATCTCATAACCATCAATGTTTAATCTGTCGTTATTTATATCATACTCTTTACTCAACAATAATGTTATTCTGCTTATGAAACAGCTCGTTATTCCTACAGCGATTTCTAAAAGAGAAGTTTTATCTTTTGAATACGACAGATATTTAACAGGTTCATTTTTTCTGTCAATCAACACTTTAAAAGGAATATATTCTTCTAAACTTATTGATGTCTTTACTATTTTGTTTTTTATAATATTGTTCATGTGTCAGCCAAACCTCTACTTCCATTAAATCTTTATCATTCGTCAAATCTTCTCCTATTGGAGATTTAATCGGATTGTGCTGTCTCACTTATTGGCGTTATTTTCTCTTCCTTTACCCGGATTAACTCCTTTCCTCTCCATTGCAAAGTTTGCAAAATATACCCATCCCCATTTCTAATCCAGTTCCGGATACTGTCCTCTTCTATTTCAATCCACGCAAGAACATCATCATATACCACTTGATCAAAGCACCCACTTTGATTATTCCATATATACAAATCGTGGATTTCATATGCAGGAACCTGATCGGTTGCTACCATCATATCTACATAGCCATCCCTGTTGGCATCCAGGAATTCCGGATAACTTTCAAAACGGGAGGTCCAGCTTATGTCCTGCATTTCTTTATTCCCACAATAAAGTGTAAAGTGATATTGCATTGGTTCTGCATCTTCTATTTCCAGTACAGCCTGATAGGATTCCTCTTCACCCAGATAGAAGTCATACCGCGCCTCCTTATTCACAAAAGAAATATCACTTATAATCTGTGCGATGGCACCATCCGCGCATTCCACCATTTCCCTGCCATACTGGTTTCTGACCTTCTGATCCCACGGTTGTGAAGTCAGTTCTGATTCTAATCGAAGCTTTCCTTCTACATGAACCAGGAAGGAATCATTCTCCAAAAACAGCAGATAATAAGCTTCGTTACCCTGAGCTGCTTCAAATATCTGCCCAATCCCATATTCGTTATTATTTTCCACATAATGCCACATTTGGTCATAGTCGATGATGTCCCGGAAAAAAGGCTTCGCTTCTTCGTAGGTAAGTATTTCAGATGTAAAATTCTTCTTAACCTCAATTACCGGGCAGTCGGCATAAAAGGTATCCTCAATCGGTTCGCACTCATAAATCATCCAGTCTTCGTTTTCACTTTTATTTATATCATAATCCGTCAGGCACTGATCCAATATCTCGTCCAGTATATCCAGATTGCTGCGATCCAATCTGATATCTTCACGGATTGGTAACGCATTGGCAATCTTCATCCCCTGATCAGATTTAAGGTCTATATTTTCCTGCACACCGCATCCCATCAGCTGTAATACCGTTATGAATAAAACAAACCACTGTGTTCTTATATTCTTCATTTGCTCCCCATCCCGTTACGATCTTCACCCACAGTATTTCACATAATTTACGTTACCAAAAGGGATCTCATTATACAATGCTAAAGGCAAAATTGTACATTAGATATACCATTTTTTGTCAAAAAAGCTACACATTGAGGTTCAATGTGCAGCTTCATTCTTACCCTGTTCTCTATATTACATTCTTGCATTCTGTACATTTTCCCGGAACCAGTCATAAGCAAGCTGTACGCCTTCGCGCAGCTCAACCTTATGTGTCCAGCCAAGTCCGTGAAGCTTATCTACGTTGGTAAGCTTTCTCGGCGTACCATCCGGCATATCCTTGTTCCATACGATCTCGCCCTCGTATCCGACAACTTCCTTAACGGTTTCTGCAAGCTCCTTAATGGTTACTTCCTTACCGGTTCCGATGTTCACATGCTGTTCTCCGCTGTAATTCTCAAGCAGGAAAACACAGGCATCTGCCATATCATCTACATACAAGAACTCACGAAGCGGTGTTCCGGTTCCCCAAAGCTCTACGGAAGGGGACTTGTTTTCCTTCGCTTCATGGAATTTCCGGATCATGGCAGGCATTACATGGGATCCCTGTAGGTCATAATTGTCATGCGGTCCATAAAGATTGGTCGGCATACAGCTGATAAAGTCATCCCCATACTGTCTCTTATAAAACTTGCACATTTCAAGACCGGCGATCTTGGCAATGGCATACGCCTCATTCGTTGTTTCCAAAGGACCGGTGAGCAGTGCGTCCTCCGGAATCGGCTGCGGTGCCATCTTCGGATAAATGCAGGTGCTTCCTAAGAATAACAGCTTCTTTACCTTATATCTGTGGCAGCACTCGATCACGTTACACTGGATCTGCATATTCTCATAAGCGAACTCGGCAGGTGTGGTATTGTTTGCATTGATGCCGCCCACCTTGGCTGCTGCCAGAACAACTACATCCGGCTTTTCTTCTTCGAAGAAATCACGTACCTGCTGCTGGTTGGTCAGATCCAGTTCTCTGTGTGTTCTTCCAATAATATTGGTGTAGCCCTTGGATTCAAGGTTACGCACGATTGCGCTTCCAACCAGTCCCCGATGTCCGGCCACATAAATCTTATCTGTTTTTTCCATCATCTGATAATCCCTCCTGAATGGTTTCTCCTATCAATATATCTTCTTTCTGCCATGGTGCGGCAGGAAAAGCATCATATCCGGTACGGTCACCCTCCTTCGGATAATAAAAGGTGTAGCCGTGCATATCATAAGCAATCGTATCAAAATGCTCATAGTCCTTCTGCTTTACAAAATATTCCGGCGTAAAGTTGCGGACATTTTCTATTCCAAAAGCTCCTGCTTTATAAATTCCAAGTAAAATCAGGAAAAGAAATGCAATCCTTCCCCGGTCAAACCTCTGGATCCATGTCACATAAACATATCCCCAGTCCAGTACGGCCGTAAGCCAAAGGAATACGCAGCCATAACGGACAAGCGGCGAAGTGGCCATCCAGAATACAAAGCAGACATTCACAACACCAACAGAAAACAATACGGGAAGCTGATCTTTTTTCTTCCGGATCAGTGTCCCAAGCACGATACCAACCAGCAGAACAAGTCCGCTTACTGCCAGCAGGAAAAATCCCTTATCCGTTAATGAAAGTGACCGGAACCAGTCCGGAAACCACTCTGTGATTCCCTCTCCATAACGGGTCACATCACTGTACCCTCTTCCCCAGACCTTGATTTCACGGGCATCGTATTCTGCCGCGCCCTTCGGAATCTTGTAAGGCAGATCAAAGAGGTCAATCGAAGTAAACGGGTAAACCAGCCATCCGGAAAGCAGTACATTCCGGATAAAATACGGAAGCGCCGTAAGGAATCCGGTCAGCAGAAAACAGCCCGTCTCCTTCCACCTCTTCTGCCGGATCATCTGTATCGCAGGATACCATACCAGCAGCAGAATCACAGCTCCCGAAAGCTTCATTGTCAGAATGGTTACACCCAGTACACAAAGCATGGCGTAAGGAAAGTAATCCGTGACACCATCCTCCACCAGCATGAGCCACCGGATCACCACATAAAATACCAGCAATACCATAAAATAATCGGATGCCGGTGAAATCATTTCATCAAAAATATTAAACAGGTAGTATGCCGCCATCACACGGACAAAGTCTGACAGCCGAAAGCGTCTGCTTCCCTTCTCCCAGAATCTGCTCACACATACCACGGAAAGAAGCCATGCCAGAAATCCTGCTCCACAGTGAAAGGACTGGCCTCCCAGAAAACGGAAGCTGTACAATGCGGTCCAGGGAAATGCCGCGCTATTGTAAGCCAGCCGGCTGTGCAGGTTTCCCAGTCCCCGGATTACTCCGTATTCTTCAATCCACCGGATGCTCTGCGCATGATACAGCCCGGTATCATAATGCTCAATCCCACGGGATGTTCCGTAGGCATACAACAGAAAGAGCAACGCATAAACCATTGCTCTTTTGATATTCTTCTGATTCCATAACCGCTTCAGTTCTTCTCCAAATCTGTCCCGGTAAAAAATCACACCGGCCGCTGCCAGGATGAGCAGCAGCACATTCGCAAAAAGTCCTACTTTGTAGAAGATACTGAACATCTGGGCATAGAACACCGTGAATGCCACTCCGGCATACACACAGCCGGTCCATGTCCGATGCGGTTCCTCATGAAACGCTTTCTCCTGCTTTCTCCGGAATCCGGCCAGTAATTCGTAACAACAAAATCCCAGCACATAGCAGGTAATCAACATATAAAGAAAAATACCAGTTACGGAAATCATTAGCGATTCTTATATTCCTCGCAGCTCATTCCTGCGATCTCTTTCATATCTGCGTCCATCATCATGGCAACCAGACCCTTGAAATCTACATCTCTCTTCCAGCCAAGTGTCTTCTCGGCCTTCGTACAGTCGCCCCAGAGGAATTCCACTTCTGCGGGACGATAGAATTCCGGATTCACATCTACAAGAAGTCGGTCTGTTTCAGCATCGTATCCCTTCTCGTCTACTCCGGTTCCTTCCCAGCGGATCGTAATTCCAAGCTGCCTGAAGGATTCCTCTACAAACTCACGAACGGTATGGGTCTCATTGGTTGCAAGCACGAAATCATCCGGCTTGTCCTGCTGAAGCATCATCCACATACCCTTTACATAGTCGCCTGCAAATCCCCAGTCACGCTTGGCATTCATATTTCCAAGGCTTAACTTTTCCTGCCTGCCTGCCATAATGTTTGCAATGGCAAGCGTAATCTTACGTGTTACGAAATTCTCTCCACGTCTCGGAGACTCATGGTTGAAGAGAATACCGTTGCATGCAAACATGTTATAGGATTCTCTGTAGTTTACGGTGATCCAGTAGGAGTAAAGCTTCGCTGCTCCATACGGGCTCTTCGGATAAAACGGTGTCTTCTCACTCTGCGGTGCTGTTTCCGGGATCCCTCCAAACAGCTCAGAGGTGGAAGCCTGATAATATCTGCAGTTACCACCATTGACACGAATGGCTTCGAGAAGCTTTAAGGTGCTTACGCCCGTTGCCTCTGCAGTATATTCGGGAACCTCAAAGGATACGCCGACATGGGACTGCGCAGCCAGGTTATAAACCTCATCCGGACGGATTTCAGCAATCAGTCTCATTAGATTGCTGGAATCGGTGGTATCTGCATAGTGTAAGAAAAACTTCACTTTATTATACTCGGAATTGAGAATGTGGTCGATACGTGCTGTATTGGAAATACTGTGTCTGCGCACCAGACCGTGAACCTCATATCCCTTCTCTAACAGGAACTCTGCAAGATAAGAGCCGTCCTGTCCTGTAATACCTGTAATTAATGCTATTTTCTGCATAGAATTCTCCTTTTTCCTTATTTATACTCTTTTATACTCTGCCTGATTCAGCGCTATATTATCCCAATCTCTCTTAAGCGAAAAATTGCATATTACACATTCCAATTGCAATAATGATCCCCAGAATAGCTCCCATCAGTACCTGCAGCGGCGTGTGTCCCACAAATTCCTTAAGTGCCTTCTCGACATCAATGTTCTTGCCCATCTGGGTGAAAATCTCCATCATTTCATTCAGTACCTTGCCCTGCTTACCGGTTTCCTGACGCACACCCATCGCGTCATACATCACCACAATTGCAAAGACCGCCGCCAGTGCAAATTCAAAGCTTCCGCCTCCATACCGGATCCCGGTTGCCGTTGCAAGTGCACATACTGTTGCGGAATGAGAGCTCGGCATTCCACCGCCCCCTACCAGCCGTTCTGCGACAAACTGTTTGTTCACAATAATATGGATAATGGTTTTCAGAACCTGTGCAACAAACCAGCCGGTGATTGCTGACATGAAAATACTGTTATGTGTTAAGTCTGTTAAAAATGTCATCCTATTTCATTCCTTTAATGTAACTTTCAATTGCATCGTGCCAGTCTGCAAACCGGTAATCGGAGGTAAGCTTTAACATATAGTTCTCCAGAATGGAATAGGAAGGACGCGGTGCTTTCGCTGCAAATTCTTCACTTGTAATATGATTTACCTTCGTATTCTTTCCTGCAAGACGGAAAATCTCTTCCGCAAAGTCTGCCCAGGAGCAGCTTCCTTCACAGGTTGCATGGAACAATCCGTAATTCTCGGTAAAGAGCAGATGTGCAATCGCTCCCGCAAGCTCCTTCGTACTGGTAGGACTTCCTACCTGATCCTTTACGACACTGACCTGATCGTTGGTTTCCGAAAGACGCAGCATCGTTTTCACAAAGTTCCTGCCGTCTCCATAAAGCCATGCAGTGCGGAAGATGAAGAAACGGTCTGCAAATTGCTTTACCATGTTCTCGCCCTGCAGCTTCGTTTTTCCATATATGCCCTGCGGATCCGGCGTATCAAATTCGATATATGGATGATCCGACTTCCCGTTAAACACATAATCCGTAGAAATATGAACCATCTTCGCGCCGGTCTGCGTTGCTGCAATACTTAAGTTGCGTGGGCCGATGGCATTAATGCGGTAAGCATTGTCCACATCGGTTTCACAGGTATCGACTGCGGTATGTGCAGCACAGTTGATAATCGCATAAGGCTTTACCTCGCGTGCCAGCTTTAATACCTCATCAATATTCGTAATATCCAGCTCGTTTACATCTGTATTTACAAACTCAAGCTCCGGATTTCCTGCAAGCTCCAAATTAATGGCCCGTCCTAACTGACCATTGCATCCTGTTACAATTATTTTTTTCATCATAAGCCTCCATGATAAACTCTTCTACTATTTTACCCTTTTCTTACCATTTTCACAAGTGAATTTCCAATTTAATAAAATTTAGCCTGCAGAATCACTATTATATATGTCCTTAAAATTTATCAAAGCTTAATAATTTTGTTAGTGACTGCTTATTCTTCCTATGCTATAATAGGCAATGTGAGTTTTTAACCCACAGAATTACAGAAAGAGAGGAAATTATCATGAAGTACTTAAAGGCGTTATCCATAGTTGCCTTATCGGCAGCTTTTATATTAACCGGCTGTGGAAAAGATACAGAAGAAGTTCAGCCTGTTGTCGAGCCCATCATCCAGTCTCAGCCGGCTAAGGAGGAAACCACGCAGGAAGAATCTGTAGAAGAGGAAACTACTAAAGAGGATGTTCCCCCGGAAGAAGGAATGGTCCGCAGCCCTCTTACCAACGAATGGATCAGTGGTGATCTTGAGAAGGCGAGACCGATTGCCATCATGTCCCCGAATGATTCCGGTGCATTGCCGCATTATAATCTTTCCAAAGCCGATATCCTTTATGAATGTCCGGTAGAGGGTGGAATCACCAGAAGCATGGCTGTTATTAAGGACTGGGAAGGCTTAGACCGAATCGGTAATGTCCGCAGCTGCCGTGACTATTTTGTATACTGGGCATTAGAGGCAGATTCTATTTATGTTCATTTTGGCGGGCCTTTCTATATTAATGATATTATCGAGCGTGAAGGAACAGACAATATTACAGGATGTAATTATGGCGAAACCCATCATGATGGATTATATGCCAATGCATTTTACCGTACCAAAGACCGTAAGGCTCCCCAGAATGCTTATGCAAGTGCAGACGGCATCAACGAAGCAATCGATAAATTAGGTTATTCCAAAACCTACCGCGACCAGTACTATCAGGGTGCACATTACAAATTTGCTCCCTCCAGCACACCGAATACTCTGGAATCCTATAGCGATGCCATTGATGCAAAGGAAGTAGATTTAACTCCTGCCTATCCGATTACCAAAACCTCCTTCAGCTATAATGCAGAGGATGGTTTATATTACCGCAGCATTTACGGAAAAGCCGATGTAGACGGTGCCACCAACGAACAGCTTTCCTTCAAGAACATCATTATTCAGAGTACCTATTACGAGGTGCGTGATGCAAAGGGTTATCTGGCATTTCAGGTACATGACACCACCAGAGACGGTTACTACATCACCAACGGTAAAGCAATCCATGTAAACTGGAAAAAGACCGCTGACTACGAACCGACCAAATACTATGATGACAACGGTAACGAGGTAGAATTCAATACCGGTAAGACCATGGTATGCATCATCAAGGATGGAGACAGCTTCTTAGCTGACGGTGTATCCATCAACTAAACTGCAGCCTTTATCACTAATAGTCCACGAATACAAAAGACAGGAATGTACATGCTTTCCTGTCTTTTTATTTTGGACAAATTGTGCTAAACTGTAAATATTGAATTAAGGGGAGGGTTATACGTGATTAAATTCAAGCAATTATCCTTACTTACATTATCTGCGCTGCTGATTGTTTCCGGTTGCGCCGCATGCGGCAGGGCAAATAAAGATACCACACCTTCTGTAGACGTAATTACAACCATACCGGAAGACGCTGAAGATTCTTCCGTAGATTCCTCCAGCAGTGATTCTACAGATGATAATACAGATGCTGCAGCCATTCCTTCCCATGAAGGAATGGTCCGCAGCCGGCTGACGAATGAATGGGTAGATCCTTCGGTTGCTTCTACCAGGCCGATTGCCGTCATGATTCCGAACTCCAAAACAGCGAGTCAATACGGCCTCTCACAGGCAGATATTCTCTATGAATGTAATGTAGAAGCCAGCATGACACGTCTGATGGCGATCTTTGATGACTGGAGCAATTTTGAAAAGCTTGGAAATATCCGAAGCTGCCGCGACTATTTCGCTTACTGGGCATTTGAATGGGATGCGGTAATCGTCCACTATGGTGGTCCATTCTATATGGATGAAATCATGGGGCGCAACGACACCCAGCACATTGACTGCATTGATTATGGAAACGCTTATTACCGGGATGTTGCGAAGAACGATTATGACAACGCTTTTACCAGTACAAAGCTTCTGGAAAAGGCTATGGATTATTATGGTTATTCTGATAAGTACCGGGATGGCTATGCAGATGAACAGCATTACCTCTTTGCAGATGACGAAGCGCCAAATACGCTGAATCAATATGCAGATTCCATTACCGCTGCAAAGGTAGATATGTCACTTGCTTATCCTGTTACCAACTGCTATTTCATCTATAACGAAAAGACCGGACTCTATGACCGCTACCAGCACCTTTCCCGTGACGTGGATGGTCCACATATCGATCTTGCAAATGACCAGCAGCTATCCTTTAAGAACATTCTGGTTCAAAATACCTATTATGAGGTTCGTGACCAAAAGGGATATCTGGCCTTCCAGTGCCACGACACTACACGAGATGGCTGGTTTTTCACTAATGGAAAGGGCATTCATGTTACCTGGAAAAAGGCTTCCGATTATGGTGCAACCAGATACTATGATGATGACGGCAACGAGATTCTTCTAAATACAGGAAAAACCATGGTTTGTATTCTTGCAGACGGAGATTCCTTTACGGTCGATAACAATGTAATTTCCTCGGCACCATAACCTGTGAATTATGTCTGATTTCTAAACACCCTGGGCGAAACATAAGGCGCTGCCAACGGCAGCGCCCTTTCTTTCCTTACCGGTTATTCTGTTTTATTCACCTAATCCATTCTCAATTGCAGCAACCAGAGAATGCAGTGCTTCTGCCTCATCTTCCCCATCACAGCAGAATTCAATTTCATCGCCGCACTTCACACATGCACCAAGTACACTTAATACACTCTTGGCATTAGCTGTATTTCCCCGGAATGAAAATGTAATTAAAGATTTAAACTTCATAGCCTCCTTGCACAGGATTCCGGCCGGTCTTAAATGAAGACCTGTAGGATTCTTAATAATCACCTTCTGACTTACCATACTTCCATCCTCCTATAACATGACATTCTGAATAAGGTCAGCAAGTTCCTTTGCATCATGTTCAATCATCTGCTGGTCTTTTCCTTCGATCATGACACGAACCTTCGGCTCCGTTCCGGAAGGTCTGATCAGAACTCTGCCTTCACCTGCAAATTTATCCGTAAGCTTCTGAATGGCTTCAGCAATTTCAGGATACTCCATGTACTTCTCTTTCTTATGGTTTGGTACCTTCGCATTAACAAGTGCCTGAGGCAATACCTCCATAATGGAAGCTAATTCTGAAAGCGGCTTGCCGGTCTCAACAAGAACCTGTAACAAATGAAGAGCGCTCAGCAGACCATCACCTGTCATATTCTCTTTAAGGAAAATAATATGTCCGGATTGTTCCCCGCCAAGACTTGCATCAATTTCCTTCATACGCTCTAATACATAACGGTCGCCAACCTTCGTCTGTTCAATGTGGATTCCGTTTTTCTCACCCATAAGAAAGAAACCAAGATTACTCATTACGGTTGCTACAATCGTATCATTGTTCAGCTCACCGTTCTGCTTCATATGGTTACCGATGATCGCCATAATCTGGTCACCATCAACCACGTTACCAAGCTCATCTACTGCAAGAAGCCGATCGGCATCTCCATCAAAAGCCAGACCAATCTGTGCCTTTTCATATACAACACGTGCCATCAGCTCTTCCATATGGGTAGAGCCACAGTTAGCATTGATGTTCGTTCCATCAGGCATATTATGAATCGCTACTACATTACCGCCCAGTTCCTTCAATGCCTCTACGGAAGTGTAATAAGAAGCTCCCTCCGCACAGTCTACCACGATCTTCATTCCGGTCAGATCCACCTTTACAGACTGAATGGAATGATTGATATATTCTTCACGTGCATCAGTACGATACTTGATCTTTCCGACATTCGAACCAATCGGGAACTTGATCGAACTCATATTGTCCCGGATAATGGCTTCGATCTCATCCTCCAGGGAATCCGGAAGCTTATATCCGTTTCCGTCAAAGAATTTAATTCCATTAAACTCCACCGGATTGTGGGATGCGGAAATAACAACACCTGCATCTACCTTATATTTTCTGGTCAGATAGGCTACCGCCGGTGTGGGAATCACGCCTACATACACAGCGTTCGCGCCAACCGAACAAATACCAGCCATCAATGCATTTGCCAGCATATCTCCCGAAATTCTCGTATCGCATCCAACCATAATCGTTGGTCTGTGCTCATTTTCTTTCGTAAGAACATAGGCTCCTGCCTGACCCAGCTGCATAGCAAGCAACGGTGTTAATTCATCATTGGCTACTCCTCTTACACCATCTGTACCAAATAATCTGCTCATGTTTTAATATATTTCCTTTCTATTCTTGTTTTGCTGATATATGCACAACTACCTCTACCGGCTCCAACAGACGTACATCGTCCGGAAGTCCGAAGCTCACTTCCATAGTATAGAAGCCTTCCTGCAATTCCTCAAGACTGAATTTTTCCATCAGGTCATTGATATCAACAGTACCTTCCAGACTCGATGCCTGAACCTCACTCAGATCCTGTGCCAGTCCGATCACCTCAATGATAAAGGTCTCTTCCACACCGGATACGCTTGCCGTAAACCCATCCGGCAGATTGGTCACATGAATCCTGCTTTCTCTCATTTCAATCTTCTTGGAAATTTCAGGCTCAATATCCACCGTTACTGCTACAACACTGTCTGCCAGATCAACTAACTGGACATTATCCGGCAGATACTGTAACAGATCAATTTCCTCTGTAAAGGTATCACTCTTATTCGTCATATCCAGCAGTTCTGCCGGGATATCAATACTCTGGATTTTCTTAAGAACACTGCTCTTTCCACAGATCGTTACGGTCTGCAGATCACACTCCACATTACCGGTAAATCCATAACCGTAAGTCGGTTCTCCCTGCGTATGGAACACAAGTGGAACTTCCTTGGTCTGCAAAATAGATACCTGAACATTTACGCTCTTTATATTCTGTGTAATATTCGGATCATCCACCGCATTGCCATCGGCGTCATAAAGACGGATTTCCGCGCTGGTACTGATATCACTCGTAAATCCGGTTACGGTAATCTCCGCTACCGCTTTGGAAACAGAAGTAACTACCGATTCCGGTCCGGAAATCCGAACCAGGTTCTGATCCGTTGTAATATCGCCAACCATGTAACCATCGCTGACCTCACCGGAAATCTTCGTTCCCAGAGCCATGGTCTTGGTCTTCTTATTCTCAATATTCAGCTTCACCGTATCGCTGCTGGGTGTAATGCTGTTAATCTGATCCTGGTTAATGTTTGTAGCAAGCTTAATCGAAACCGTATCGAGACTGCTGATATTACTTACATCCGCTGTCGCCACGATATTACTTTCGGACATACTGGATACCACAGATCTCGGTCCCCGGATCGTCACCCGGCTGATGACATCGGAATTCTCCAGCACCTCATATACCCTGCCCGACTCCGTAATTGCATCGGTATTTTCCAGAACAACCGGCACATTATAAAACGATTTTGAAGTCGTCGGGTTTCCAATACTGGTTCCAACGAGCCACAACACAATAGAAAACAATACAGAGATCAGCTTCAGGCCAAGATTTGTCGTCAGTTTGTTTTTCATTTCGACCACCTGCCCTTCCACACAATCCGTTTACGGCTGTCTTCTTCGGATTTGTTCTGCAGATCACTCAGTCTTGCCCGAAGCCGTTCAGCATCTACATTCCGTTCCAGATCGCCCCCGTAAGCCACACTGATCTTTCCGGTTTCTTCCGAAACAATAATGGTAAGGGAATCTGTTACCTCAGAAATACCAACTCCGGCACGGTGTCTTGTACCAAGTTCTTTACTTAAACGCATGTTATCGGAAAGCGGCAGATAACAGGTTGCAGAGGTCACCCGGTCACCACGTACAATCACTGCTCCGTCATGCAGCGGTGTATTATGCTCAAAGATATTGATCAGTAACTGACTGGTTACCACTCCGTCAATTTCAATTCCTGTCCGTTCGTAATCGGTCAGGGACTCATCCTTTTCCATAACAATGAGGGCACCCGTTCTTGCCCTTCCCATTTCTACACATGCTTTCACAATTTCGTTGATGGTCTTGTCGGAGAAGCGGCCACCTTCCGGTCCTCTGCCTACCGTAATCGGGATAATGCTGCTGATAATGTTCTTTCGTCCCAGCTCCTCTACGGCTCTCCGTAACTCCGGCTGCAGAATAACCACAACTGCCGTAACAGCCACGCTGAACAGGTTATTCACAATCCAGAGAATGGTATTCATTTCAAAATAAGCTGCAAACAGGATAAATACTGCAATAACCAGAATTCCCTTTAACAGGGACCAGGCCTTGGTATTTTTAATCCATACCAGTATATGATAAATCAAAAATGACAATATGATGATTTCTACAATATCTGTCCATCGGATCCCCGACATTCTGGACACATAAATTGCTATCTGTTCGATTGCATGCTTCATCGGTTAACTCCATATCCTTTTATTTATGGGATTGGGAAGGTACAGGTTTCCGTTTATGGGAATTGATCTTCTTTACAGTACGTGACGGAGCTGCTACGTTAATCTTTGGAATTGCTTTCACGTAGTAATAATATTCGTCATCCTCAAACTGAACCTTCTCTGTCCTGCTATAATCTACACTAAATACAAAAAACTCAACAACCTTGGCAGCCAATACAGAAACAATCGTTCCAACAATCAGCATGGCAATGGATCCGTTCGTATCAAACACCAGATCCCCCACCAGAAGAATCATCATATCTGCCAGGGCTCCTGCCGCAATGGCAATGGTCCAGGCATAATCAATTGCCAGTCGTTTTATAAAATAAACCAGAATAACCGTTACGGAAAAGGCAACGATCATCAGTATCATTTCTTTGTTATTAATCAACCCGTCAATCACAAAACGGAACTTTGCTGCCATATCTTCCGTTTCCATGGAAGAAATTGCAGTTGCACTGTCCGACATATGTTTAATAAAGCTGCTCACAATCACACCACAGGCTACGGATACCGCAGAAGCCGGTGTTCCCACAAGTCCCATGGTAAGCGGAACCACATAAGGAATTCCCATTGCTGTACAGATCGGCGTCAGAATCACTGCCAGCGTATCCTTTGGGGAAAAGCGGAAATATAACAGGAACAGCACCAGAAACAATACCAGACCGATTGCAGCACATTCAATAGACAGGGCATACAGATGCAGCAGCACAAATAATGCTGCTACGACAATAATAAAGTTGGTTGGCATGAAGGAACACATCAATGCTGCAATCAGTACAACGGAAATGTTATCAATCTTCTGCATAAATCCGATCTTTCCATTAATAGTCATCAGTGTGATGAGTGCCAGGATCAGCTTGCCAACCGGCTTTAAATATATTTCATATCTGCTTACAAAGTTTTTTATATACTGCTTTGCTACGAGTAAACTGGTCATAAATACTTCCTCTTACTTATTGTTATTCATATTGTAACCGTTCAGCCATGCTCATTCATAAGCTGCCGCTTTGCACAATTTAGCTGACATATTTTCAT
>FR902977.1:28757-54344 GCA_000438155.1 Firmicutes bacterium CAG:95
GTCCTCCGGCAGCTTATTTCATGTCGGGCGTCCGCCCTATAGAAATGATTGTATAAGCTGCCCTTTGTGAGCAAGCTCCCTCGGTCAGCTTATACAATCATTTCTGCATGGCTGAACTGTTACTTCATGTTTTCCAATGCTCTCAAACCGGCATAATAGTGCTTCAGCTTCTTCTTCGCCTTGCTGTAACGGCTCGCATAGACCACATAGGTAATCACGCCATAAGCTGCCGCAACACAGAGATAAATAATCACCACGCTCTTGCCAAATTCCATCAGATCCAGCTTATAAACATCATGCATGAGAGCTTCGAAATTATAGAACAGGTACAAAGCAAAGACAGCTACAAAAGAAATTGTAACTGCGATGATCGATTTCAATACCTGAAATCCGATATAGTCATTCCGGTAATAGTTTACAATGTTCAGATTCTTCTTACCCTCTCTCTTCTCAAAAGCGGCAAGCTTCGTCATCCGAATAATCTTTTCTTCACTGAGCATAATCTTTTCCTTTGGTTTTATAAGTAACGCATACGATCACGTTCACTTATATTTCTGGACGGCTGTCTGGTCGGTGCAGCAGGCTGCTTATTGACTCCCATGGCCTCACGGAATCCATTGGTCATTGCTGCCTTACATTTATCACAGTAACGTCCGGAACGGATCATCGCACCACATCCCTCGCAGGGAATCCGGATCGGTGAATCATCTGCAAACTGAAGACGCTCCTCACGAATCCACTGTTGGATCTGGGAAGGTTCCACATTACACTCTCTGGATACCTCTGCAATATCCGCACCATGATGCTCTATGACATACTCCTTTACCACCTGGAATACCTTTTCCTGCTCTTCCACACAACGAGGACACAGAATCGGTCCCACAACATAATTAAATATTCTGCCACATTTTCTGCAATTTCTTACATTCACGGAATCACTCATCCTTCCTGTCTCTAATTAGTTTCCTCTTCCGATTGCCGCCGTAAGAACATAAACCCGGCAATCGCTATGTTGCCGAATCACCTGTGCAATCGCATCCACGGTACTGCCTGTTGTATAGATGTCATCTATTATAACAATCGTAATTAATTTTACATCATTTCTAACGATTTTAAAAGCCTTTTTCAAATTATTTTGTCTTTCCTGCGCGCCAAGATCCTTTAACGGTGCGGTATCTCCTTCACGCACCAGCCAGTTCTCCAGTACAGGGATTCCCGTATAGGCAGAAAGCCGTTCTGCAAGCACTGCCGCCTGATTATAGCCACGCTTTTTCATACGCTTTTTATGAACCGGCACCGGAACCAATGCATCCGGTCTGACTGTCATAAGCCATTCTTTCGTACGCCGGTACATTTCCCACGCCAAAAAGTCCGCATACTCCCGTCTTCCCTGATTCTTAAAGCGGAACATGGCATCCGCCACACTTGCATACTGGAAAACGCTTCTCCCCTGTATATAGGCATGCTTTCTGTTCCTGCAGTCTTCACAGTACTCCTGCTCTTCCATAAGCTGCTTTCCACACTTCATGCAAAAAGGCTCTTCGACATAACGAAGCTCCTCCCTGCAGGACGGGCATACCGGCTCCTTTCCTGCCTCGACCGGCTCATCACACACAATGCATCTCCTTGGAAAAAGCAGCTCCACAATTTTGTCTTTTACCACACACGCTCCTCACTTTCCAGCTCCAGTATCCGCCTGCCAAGTCCGGTATACCGGTGATACTGGTTTTCATTCTCAATCATGCCGTCTACCACTTCCTGACTTCCCAGAATGGTCACACATTTTCTGGCCCGCGTCACGGCTGTATACAGCAGATTCCTGTTCATCAGCATTTTCGGTCCGGAAAGCAGCGGAAGCAGTACCGCCGGGTACTCACTTCCCTGTGACTTATGTATCGTAATTGCATATGCAAGTTCAATTTCATCCAATTGGGAAAAGGTATATTCCACCAGACGGTGTTCATCGTATTCCACCTGTACGGTCGAGGATTCCTCACGGATTCTGCGAATCGTTCCGATATCTCCGTTAAACACACCGCTTCCGCTGTCAATCCGGATGCCATATTGACTCACGATCTCCCATTCCAGCTGATAGTTGTTCTTAATCTGCATTACCTTATCACCCTCGCGGAAAATCCGGTCACCGGCCGCATGCTCCTTCCTGGACGGATCTGCCGGATTTAAGTATCTCTGCAGGATCTCATTGAGTGTTTCCACTCCCAGACTTCCCTTCCGCATCGGTGTCAGGACCTGGATATCGTAAGGCTGCGCTTCCACATACCGTGGCAGCTTCTCCGTAATCAGCTGGATCATGTGCTTATAGATGACCTGCACATCATTTCTTGGCAGGAAAAAGAAGTCCTTACTTTTGTTATTGAGCGCAATCTTCTGCCCCATATTAATGCGGTGGGCATTCATGACAATGTCGCTCTCCCCGGCCTGGCGGTAAATTTTCTTAAGCATCACGGTTGGAAAGCTTTTACTCTCAATCAGATCCTGCAGTACCTGACCGGGACCTACACTTGGTAACTGATCCACATCCCCTACCAGAATCAGCCGTGTACCGACACTGACCGCTTCCAAAAGAGACTGGAACAGATAGATATCTACCATCGACATTTCATCAATAATCACCACATCCGCTTCTAACGGATTCTCCCCGTTTCTTTCAAAACGGGCGCGGCTTCCATCCTCCATGCCTCCATTAATTTCCAGCATCCGGTGGATCGTCCTTGCCTCATAACCAGTCGCTTCCGTCATCCGCTTCGCTGCTCTTCCCGTCGGTGCTGCCAGCAGAATGTCCATTCCTTCTTCATCAAAGTAACGGATAATCGTGTTAATTGTTGTCGTTTTTCCTGTTCCGGGACCACCGGAAAGAATCATGATGCCATGCTTCACGCATTCCAGAACCGCGTCCTTTTGCAGCTCATCGAGTTCTAAGCCCTGCTCCTTTAAGATACGCTGCAGAATCGTTTCAATTCGTTTTTCCTCCGAATCAAGAAGCTCTGACTCCATCAGGACATTCAGCTCCCGCAGCATTCTTGCGCAGTTCAGCTCCGCATAATAATAGGAAAATGCATAGACCTCCGGCTCATCAGTTGTCTTTTTCACGACGACCTTATGATCCATATGCAGGTTCTGAATCTGTGCACGGATCGCTTCCTCAGGTACCTGCAACAGATCTGCACTCCTTAGCACCAGCACTCTCATCGGCAGGAACATATGTCCCTCGAGGGACGCCTGCAGCAGTGTGTAAAGAATTCCGCTCCGGATCCGGTAATCCGAATCTGTATGAATACCAATCTTCTCTGCAATTTCATCAGCAAGCCGGAAGCCGACTCCCTGAATATCCTCCGCAAGCCGGTACGGGTTCTCTTTCAGAATTCCATACATCCCCATTCCGTATTTTTCGTAGATTTTCACAGCCAGTGTATTGGTAATTCCATATTTCTGCAAAAATAGAAAAGCCTCACGGATTTCCCTTTTCTCAATCATCTGATCTGTAATCTGCTGTGCGATCCGCTCACTGATTCCTTTGACTTCAACCAGACGCTCCGGCTCTTCTTCAATAACACGAAAGGTATCCTTGCCGAACCTCTTCACAATACGCTTCGCCAGCGCCTCACCGACACCTTTGATGGCACCGGATCCCAGATAACGTTCCATACTGAGCAGATCATCCGGCTCCACAACTTTGAAGCTATTTGCCTTGAACTGAAAGCCATAGCTTGGATGCTCCACATATTCACCGGTAATCTCCAGATTCTCTCCGTTATCTACACCCCGAAAGATCCCTACGCAAATTTCTTCCTCATCATCCACATTCATGGACAGTACCGCATAGCCATTGTCCTTATTCTGATAAATGATATGATCCACATATCCCTTAATCGTTTCCAAATATCTGTCCCTCAAACTTAATACTGGCTGCTTCGTGGAAAACTCACGTAAGCAGCCAGTTTTTCTTGTCCATTATGAAATATTGTCAGTCAATTCCGTAATTACGTTTCATCTGCTCATACAGAGTCTGCGCAAGTCCCAGGCCCTGCGTCTCGGTAGATGTCTCTGCAAGCTTTTGGATCGTCTCATCCTTAAAATAACTTACCAGATTGTTATCGGTGCCTGATGACTCATCCTTAACACAGTCTACCGTCTTCTGCATTTCCTTAAATACCTGTTCAAGGAAGTATGCCTCGAACTGTTTACATGCATCTAAAAGCTCATCCTCCGTTGCTGTCGCATAATCGGTATTGTTAATCTGATCCTTTAATTTTGTCTCTGATATGTTCTGTTCCTGCAGATAATCTGCATACGCAGAAGATCCAATTCCACTAATCTCCATCTTCATCCTCCGATCCCGCATCCACACTGTGTTCTAAAGATTATCTCTTAAGATTGTTGGCTGTCTGCATCATCTCATCGGTTGTTGTAATTGCCTTGGAATTCATTTCATAAGCACGCTGTGCCACAATTAAGTTGACCATTTCGGTGGCAACCTGCACATTGGAACCTTCAAGATACCCCTGCACCATCTTGCTCTTCTTAACGGAATTGTTAGTTGACTCGTTCAGTGCCTGGCCACTGGCTCCGGTCACCGCCCACAGGCTGTCACCCTGCCGCTCCAGACCACCGGGATTGTTAAACTGAAACATACCAATCTGCATGCCGATTGGCCGCGGATTATTATTGGCATCCGGATAACAGATTCTTCCGTCCCCGGTAATGGTAATTCTGCTTGTTACATAACTGTTGTTCAGGGTAATGGCTTTTCCTGAAGAATCCAGAACCGGAAGTCCGTCTGTCGTTGTCAGCATCATGCCGTTAGCTCCGTTCGTTGCCCAGGTAAAGTCACCGTTTCTGGTATAGTAAGTATTTCCATCTTCTCCACGGATTGCAAAGAAGCCCTCTCCTTGGATTGCAAAAGAGGTATCACTGGCAGAATCCAGTAGGCTTCCCTGTGTAAAAATGGAATTGATCGAGGAATTCCGCACACCAAGTCCTACCTGGGAGCTGGTCGGCTTCGGATCTCCGTTCGCCGTGGTGGTTGCTGTCTGAAGTGTCTGATATAACAGAGACTTGAACTGTGCAGCCTGTGTCTTATATCCCATTGTATTTACATTGGCAAGATTGTTGGCAATGGTATCCACATTCGTCTGCTGTGCATTCATACCTGTTGCTGCTGTCCATAAACTTCTAACCATGTCCTGCTACCTCCTATACTTTGCCAAGCTGGTTGGCTGCAATATCAAGTGTTCCGTCATATGTAGTAATGACCTTCTGATTCGTCTCATATGCTCTGGAAACCGTAATCATATTTACCATTTCTGTCACTACAGAAATATTCGAGGTCTCCAGATATCCGGCATATACCTTCGCTGTGGCATCCTTCTTTGTTGCACCGTCAATCGGTTCAAAGTAATTCTCGCCATAACGCTTCAGATAATTATAATCTTCAAAATCCGTAACCTGAATCGTGGCTGCGACTTTACCATCCTGAATGACCTGTCCCTGTACATTGATCTGGGTGTCCTTCAGCGGATCAATCTTCACCGGCTGTCCATTCGTTCCAAGAACACGGTCTCCATCCTGTGTCACCAGTTCTCCGGATTCATTCAGGGTAAAGTTCCCATCTCTGGTATATTTCACAGAGGTTTCCCCCTGCTTATCGGTAAATTCCACTGCAAAGAATCCCTTATCGGTCAATGCCAGGTCGTAAGGATTCTCTGTTGTCTTCAAAGGTCCCTGGGAAAAATCTGTATAGCCTTCACCAATCTTCACACCCGGGTTATGCACACCGGTTCTCTTCGCCAGACGGTATCCTTCGGAGTTATCCTTGATTTTGTACGCAAGGATCGAATCGAAAGACTGTGCCGTAGCACCTTCCTTCTTATATCCGTTGGTATCCGCATTGGCCAGATTGTTGGTCAGCACATCCATTCTATGTTCCTGATTGATCATGCCAGTATAGGCGGTATACAATCCTTTAACCATCCTGTTCTCCTTTAATCATAACTGTTCCGTACCTCACAGTTATCTTTAATCTTCTTTATAGCCTGCTAAAAATTCTACATACTTACCGGTTCCGATTGCCACTGCAGTCATCGGATCCTCTGCGGTCATCGTATTGATTCCGGTCTTCTCTGCAATGAGGTCTTCAAGACCACGGAGCAGGGAACCGCCACCGGTAAGAACGATACCGCGGTCTGCAATATCGGCTGCCAGTTCCGGAGGAGTCTTCTCTAAAACACTGTGGATCGTTTCAATAATCTGTGAAGTTGCCTCACGAAGCGCTTCTTCGGTTTCCTCGGAAGAAACGGTAATGGTCTTCGGCAGACCGGTTACCAGATTACGTCCACGGACATCCATGTAGTCTACTTCCGCACGCTTATAAGCGGAACCAATCTTAATCTTAATGTCCTCTGCGGTTCTTTCACCAATCAGAAGATTATGTTTCTTACGCATATAGCGGACAAGCGCCTCATCGAAATCATCACCGGCGATCTTAATGGATGCACTGACAACCGTACCCCCCAGAGAAATAACTGCAATATCGGAAGTACCACCGCCAATATCCACAATCATGTTTCCACAGGGCTTGGAAATATCAATTCCTGCACCAATCGCTGCTGCAATCGGCTCTTCGATAATGGATACTTCACGTGCACCGGCCTGCAGAGTCGCATCTTCAACAGCCTTCCTCTCTACCTGGGTAACTCCGCTCGGTACACAGACCGCAATACGGGGCTTCCGGAATGCCTTCCGTCCCATTGCCTTCTGAATGAAATATTTCATCATCTGTTCTGTGACGCGGTAATCGGAAATAACACCCTGACGCAGAGGGCGCACGGCAATAATATTGCCCGGTGTTCTTCCAAGCATCAGTCTGGCATCCTCACCAATTGCCATAATCTTATCTGTATCTCTATCAAAAGCCACAACAGAGGGCTCCTTAAGGACGACTCCTCTTCCTCTGATGTAAACAAGAATACTTGCTGTTCCTAAATCAATACCGATATCTGTGTACTGCATTTTCATGTACCCCTTTCTATTCTCACAGCATAATTAATGAATATTATAACCCATACCATAATATTTTCAAAGGGATTTCATAAATTTTTAATTATTTCGGTATTTCTCCACATTTTCTTTATATCTTGCCAGCATTTTCTTCACATATTTTCCGGTATAGGACGTCGGATGCTCTGCTACCTCCTCCGGCGTACCGCATGTCACAACTGTTCCGCCACGGTCACCACCATCCGGTCCCATGTCAATAATATAGTCTGCTGTCTTAATGACATCCAGGTTATGCTCAATTACAACAACGGTATTTCCGTTATCAGTCAGACGCTGCAGGATTTCTACCAGCTTGTGTACATCTGCAAAATGAAGTCCGGTTGTCGGCTCATCCAGAATATAAATGGTATTTCCGGTACTTCTCCGGCTCAGTTCTGTCGCCAGTTTGATCCTCTGCGCTTCTCCTCCGGATAATGTTGTAGAAGGCTGTCCCAGTTTGATGTAGGAAAGTCCAACATCATTCAGAGTCTCAATCTTGTTGCGGATCGACGGCACATTTTCAAAGAACGGCACAGCCTCTTCCACCGTCATATCCAGAATATCATAGATATTCTTTCCCTTATATTTTACCTCCAGAGTTTCACGGTTATACCGTTTACCGCCGCAGACCTCACACGGCACATACACATCCGGAAGAAAATGCATTTCAATCTTGATAATACCGTCACCGCCACAGTTCTCGCAGCGGCCTCCCTTGACATTAAAGCTGAAACGCCCCTTCTTGTAACCGCGGGCCTTGGCATCCGGCGTTCCTGCAAACAGATCACGGATCTGATCGAAAACTCCGGTATAGGTGGCCGGATTGGAACGAGGGGTACGCCCGATCGGGGACTGGTCGATGTCAATTACCTTGTCCAGCTTCTTAATTCCTGTAATATTCCTGTGCTTACCAGGAATGGTTCTCGCACGGTTCAGTTCTCTTGCCAGTGTCTTATACAGAATCTCATTTATCAGAGAGCTCTTACCGGATCCGGATACACCTGTAACACAGGTAAATACGCCCAGCGGGATCTTCACATCAATATTCTTTAAGTTGTTTTCCTGGGCACCTGTAATCTTAAGCCAGTCCTTCGGCTTACGGCGCGTCTGTGGAACCGGAATCTGCATTCTGCCGCTTAAATACTGACCGGTCAGTGAACCTTCGATCTTCATGATCTCTTCTGCCGTTCCATGAGCCACCACTTCTCCACCATGGGAGCCGGCGCCGGGGCCGATATCCACAATGTCATCGGCCTCCAGCATGGTATCCTCATCATGTTCTACCACAATCAGCGTATTGCCAAGATCTCTTAAATTTTTCAACGTATTTAACAGCTTATCGTTATCCTTCTGATGAAGGCCAATGCTCGGCTCATCAAGAATATAGCACACGCCCACAAGTCCGGAACCAATCTGCGTTGCCAGACGGATACGCTGTGCTTCCCCGCCGGACAGGGTTCCCGTTGCCCTCGAAAGCGACAGGTAATCCAGACCGACATCCACAAGGAATCCGACCCTGGCCCTGATCTCCTTCAATACCTGCTTTCCAATGATCTGCTGCTGTGCGGTAAGCTCCATATTCTGTAAGAATTCATTCAGGTCACAGATTGGCATAGAGGTAATCTCATAAATGTTCTTACCACAAACGGTCACGCCTAAGGACTCCTTCTTAAGACGCATTCCGTTACATTCCTTACACGGAGTAATGCGCATAAAGGTTTCATATTCCTGCTTCATAATATCCGAGCCGGTTTCACGGTACCGTTTCTCAGTATTCTTGATAATTCCTTCAAAGGCAATCGGATAAACTCCTTCTCCACGCTGTCCCTTGTAATGTACCTTCACTTCCCTGCCGTTCGTTCCGTAAATCAGCATGTCATAAACATC
This sequence comes from Firmicutes bacterium CAG:95, assembly GCA_000438155.1. Lineage (GTDB taxonomy): Bacteria > Bacillota > Clostridia > Lachnospirales > Lachnospiraceae > Suilimivivens. The sequence continues at coordinate 37,701 of FR902977.1, forward strand.
CTTAGGCAGCTTCTCAATAGGGGTATCCAGGCTGAACTGATATTCCTTCGAAAGAGCACGCAGAACCGCATTGGTAAAGCTTCCCTCATCTTTACTCGACTGCCAGCCCATGACCTGGATGGCACCTTCGTTAATACTGAGCTTCTTATCCGGAATCATCAGCTCCGGATCAAACTCCATCTTATATCCAAGACCAAAGCAGACCGGACAGGCACCGAACGGATTATTAAAGGAAAAGCTTCTCGGCTCAATCTCCGAAATACTGATTCCGCAATCCGGGCAGGAAAAGCTCTGGCTGAAATTGATGGTTTCCCCGCCAATCACATCTACCATCAGAAGTCCCTCGGCCAATGCCAGAACATTTTCAATCGAATCGGTAAGTCTGCGTTCAATCTCCGGTTTGATCACCAGACGATCCACCACAATTTCAATATTATGCTTGATGTTCTTGTCCAGAGAAATATCCTCTGACAGCTCATACATATTGCCATCTACACGGACACGCACATAACCGCTTCGTTTCGCACGCTCAAAGACCTTCACATGCTCACCTTTCCGTCCACGTACTACCGGTGCCAGAAGCTGGATCTTCGTTCCCTCCGGAAGCTCCATAATCTGATCCACCATCTGATCCACGGTCTGCTTACGGATTTCTTTTCCACAGTTCGGACAATGCGGAATACCGATTCTGGCATATAACAGACGGAAATAGTCATAGATCTCCGTTACGGTTCCAACGGTGGATCTCGGGTTGCGGTTCGTTGATTTCTGGTCAATGGAAATGGCGGGGGACAGCCCCTCAATCTTCTCTACATTCGGCTTTTCCATCTGCCCTAAGAACTGACGGGCATAAGAAGACAGGGACTCCATGTAACGTCTCTGTCCCTCTGCATAAATCGTGTCAAATGCCAGAGAGGATTTCCCAGAACCTGACAGTCCTGTCAGAACGACCAGTTCATTTCTCGGGATATCCACATCGAGATTTTTTAAATTATGTTCTGCTGCTCCACGGATTTTAATGTATTCACGCGGGCGCATCTTGGCAACCGGCACATGCTGGTCGGATAACTTGATACTCATGGTTCTTACTCCTTTTCCTTCTCTCTCTCGATCTCCTGCAGCTTCATCTTAAGCTCTACCATCTTATCACGAAGCTCGGCTGCCGCCTCGAAATTCAGATCGGCTGCTGCCTTGCGCATCTGCTTCTCCACCCTGGCAATCAGCTTCTTCAATTCGTCCGCACTCATGGATTCCGGATCCTTCTCGAACTGGATCTCTTCTTTGGCAATCGTCCTGGAGATACTGATGAGATCACGGACTGCTTTTTTAATGGTCTGAGGCGTAATATGATGCTCTTCGTTATACTTCTGCTGGATTGTCCGACGGCGGCCGGTCTCTTCAATTGCCGCCTTCATGGAATCCGTCATGTTGTCGGCATACATAATAACATGTCCCTCTGCGTTACGTGCGGCACGTCCAACGGTCTGGATCAGGGATGTCTCCGAACGCAGAAAGCCCTCCTTATCCGCATCGAGAATTGCAACAAGGGAGATCTCAGGAATATCCAGTCCCTCCCTCAGAAGGTTAATACCGATAAGCACATCGAACACATCAAGACGCATATCCCGGATGATCTGTGCCCGTTCCAATGTATCAATATCAGAATGCAGGTACTTCACACGGATTCCCACATCCTTCATATAATCGGTCAGGTCCTCAGCCATCCGCTTCGTGAGCGTCGTTACCAGAACCTTATTATGCTTCTCCGTTTCCTTCCGGATCTCCGAAATCAGATCATCAATCTGTCCTTCCACCGGACGGACGAAAATCTCCGGATCCAGAAGTCCCGTCGGCCGGATAATCTGCTCTGTGCGCAGCAGCTCATGCTCCTCCTCATACGTGGAAGGGGTTGCGGACACGAACAGCATCTGATCAATATGCTGCTCAAATTCTCCAAAGCTCAGCGGCCGGTTATCCAATGCCGATGGCAGACGGAAACCATAATCCACAAGAGTAGTCTTCCTCGAACGGTCCCCGACATACATCGCTCCGATCTGTGGAATCGTAATATGGGACTCATCAATAATGATGAGAAAATCATCCTTAAAATAATCGAGCAGGGTGTGCGGCGGTTCCCCCTCCCGCATACCGTTTAAATGACGTGAATAATTCTCAATTCCCGAACAGAAGCCTGTCTCACGCAGCATCTCAATATCAAAGTTCGTCCTCTCGGAAATACGCTGTGCTTCCAGAAGCTTATCCTCGCTCTTGAAAAAGCGCACCCTCTCTTCCAGTTCTTCCTCCAGTGCTTCACAGGCCTTGTTAATCTTCTCCTGCGGTACGACATAGTGTGATGCCGGAAAGATGGTAATATGCTGCAGTGATGCATGCACCTTACCGCTTAAGGGCTCAACCTCTGTAATACGATCGATTTCATCTCCGAAAAACTCTACCCGGATCAGATAATCTCCGCCCTGTGCCGGATAGATCTCAAGCACATCACCCCGGACCCGGAAACAGCTGCGGTCCAGGTCCATATCGTTCCGGTCATACCGGATATCAATCAGTTCTTTAATAACCTGATCCCTGTCCTTACTCATTCCAGGACGCAGGGACACCATCATGTCCTGATAATCATCCGGAGAACCCAGACCGTAAATACAGGATACACTCGCCACCACGACAACATCCTTTCTCTCGGAAAGAGATGCTGTCGCAGACAGCCTTAATTTATCAATTTCATCATTAATGGAAGAATCCTTTGCAATATAAGTATCCGATGAAGGAACATATGCCTCCGGCTGATAGTAATCGTAATAGGAGACAAAATACTCCACAGCATTCTCCGGGAAGAATTCCTTGAATTCCCCATATAACTGCCCTGCCAGGGTCTTATTATGTGCAATCACCAGCGTCGGCTTATTCAATGCAGCAATTACATTCGCCATGGTAAAGGTCTTACCGGAGCCGGTTACTCCCAGCAGTGTTTCAAACTGGTTTCCCTCCCGAAATCCCTTCACCAGCTCTGCAATTGCCTGCGGCTGATCACCGGTCGGCTGATATTCTGATACTAACTTAAAATGATCCATAACATACTCCTGATCAACTTTAATATCATATATTGATTGAGTCTACATATCACTCGAAAATCCGCACTTCGTGCTCTTCATCCTGCTTCGTAGGATATTTGCCCGTTAATGAGCCTGGAAAACCAAATGCCTCCTTCGGAGTCACCTGGTTTTCTCTGAGGCTCATTATATCATTCCCATTTAAAAAAGTACAGAGCAAACCGAATGTTTGTTCTGTAGTGTGTGGAAAAAAGTTACAGTAGCGATAAATAAGAGCCGTTGCTTAGCGTATACTAATACAACGGCTCTTTCTTACTTTACTTATGTATATCGGTTTCAAACTTGGATTTAGATAAAGAAGCTTCCTGTTACATCACCATTAATTACATAATAAGCAGTGTTCTCTTCAGGCTTTACATAAAGCTCAATACTCTGAATATCCTCTTCCTTACCATTTAAATCATATTTCCATACATCCCTGGTAATTCTGATAAGGTCTTCGGAAGTATAAGATTTTCCACTGAACTGGAAGTTTACTTCTTCTTTTACAACGGGTTTCTTAGCAGCGGGTGCCTTTTTCACTGTTTCCTTCTTAACGGTTTCTTTCTTAGCTGCAGGTGCCTTCTTAGCAGGTGCTTTCTTAGCAGCGGGAGTCTTCTTAACTGCCTCTTTCTTAACTTCTGCCTTAACTTCGGGTGCTTTTACCTCTGCTGCCTTAACTTCCACCTTTTTCTCTTCAGCCGGTACCTTAGCAACTACTTTTGCTGTTGCTTTCTTTACTTCTGCCATGACTAACTCCTTTCACTTCTTAACCTGACATTTCCCCAATCATTTGATGAAGCATACACTTCAATATGATGAAGCATACACCATAAGCCCCTGCTTGTCAACATTTCTGCGCTAAACTGTCACTTTTCAGTTACTGCTCACACAGCAGCCAGCCACTTGCTGTCAGACTGCGTAAGAACATGATGTAACACCTTTCAGCCCCGGATCAGGAAGAAAAGAATCACAATAATACCCAGTGCAATCCGGTAATATCCAAACACCTTAAAGTCATGCTTCTTAATATAACCAAGCAGGAACTTGATCACGAAGAAGGATACCACAAATGCAACAACCATGCCGACTGCAAGAATTGCTCCCTCCATGGAAGTCATGGACGCACCTGCAAGGAACTTCACTCCCTTTAAGAGGCTTGCTCCAAACATAACCGGAATGGCCAGAAAGAAGGTATATTCTGCCGCAACCGTTCTGGATACACCAAGCAGCAGTGCTCCGACGATGGTTGCTCCCGAACGCGAAGTACCGGGAAAAATTGCTGCAATCAGCTGGAACATACCGATCCAGAAGGCAAGCTTATAATCAATTCCGTCTAAGGCTGTCACCTTCGCCTTCTTTCCTTTATGGTAATTCTCAATCACAATAAATGCAATACCAAACAGAATCAGCATAATTGCTACGGTCTGATAATTGTAAAACAATGCTTCTAACTGTTCATCAAAGAGCAGACCGACTATGGCTGCCGGTACACAGGATACCAGAATGTGAAACCAGAGCTTGAAAATATCCCATTTCACAAAGGCTCCGACTCCGTCCTTTGCCAGCGGCTCTTTATTATCCTTCTTTCCAAATGGCCAGATCTGATTCCAGAACAGAATCACAACGGCAAGGATCGCTCCAAGCTGGATCACCACTTCAAACATACTGTAAAATTCTTCCGATACATTCAGGGATACAATTTCATTCAACAGAATCATATGTCCGGTACTGCTGATCGGAAGCCACTCCGTAATCCCCTCTACAATACCAAACAGAATTGCTTTTAAGATTTCGATCATAATCTTTTATTTCCTCTCAAAATGATGCCTTGTAACTGATCTGCACCTTCACAGTTACTGTGCAAAATCAGCTTTACTGACAGTATTTTGCACTACTGAATCATACTCACGGTTTCAGCCGTAAATGTTTCGACCTGTACGGAATCGTTATGTCTTTCATACTATTCATATGACAGGATCACCATAAAATATGAAACTCTTTAGTAATTTTCCTTCACAAACCTGCGAAGTGCGGTAAGCGAACGCTCCACCTTCTCCGTATCAATGCAGTAGGCCATACGAAAATATCCCGGAACACCGAAGCTGTCGGAAGGAACCAGAACAAGATCGTACTTTAAAGCCTTCTGGCTGAATGTTACCGCATCCTCTTCAAGCGCCTTCGGGAAAATATAGAAGGTTCCGCCCGGTTTCACACACTCGAATCCAAGGCTTGTCAGTTCATTGTATAACAGGTTCATATTCGTTTCATAAACGGACATATCCGAGGTCATGTCCACTACCTCCGAAACAGCAAGCTGGATAATGGAGGACGGACAGTTGTGTCCGATTCCCCTGGAAATCTGTGCACAGATCGCACTGATCAGTTCCGCATCCGTGCATCTGGGATTGACTGCCACATATCCGATACGTTCTCCCGGCAGGGATAAGGACTTGGAATAGGAATAGCAGGACAGGGTATTGTCATAAAATTTGGATACATAAGGAGCTTCCACTCCTGCGAACACAATCTCGCGATATGGTTCATCGGAAATCAGGAAGATATCATGTCCATATTCCTTCTGCTTTGCATAAAGCAGATCTGCAAGCTTCTGCAAGGTTGCTGCACTGTATACCACACCGGACGGATTGTTGGGGGTATTGATGAGGACTGCTGCCGTCTTCTCATTCAGCATTTCCTTAAGCCGGTCAAAGTTAATCTGGAAGTCCACAGTATTCGCCGGCACCACCTTAAGCGTTGCCCCGGTCATATTGATATATGGATTATACTCCGGAAAAAATGGCGCAAAGGTCAGTACCTCATCCCCGGGCTTCGTCACGCAGCGGACCGCATGTGCAATCGCTCCGGCTGCACCTGAGGTCGGAAAAATGTGCGCTGCCTTATAATCCATATCAAATCTGCGGTTCAGGGATTCTGCAATCTTTTCTCTCACTGAGGTGATTCCAAGGCTGGGACTGTAGCCGTGAATTTCCATGGAGCTTTTCGTCTGAATGAGATGAATCATCTCTTCATTAAATGCATCCGGAACAGGCACGGACGGATTGCCGAGACTGTAGTCAAAAACATTCTCATAACCAATCTCTTTTCCCCGGGCTGTTGCAAATTCGGAAAGCTGCCGGATGACGGATTTTCCCTCCAGCATTTTCTTATATTGTTCATTAATCATCTTATTTGTTTCCTCCTTCATCCGATTTTATCTGATTTATTTCAATCGTGCACTGGGAAAGCAGATCTGAGTACTGTTTTACCAGTCGTTCCTTGTCCTCTCCCTCGATGAAATATCCTGGAATACTGTTGATAAAAATATATTTATCCTTAAAAAGCGCAAGGTGCTCACTTGCATAAGTGAGTACATTACTGAATGTTGCATATTCGACCTCATACAGCCTTCCATATTCCTCCGCAATATCCAGAATTTCATCCGGCCGCAATCCCGCAGCGTTTCACGGAAAATCTTTTCACGAAGCATGGAGTTGCTCTCCCCCATACTTCCTGACAGAAGCTTCCCTTACCTTTCCATTCTAGTCGAAAATAAAGCAAGGCGCAAGAGATTTCCTCCTGCGCCTCTATAAATCATCTTATTTTTATGACTTTTTAATCAGCTTTTAACTTATTTTGTAGAAGATAAAATCAGACTCATGTCTCCCTGGAAATCAACGGTTCCGATTCCGGCAGGAAGGATAAAATGATCACCCTTGCGGATCATCTGTCCATTTACCAGTCCCTCTCCTTCAATGACACTCACATTCATAAACGGATGCGTCTGTTCGATAGAAACCGGCTTTGTCACATCCAGCTTCCATACGGTATAGTACGGACAGTGAATCAGTTCATTCAACTGATCCTTCGGCAGGTCTCCGACATACTTAACACTGTCTTCGGCAGATGCCGCAGGAACATTAATCACATCAATACTCTGCTGTACATGTAACTGACGCGGCTTTCCATTCTGCAGACGGTCATAATCATACACACGATAGGTAATGTCACTGTTCTGCTGCGTCTCTAAGATCAGGCAGCCACTGGTGATTGCATGTACGGTTCCCGGATTGATCTGGATGAAATCCCCCTTCTTAATCGGAACGCGGCGGATAAACTCATCCCACCTGCCTTCGGAAATCATTTCCGTAAGCTCTTCCTTTGTCTTCGCATTATGCCCAATCACAAGCTCTGCGTCCTCCGGGCAGTCCAGAATGTACCAGCATTCGGTCTTTCCTAAGGATCCATTCTCATGAACCTGTGCGTAGGCATCATCCGGATGTACCTGAATACTTAAGTTGTCCTTTGCATCAATAATCTTAATCAGCAACGGGAAGCGGTCTCCTTCTTCATCGCCAAAAAGATATGGATCCTCCTTCCATAACCGGGAAAGAGTCTTTCCTTTGAAGAGACCTTCCTTTACGACGCAATCCCCGTTCTGATGGGCACCGATTGCCCAGCATTCTCCGGTATCCTCACCCGGAATATCATATCCAAAGAGGCTTCTTAAACGGTTTCCACCCCAGATCATTTCCTTAAATACCGGCTCCAGGAACAGAATCGGTCTCTGCTTTGTATTAATAGATAAATTTGCTCCGTTCATTTCAATCACCTTCTGATACCAGAATGCGGAATCCTTTACGATTCGCTTCTGGGTTGCAAAATCCACATGGACAATTCCAAACCGCTCGGTATATCCCTTATCCCATTCAAAGTTATCTAAAAATGTCCATAAGAAATAACCACGGACATCCACGCCTTCATCGTTTGCCTTCTGTAATGCAGAAATATACATGTCGAGGAAGTTCTGACGGTTCGGATCATGTACTCTGCCATCAAGGGATACATCATCATGGCAGGACATACCGTTTTCTGTCACAAACAGAGGAAGCTTATAACGGTCATAAATAAACTTCACACCCCAGTAAAAGCAGTCCGGTGTAACCGGCCAGTTGGCTGCGGTCTTCGGAAAGCCCTCCGGTCTTTCGGGGAATTCGATTTCTCCGTTTTCACCTGCTTTTACAAAGTATCCATTATAAATATTCTGTCCCATGAAATCCAGCGGCTGGGAAATCAGCTTCATATCTTCATCGGTGATTTCCGGCAGATATTCCGCAAACTTCTCCAGGCCTTCTTCCGGATATTTTCCTAAGAATACCGGATCATTAAACCATGCTACATTCCATGTCCAGTTATCCATCGGCTGATAAAAGCCAAACAGTACCTTTCTTGCTGCTTCCACATCCTCCGGTTTATTACTTACAGGGTATGCCATACCACAGGTCGGTGCATAGCCGACCTTAATCGGACGACAGGCATATTTACGAAGATTAATAACTGCCTGTCCATGTGCGCGCAGTGCATTGTGTGCAATCTGGAACACATCCTTATACGGAAGATGCAGGCCCGGTGCATGCCATCCGGACATATGTCCGATTCCAACGAAGCATTCCGGCTCATTTAAGGTAATGAAATTCTCGCAGATATCGGAAAAGTTTTCCGCAACAACCCTGGCATATTCTCCAAACCACTGAATAACCTCTTCATTCAGCCAGCCGCCCCTGTCCTGTAACGCCTGGGGAAATTCCCAGTGATACATGGTCAGATACGGCTCGATTCCATTCTTTTTCATTTCCAGGATCATATCCCGGTATAAGGCAACAGCCTTTTCATTCACCTTGCCGGTTCCTTCCGGAATCAGTCTTGCCCAGCTGATGGAAAAGCGGTATGCTTTAATTCCCATTAGTCTCATCAATGCAAAATCATCCTTGTAACGGTGCATGTGGTCACATGCTACCTCTGCTCCATAGCCATCCTTCGTGCCCCCCTCTGCAATGAACTTATCCCAGATCATTGCACCTGCACCGTCATTGGCATCTCTTCCTTCAATCTGATATGCGCTGCTTGCAACACCCCAGACAAAATCGTCACGAAACATAATTTCATTTCCTTTCTCGCGGTCATCCCGCTTTATGTAACAGTTCAGCCTTGCTTAATCAATTTTAAATCTCTCAATGGATTTATCCAGCTCCAGTGCATCGCTTCTAAGCAACTCTACTTCTTCTTTTAATGTCTGGACAACAGATACCTGTTCTCCCAAAGTAGCCGTAACCTCCTGTGTGGATGCAGCAACCTCTTCAGACACAGAAGCAATATTCTGCAGGGAACTTTCCACTTTATCCTTCTCAAGCATACTCTCTTCCAGTCTTTGCGTAATCAAACGGATACCCTCTACCAGCTCACCTACACAATCCTGAATCATTTCAAACACATTGACCGTCTCCTGCAACGCCCTTGCCTGCTCATTGACCATGCTCTCTGCCTCTCTTGCTGATGCCGTTGTCTTATCTGCGGTCTCACCAATCTTCTTAACGATCTCATGAATCTTATTACCGGATTCCTTGGACTGATCCGCCAGCTTACGGATTTCTTCTGCTACCACTGCAAAGCCTCTTCCGGCTTCTCCCGCTCTGGCTGCCTCTATGGATGCATTTAAGGAAAGCAGATTCGTCTGTCCGGCAATACTGTTAATCACGTCAACAAAGCTCTTGATTTCCTCGGAATTCTTCTGTACAGCGTCAATATCGTCGACCAGCACTCTGGTTAAGGATACGGTTGTATCCGACTTACCGCTTAATTCCTGAACAATCACCCTTCCCTGTTCCACGGCTTCAATTGCTTTATCTGCGGTCTGTCCCATGTGTGAGGTTTTTTCCGTAACTGTCGTAATATTTTCAGAGAAGCTTATCATATTCTCATTGCTGCTCTCCGTATCCTCTGCCTGTCCCTGCACACCGCCTGCCACTTCATCCATGGCTCTTGCTATATCCTGCATGGAAGTATTGATGACCCCGGTTTTATCAGAAACATTCTCCGCAAGTCCGGTTACCTTACTGCCGAACTGCTTCATATCCCGCATTAATCCCCGCATACTCTCTATCATGGCATTGAGGCTTCCGGTCAGCTCTTTAAACTCATCCTGCCTTTTTGTAGTAAAGTCCTGGGTTAAATCACCCTGTGCTACCTTGGCAAGGCCTCCGCTCATTTCCCTTACGGTCTTACTGATGCCGGTAGAAATCACAAAACCGGTGACAAGTGCCGCACCTGCTGCCAGAATTACCATGAAGATCGTAATGTACTTAATACTTCCCACCTGTCCGAGCACATTGCTTTGCGGTATCAGGGTACAGATCATGGCTTTGGTGTTGCCTACAGGTGTATAAATATATACATATTTTTTACCATTAATCTTAACATCCATGTAGCCGGGTTCTTCGGCTTCCTTAGTACTTTCATAGAAGTCACTTCCTACAAACCACTGCTTTGCATCTGCAGCTTCCTCTTTCTCATCCGATACAGCATCCGCTTCGGCAGGATTATCTGTCTTCTGCTCAAAAGCCACTTCTCTTCCGTCAGCGGTTACAAGTGCCTTCACGCTGCCCTTGCCGAAATCGATTTCTCCCAGCATCTTCTCTGCTACGGATATATCCAGTGACATAACCAGATAAGCATCCGAATTGGAAAATTTCTGATAATAAACCATGGCATATTTTTCCTGTTTGCTCTGCATATTATCATCCAGATAAGTCTGGTAACCCAGCCATCTGTTTCTCTGGGTGCTATTGGCTGCAAAATACTGTCCTTCAGCCGTATTACTGAAATCTGCCACAGGTGTTTCTGTCATACCGCCGGATAAGGTGGAAAGGTATGCACCTCCCTCAGGAATAACCGTACAACTGTAAATATTCTTGTTTGTAGACTTGGCATTACCAATATCGGATTTCGCACTACGGAAGGTCTCCAATGCTTTTGATTCCTGTTTTCCGTAATACTTATCATAATAATCGCCCACATCACTGTTCGTAATCATCTCGACAGCTTTATTTGAAATATTGGTACAGACCAGATTAAAATAATCACCTACTGCCGATACGGTTGATTGTGCAGACTCTTTATATTTGTCTACTATACCGGATGAGGCCGTACGATAGGACACAACACCCAATGCAATCATCAGCACAACCGGCACCATAAACGCTACAAGCAATGTGCTGAGAATGCTCTTTTTATTTGATCCCCCCAAATTTTTCAGACCGGCAAGCATTTTTTTGAAATCCGGTCTGGCAGCTTCCTTCTTCTGTTTCTTCACCTTGTCCGTTTTCGGTAACTTAGATAATTTCGGTAACTTAATCTTTTTTTCTTTTTTTGATGCCATACCCTCTCCCCCTTTGGTTATTTAGAACCGATCACAGATACCAGATAGAATGGTACCTGATCGTCTTCATGAGCTTCAATAATACGGATCTGCACATGATGCTTCTTAAGTTCGGTATGACGGGTTATCGTCTGGATAAACAGGCAGTCACCCCAGTCCTCATCAAAGTTTCCGTCAAGAACGGTCCTCGTGCTTTCATCTCCATCCACCACAACCTCTGCAACCGGAGTCGGTCTGTGGATCGTTTTGCGATACTGGATTGCAATTCCCGTTGCTTCAATGTCAAAGGAGATTTCATCTCCTACGCTGGAAGCAATAAAGCCTCCGCTGAAAATATCCAGAAACTCCTTCTTCTTATGGGGATCCTTCCGGAAACCGTTAAGAGCCGGAGTGCTGTTATAATTTTTATATCGTACCGAATTCTCATACTCATTGGCAGTAATCGGATCCGGAAGTGTTTTCCCGTTAAAGTCAGGATCTGCCTCTTCGGTATTACGATCCTGATAAACTTTCTCTAAAAATGTGGTAATAACCTTCGCTACCAGTGCGTGGCCATCATCATTCGGATGAAGATCATCCGGGGTAATCTCACGATTCCTGATCTGACCGGATTTTACCGGAGGTAAAATCGTACTCTTCATGCTGACCATCGGAAGCTGATAAGCACGTGCTACTGCTGCATGCTGATCCTCTGCGCTGATTCCGTTATCGTACCGGACATTGTTCATCAAAAGAACGGCCGGCGCACTTGCATCACCATAGGTTTTACGGATCAGACCTTCGTAGGTCTCTCTGAAAAATTCATTGTTATCATCATTTACTGCAAACTCAATCAGAATAAAGTCAGGCTTTTTCTGTAATAAATGCTGCTCTACCCTGGATACACCAAACTGGGAGGTTGTACCGCCAATTCCTGCATTAATATATTCTATCTGCGCCTGCGGAAACTTCTCCTTCCACCACTTATAAACCAGATAGGCATAGCATGTTTCAGGTGTGGAAGACAGACTTCCCTGCGTAATGGATCCTCCGAGGAATCCAACTTTGACCGGTTCTCCTGCTTCTGCCTTTTTCATGCACGCTTTAATGCGCTTCCAGTTACCTCTGTTTAACTCACCTTTTTCAAAATCTACCGGATATCCCATAGACACCTCCCCAACCTGTTTCTTTGGAAAATATTCAGAAAGGCTTGCTTTTCAACAAGCCTTTCCATTCCTTTTATAATTCCTATCGTAGCTGTTAAGCACCTTATCTGATGCCGATTTCTGTATCAGTTTCAGTCAATCTGCTGTGCTCTTTAATATAAGCAACAATATCCTCGAACTGTGTAAATGCAAGACCTACATAGCTGTCTGCACAACCATAGTAAATTGCGATTTTACCGGTTTCCGGATCATGAATCGTTGCACAGGGGAAACATACATTAGGAACGAATCCTCTTTCCTCATACCACTCTTCCGGAGTAAGAAGGAAGGTTTCACAACGATATTTTACAATAGAAGGATTCTCAAGGTCAAGGATTGCACCACCGATGGAGTAAACAAATCCATTACAGGTTCCGCTTACGCCATGATAGAACAGGAGCCATCCTTCGCTTGTCTCGATCGGAGCAGCACCGCCACCGATCTTAACGGATTCCCACCATTCGCTTCCCTGGCTCATCACATGTCTGTGTCTGCCCCAGTATACAAGATCCGGGCTTTCGCTTAAGAAAATATCTCCAAACGGTGTATGCCCGCTGTCGGAAGGTCTGCTTAACAGCATGTAGTTGCCGTTGATCTTACGAGGGAACAATACCGCATTTCTGTTGTAAGGAATGAACGGATTCTCCAATCTTGTGAAGGTCTTGAAATCGGTGGTCTTCGCCATACCAATGGAAGCACCGTAGAAATCCTGACACCAGATGATGTAATAGGTATCCTCTACCTTTACAAGTCTCGGATCATAGGCATATCTGGGCATGAAAGGTTCTCCCTTTTCATTGACAAAAGGAATCTTTTCCTTATCGAAATCCCAGTGAATGCCATCCTTACTTCTTCCCATATAGATATAAGGGATACCGTTTGTCTGCTCGCCACGGAATACACCGATGAATTCATCTCCGTAAGGCATTACGGCACTGTTAAAGATTCTTGCAACACCCTCTACCGGATTTCTTCCGATGATCGGGTTCTCTGTATATCTCCAGATCGGTGCTCCTGTTAAATTTGCAGGTCTTTCCTGCCAGGGAACATTCTTAACAGGAGGGGCAATCATTTTTAATTCGCTCATTTTATTTTCCTTTCTGTTGGTTTATAGTTTCATTTTATAAGCCGCAGCGCATTATCTGCGATAACAGTTCAGCCATGCAGAAATGATTGTGCAAGGCATGGCTGAACTGTAATTATCTGCGATTCAGGTATTCCAGATTCTTCTTTACAAGGTCACATCTCTGAGCAACACATTCTACAGAACGAAGCGGATCCTGGGGAGTATTGAATACATAGTCAATCAGCTTGTCAATCGTTGTGGATGCCACATGCATTCTGGTATCGCTGGATGCATAATAAATATATACATCTCCGTTTTCTGTTGTAATCGCACCATTGGTAAATACGACATTGGAAACATCTCCGACTCTCTCTCCGCCTCTGGGTCCGATCAGCATTCCGGAGGGCTCAGCAATCACCCTGGAAGGATCATTTAAGTCGGTTGCAAATGCATAAATAACATAGCGGAGTCCTGCAGCTGTGTTACGGACACCGTGTGCAATATGAATCCATCCCTTTTCGGTCTTGATCGGAACAGCGCCCGCACCATTCTTCACCTCGGTAATGGTATGATACTTACGTAAGCTGGTCATCTTCTCTTCGTCAATTACAGCATGTTCAATATCATCACACAAACCAAATCCAATGCCACCGCCTGATCCGGTGTCAATAAAATCATCCATCGGTCTGGTATAGAAGGCATACTTACCGTTTACAAATTCCGGATGAAGAACCACGTTTCTCTGCTGGGGAGAATGAAGTGTTGTTAAGTTGTCAAGTCTCTCCCAGGTCTTTAAATCCCTGGTTCTGACGATACCTGCCGCTGCAACTGCCGCAGAAAGATCGTTTACGGAGGTATCCTTGCTTTCGGAACAGAATACACCGTAGATGTAGCCATCTTCATGCTTGGTAAGACGCATATCGTATACGTTGGTTTCTTCCGGACAGGTATCAGGAAGAAGAATCGGATAATCCCAGAAACGGAATCCATCCACCGGGCTGTCACTTTCTGCTACTGCAAAGAAGGACTTACGGTCATCTCCTTCTACTCTGGCTACCAGATAATACTTACCGTTTAATTCAATTGCTCCGGAATTCAATACTGCATTAATTCCAAGTCTCTTCATAAAATAAGGATTGGTTTCCGGATTTAAGTCATACTGCCAGATTAACGGAGCATGCTCTCTTGTTAATACCGGATACTTATACCGGTCATAAATGCCATTATAGAAATCGGGATCGATCTCGTTCTTACGGTTAATGAGCAGCTCAAGCTTCGCTGACTCAATCTCATATTGTTTATTCATTATTAGAATTTTCCTCCTTCTTTACGGGATCTCTTAATTACTTCGAAACACATTCTTCCGTTATGATACGGGCACTTCCATGGTTCTACAATCGGTCTTCCCTCATAAGGCTTACCCTCCGGGTCTACTTCCCAGAACCATTCGGAGCCTGCACGCTTATCAATGACATAATCCTTGATGAACTGCCATTCGCTCTCTGCTGCCTCCAGATATTCCATCTTTGAAGGCTCCTTCTCATAACCATTCAAAAATCCAACCACCGTTTCTGCCTGTACCCACCAGATACGATGTGTATTCACAACACCCTTTTCACATTCGTTTGCCAGAGAATGTCCATCAAAGGCAACCTTGTAAATCTGGGCTGTCAGATCCTTCGTAATTGGAGAAAGAAGTGCTTCGTACTTCGGATCTCCAAGAACTTCGATACCGCGATCCATTAACCATGCGGTTTCAATATCATGTCCATAGGAATGAAGATCAAGGATCGAATTCATGTCTGCGTCAAAGAAAACCTCCTGGCGATGAAGCTCCGGATTATAGACCTTCGTTGCAAAGGTATCCATAATCCACTTAAGGCTCTCTGCCACTTCCGGGAGCCTGGCCACACGATACAGCTCTGTGTATGCTTCAAATACATGAAGCAGGGTATTCATTGTCTTATCTGCGATGATACCGTTCTCAGAAAGCTTATCGTTCTCAATGAGATGGAATTCCTTATTAAACGCTTCCAGATATCCGATTTCATCGGTACATTTATTTTCAACAATATGATACAGCTCTTTGGCAATACTTAATGCTTCTTCATCACCGGACGCTTCATAATATGAGCTTAAAGCATAGATTGCAAATGCCTGATTGTAGGTATGCTTCGTGGTATCCTCCGGCTTTCCGTCATACTGGATGGACCAGAAGATTCCACCGTTCACACGATCCAGACAGCAGTTCTTCAAAAACTCATAGGCATGCTTTGCCTCGTCTAAAAGGGACTCATCCTTAAGCAGGGTATAGGCATTGGAGAAGAACCACATGATACGGCTGTTTAAGATACATCCCTTTACAGCCTTCTTATCCACTGCAAGATCATAGGTCATATAACCATAATATCCGCCATACTCATTGTCTCTCAAATTCTTCCAAAAGGGAATAATTGTCTGCATAAGATGATCCTGAATTTCATTTACCATCATCATTCCACCCTCCGTAAAATCAGTCTTGTGTTAACCCTTAACCGCTCCGGCTGTCAACCCGGAATAAATCTGCTTCTGGCAGGTAATAAATACGATCAGTGCAGGAAGCAGCGAAATAATAACGCCGGCACAGATCAGGTTGTATTTACTTCCCAGGGGTCCTACGAAGGTATACAGAGAGGTGGCTACCGTTGCATATCTTTTCTTATCCTGCAGATAAAGGTTCGCATTATAGTATTCGTTGTAGGTACCAACGCCCTTCAGAATACATGCAGTTACAATAGCCGGTTTCAACAGTGGTAGCAAAATTTTGTAGAAAATAGTGAAGTAAGATGCACCATCCATGATTGCCGACTCATCCAGTGAATAATCAATATTCTCAAAGAACTGGATGTAAATATAAATTGAAATAACGTCCGTACCACAGGTCATCAGGATATAACCAAACATATTGTTGATAAATCCTAACTTATACATCATCTCGTAAACTGCGATCTGCATCGCTACACCGGGAAGCTGGCAGGCAACCAGGAACAGGTTACGGATCAGGGTGTTTCCGAAAAATTGAAAACGGTTCAG
>FR902977.1:54363-75336 GCA_000438155.1 Firmicutes bacterium CAG:95
CGGTTCAGCACATAAGCAAGCTGTGTTCCGATGAATACGGATAAAATCAATACTGCTATCAGAATGATCGTGGAGTTAATAAATGCTCTTCCCATTCCGGCTTTCTTAAAGGCACTTACGAAGTTTTCAAAGTACAGCCAGCTCGACGGGGGAGTCATAACATTCGTACTGTTATACTCTGCATCCGTTTTGAAAGCGGTAATTACGCAGGAAACCAGCGGAATAATCGCTACCAGGGAAAAGAGAACAAGGGATGCATACTTTAAAAAGATCAGAATGAATTTTTTAATATATCCGAAAATTGTCATCTTATCTTCCCTCCTTCTTTGCAGCAAGCTTGGCAAGCTTCTTCTCTCGCTTCACTGCAGCATTAATATCCTCATCCTCAGAATTCTTGAAGATATACTTAAAGAACAGCTTCTGTGCCACTGTCACAACCAGAATAATCGTCAGAAGCACAACTGCCATCGCAGATGCCAGACCTACCTTTTGCTGCGTATGTGCAATCTGATGCATGATTACGAAGTAAGTACCCGTTCCGTTTGCACCATCAGTGATAACATAAGGTGGCTCGAATGCACTTAAGGATCCGGTAATGGAAAGGATAACATTCAATGTTAAAATTGTTTTAATACTCGGCAGAATAATATATAAGAACTGATGCCATTTATTTGCACCGTCCAGCATGGAAGCTTCATACAGCTCCGGATCCACGGACATGATTGCTCCGATGAACAATACCATGTTCTGCCCGAAATAACGCCATACAGAGGTTCCAACCAGGGAAAAGTTGTTAATGCTCTGGTCTTTGAGCCAGTACGGAAGATTGTCTAACTGGAATCCACACCACTGGAGAACGGTATCAAATACGAATCCTCTGGTGTAGAAGAACTTAAAGATAAAACCAACGGCAATACCGTTAATCAGGAACGGAAAGAACATAAATCCCTTAAAGAGATCACCGAACCTGGTTTTAAAACTTAACATTGTAGCAAGATACAATGCAATTGCAAGCTGTACTACCGATCCAAGCATATAGTACAGGCTCAGCTTCAATGCTCCGAAGCAGTCGCTTCTCTGGAACACCTTCATGTAGTTTTTCCATCCTACAAATTTACGGGCACCGGTATATTTCATATTATAAAAGCTGTAGCTTACCATCTCCGCAAACGGAAGATAGGTAAACACAATCAGTAATACCAGAGGTACAATCAAAAAGGCAATCATAACAAATACCTTTTGCCCGTCTCTGCTTCTGGCCCACTCGCCAAATGATCTTTTCTTTTTTTGTGTCGTAATATTAGTTGCCTCCATTTGTGACCTCCCTGATAAATCGAGCCAGAGAGAATTACTCCCCCTGGCTCATTGATTTACTTGTAATGAACGAATCTATGGATTAGTTGTTAACTTCTACTCCAAGTTCAGCCTGAGCATCGTTCCAAGCCTTGGTCCAGTCTGCCATGATATCATCATAGGTTTCAGATCCGGTAGCTGCTGCTTCAACGATTCTCTGAACCTTATCGTTACCACCTGCATTGAAGGAAAGTTCGGATTCAGAGTTCATGTCGTTCAGAAGGTTTTCTTCACCAGGTAAAGCAGGCTGATCTGCCATTGTAGTGCATCCGTCGAATGCCTTGTACATATCCGGATTCTCGGCACCCTTAACTACGGTGTAACCACCTTCATTGTAGCACCAGTTGGACTTCTCGGTCATCCACTTAATGAATACCAGGGAAGCTGCCTTGTTATCATCGGAAGAGTTTACATTAATGCAGTAGCTGTAGTCACCACCAGCTAATGCATACTGTGTTCCGTTAACGCTCATCGGGAAAGGCATATATCCAACGTCTTCACCGTGGGAGTCAGCATCTACCATCTGGGAATAAGCCCAGGAACCAAGTACCATACATCCGATTTCACCTCTGTTCAGCATACCCTTGCAGCCTTCCCAGTCAGTTGTGGTGTAGTCGTCTTCGATTAAGCCATCAGCAACTGCATCGTAAAGAATCTTGTAAAGAGCGTATGCACCGGTTCCGTCACCGTTATCCTTAAAAGGTTCAGCGGTATGAACGAACTTCTGGTTCATGTAGGTATCATCACCATTGGAAACAACTCCAAGGTAAGCATCCCATGCGCCCATGGTCCAGCCTGCTGCATAGTTGGTGTAAAGAGGAATTGCATCTGTGTTGTCCTTGATTAACTGAAGGTCAGCGATGAATTCATCAGGAGTGGTAGGAAGTGTGGTAATACCAGCCTTCTCAAATACTGCCTTGTTGTAAACAACGCCCTGTGCATTAGCCATGTAAGGAATACCATAAGCCTTGCCATCTACCTGATGAGCATCTACGAAGTTCAGTGTCTGGGACAGTGTATCGTAGTCATCAAGGGGCATGAAGTATGTTGCGTAATCAGCCTTGTCTACTGCAGGGATGAACATGATATCACCCCAGTCACCTGTGGAAAGACGAAGAAGAGCATCTTCTGCGTAATCGGTAACTGCTTCTGCTTCAACAGTGATGTTCGGATAATCTTTGTTGAATTCAGCGATCATCTTATCGATTGTTCCGTCTTCTGCACGGTCAGTCTTATGATGAAGCCACTTAATGGTTGCTGTAAGGTCTGTGTAGTCCTCACCTAATGTGATGGAAGAGTATGTAAGTGCCCCGTCTTCTGCAGGTGCTTCTGCCTCTTCTTCTGCGGGTGCTTCTGCTTCTTCTTCTGCAGGAGCTTCTGTTTCTGTGTCTGCTGAGGTGTCAGCAGGAGTTGTGGTGTCTGTGCTTGCGCCGCCACATGCTACCATAGAAAATGTCATGGCTGTTGCAAGACATACGGCTAAAACTTTTTTCAGTTTCATAATAACTTTTTCCTCCTTTTTTCTGAACAAAGTCTGTTTGTCCTGTAAGCTACGCTTGTAACTTAATTTAAATTATATTTAATTTATTTTTTTAATCATCACTTATTATTGCATTTTATAATATATTCTTGTTTTGTTTATTCAATTCTTCTTTTTTTACAAATTTTGTAATCTTTTTTTATACATTTTATCCATATTATACCTCTCAAAATTCACTTAAACGTTTACTTTATGAGGTTAAAATTAATTAATTTCTTATTTTTCAAGCTACAAAATCCATATTTAGTATTTCCGGTCTATATTTAGGTGTCGGATTTGCACAACTCTGGCTCCAAAATATAAGCTTATTGTACAACATTTCTATATCAGAGATCGGTAATTGCATATTCCCGTTCTTTTTTCTATAATAGGATTATGAACACAACAGACTTTACTTCTGTATTTAAAGAAGCTTTATTATCCACACCCAAAACTTCATCTTCGATGCAGCCGGAGGACTTTCTTGGACATCTTTTTACAACGGATAAGCAGATTGCAGCCAAAACCGCCTCTGACTTTTACTCCGGTGGGAATCTTGCCGTTCGCAATTCCTGGTCCTTTGACGTTCAGGCGCTTCCCTGCTTCCTGCTACTATACACCATGGCAGGATGTGGAAAGCTGCTCATGAACCAGCATGTGATTTCCCTGACCGAAAACTCCCTGCTTCTGCTTAACTGCAGACAGCGTTTCCGGATTGATGTTGCAGTAAGTCCCTGGAAATATCAGGTTTTATTCTTTGATAATGTACGTGCCGCTGAGATGCTAAGTCTGATTACCAAAGAACCCTTCTGTATTCTGAATGCTACAGCCCACTCCGAGTATGTATTACATCTGGAAAAGCTTCTATGCCTGAATTATGAAAAGACCATGATTTCACAGCTTCGTGCCAGCGATCTTCTGAACCATCTGCTGACCGAATTCACCATTGAATTTTTAAAGAAAGATCAGGAATTCCGCAAAATTCCTTCTTATATAGAAAAGATCCACGATTTGTTTGAGGAGCACTACGAGGAAAATTACTCTCTCGATGATTTGGAAGCCAGATTCAGTATCAGTAAATACCGCATCTGCCGGGAGTTCGGCGAATACTATGGTATCACACCGCTCCAATACCTGAACCGGCGGAGAATCCGTATCGCCTGCCACCTGCTCGAAACCACGTCCTTGCGTATTCACGAGGTCGGCAGTGCAGTCGGCATCGACAACACGAATCACTTTATCTCCTTATTTAAAAAATATGAGGGCTGTACTCCGCTCGAATATAAAGCAAGGGAACCGGGGTCATAGCCACCGATTCCCTTACAGGTTTCCTATTGTTTCCTTCCTGTAGCCATTCAGGATCATATTGCCCGAATCATTACAGCTTTTTCACACTTGTCTTAATTACCATATGTCCTTCGACCGTGGTAATTCCCTTCTTATAATGCTCACCAACTATCTTTTTCAGCAGATTGTTTATGGTCTTACGTGCCATTTCCTTAATATCCACCTCATAGGTTGTGATATCCAGATCCCCTCTTCCGGGAACCTGATAATTATCAAAGCCTACAATGGAAATATCCTCCGGCACACGGTATCCCTTCCGCTTCAGATATCCAATCAGATCAATTGCCGTTACGTCATTGTTACAGGCAAACGCTGTCGGCATATCCTTCGGAAGAACGAAGTCATAATTGATACACCGCGCCCTGGTATCCTTCGAACGGTCATCAATCACATAATCTGCCGGCACCTCCTGCCCATGCTCCAGCATTGCTTTATAATAACCCATATAACGGTCGGTAATACTGTTCGTGGAAAGCAGCGTCCCCACATAGGCAATCTTCTTATGTCCCATTTCGAACAGATAATTCACCAGCTTATACATTCCATAGAAGTTATCCGTAATCACTGCATCAAATTCGTGCTTGCGGTCATAAAAGTCCAGACAGATATAGGGTACCTTGATATTACGTTCAATCAGGGACAGATAGTCGGAAGATAACATACCGATAATGATCAGTCCGTCCATCTTCTCCTCCTGAAGGAGCTTCGGAAGAATCATTTCCTTTTCATTCTGCATGGAAAGCACCTCAAGAAGCGTAAAGCATTCCTTCGATACCGCCTTCGTTGCCACGGACTGATACATCTGCCAGTAAAAGGACTGTGTCTGGTCAAAATAAATCTCTGAAATTAAAACCCCGATATTATAAGTCCGCTTATTACTGCTTAATCTTGCTGCCGTCGGTGTCTGATAGCCCATTTCCTTGGCGAGCTGCTTGATTCTTGCCCGCATTTCCTCGCTAACCCCTTTTTGGTCAGAAAGCGCCTTGGAAACAGTTACCGTGCTCACATTCACGATCGCAGCAATATCTGCCAGTTTCACTGTTTTCGCCATTACTTTTGCCATCCCTCTTCAGAATTTATCTGCCTGTCCTTATGCTTTCACCACATGGATCAGACGTGCTTTGTAATCACCCCAGAGATTCTGTACCAGATATCC
The DNA here is from genome assembly GCA_000438155.1 of Firmicutes bacterium CAG:95. Lineage (GTDB taxonomy): Bacteria > Bacillota > Clostridia > Lachnospirales > Lachnospiraceae > Suilimivivens. The sequence continues at coordinate 59,739 of FR902977.1, forward strand.
GGCCTTCATCAGTACATCACCGGTATAGGTTCCTTCTTCTCCCTCGATCTGATACAGCTTCTCAGGATCAAGTCCCTTGAAGAAAATTCTTCTGCTGTGATAATTCGGACGATTCATGACCTGTACATAGGTAAAGAGTGCTTCTTCCTTATCCTTGCGGACAACACCATAGCAGTCAAACATATGATTCCGGCTGTAGGATGCAATTCGGTAATAATCACCTTCCCGGACGAGATCGTTATATTTGTGATACATCGCAACCTGTTCCGGAATCATCTCACGGTCTTCCTGCGGAATCTTTGTTACATCAAGCTCATAGCCAAAGGTTCCTGCCAGAGCCACATAGCCTCTTGTTTCAAAAGGGGTTACTCTTCCTACGGTATGGTTCGGGCAGTCGGATACATGCGCCCCCATTGCAGAAAGCGGATAAACAAGAGAAGTTCCCTCCTGAATGATCAGTCTCTCAATTGCATCGGTATCATCAGAGCACCAGATCTGCGGACTGTAGTATAACATACCGGGATCAAATCTTGCGCCGCCGCCGGAGCAGTTCTCCAACAGCAGATACGGGAATTCCTTCATCAGACGCTCCTGCAGTTCATATACCGCAAGAACATACCGGTGATAAAGCTCACCCATCTGATCCGCCGGAAGAACAGCAGAACCGATATCCGTAAGCTGACGGTTCATATCCCACTTCACATATTCAATATGTGCACTTCTTAAAATCCTGGCTACACTCTCATAGGTATGCTCTAAGACCTCTCTTCTGGAAAGATCTAAAACATACTGGTTACGGCTGCGTGTTCCAACACGTCCCGGAATGGCAATCGCCCAATCCGGATGTTCCCTGTACAGATTGGAATCCGGCGAAATCATTTCCGGTTCAAACCAGATACCGAACTTCATGCCAAGCTTATTTACTTCATCTACCAGATACTTCAATCCGCCAGGCAGCTTTTCTTCATTCACTACCCAGTCGCCAAGTGCACGATTATCATCGCAGCGGTCGCCAAACCAGCCATCATCCATAACCAGCATCTCAATGCCAAGCTCCGAAGCCTGCTTTGCAATTGCGATCAGCTTTTCGGTATTAAATTCAAAATAAGTAGCTTCCCAGTTATTAATAAGGATCGGGCGCTTCTTGTCCTTATATTCTCCACGGATCAGATGATTGCGGTAGAAATCATGGAAGGTTCTGGTCATTGTGCCAAGTCCGCCCGCAGAATATACCATAACTACTTCCGGAGCCTGAAAGGCTTCGCCCGGATTCAGCTTCCAGCTAAAGTCCTCAGGATGAATTCCCATGATCATACGAAGCTGGTCAAACTGATCGTTCTGTACCATAACCTTAAAGTTACCGGAATATACGAAATTCATTGCATAAACTTCACCTTGATCGTCATCGGCACCCTTTGTCTTTAATGCCATGAACGGATGATCCTGATGGCTGGATTCGCCCCTGACGGACTCTACAGAAAGCTTTGCATGGCTTACCGGAACCGTCTGGATATGACGCTCTCTTGCCCAGGAACCATGAAGGGTGACTGCTTCAAAATCACGGTTATCCATATCGAGACAGGCACTCATAACTCTGGTCAAAAATAAGGTCTTTTCGGAAGCATTCAACACTTTCACACTTCTGGTGATCACATCCACATCTTCAAATACCGTGTACATCAGAACTGCTTCCAGACCGGTATGACTGTCCCTGCAGGTGATTTCCAGAGTCTCACATTCCTGCTCTGTTCCAAAAGAAGCCGGAAGTCCTTCTAAGGCAGGCTTTCCCAATGTAATCTTATGGGAAACATAATTTAAAGAAAGACCGGTATTTCCCTCCCCGGTACGGATGCTGATGCAGTCCTCACGGTAGTCACCAAGACCATGTGCCGGATATTCCATCGGAAAACTGTCAAGAAAGGAACCACGGTCACGATTGTTCCTGGAAGGAACAAAGGGTCCCTCCTCGATTCTCAATAAATGATCCAGATGATAATCGTTTAGTTTCTGTCCATAATACACATGTCCCAGAAACTGTTCATCATCCACAACGGCAATGACATAGCTGGTATTCTTCGTATCCAGCTTAAATAGCTTTTTAACATCTTTGGAAAGATCTTCATATTGCTGTACGCCCATAATAACCCTCACTTAATTCTTTGAAATTTTAAATTTTAGTAACTATTCAAAACCACATTCGCAAAATCGCTGCTACGCAGCTTTCCTTTTGCTCATGTGGTTACTTCGCCATATAAATCCAGTCAAATATGACCTGGAATGCAGGCATTCCATTCATATTTTGCCAGGATTTGCATGGCTCTGAATAGTTACAAATTTTTAACAATTAATCTCACTTTTGTTTAGCTAATTTTTCTAACCTAAAAAGATTAATTTAATTAAATTATAAATTAAATGAATTAATTGTCAAGGTTGAAACCTCATCTTACATTACTGTTCCCTTCTGAATCAGCTTCTTATCTTTCTAAAAATTCCTGTTCCCGCAGGATCTCATCCGGCACAGCTTTCCCCGAATTCCGCTGCTTCTGAATCAGGTTATCCATACGGTGCTTCTTCTGCCCCTGCTTCACGTAATAGCGTGCGATCATCTCTTTATACATGGGATTAATTTCCAGTTTATCACGGATCTCCTTTGCAAAAGTACAGTAGGTAAACAGAATACTTCTTACTACCTTGTTCAGTCTCGGTGATCCACTGCTTTCATACAATACCCATACACAGTAATCCTTCACAAACATTTCCTTGAAGTTATTCTTCGCACGCACCAGATCGTTCTTGATCTTTTCCTTAACATCGGAGGAAAGCTCATTATTCTTCTTATAAAACTGTGCATAGTCAAAGTACTCACTGGTAAGGGAACGCTCCGAAACATCATTCCATCTGGCTCCCTGCTCTCTCTTGCACATCTCCCAGCGGAACTGTCCGGTGAGGCGCAGGATCGACATCTGCAAATCCTCCAGATGGAACAGGGAAAGCATCATTCTTGCCGGTGTCGTTCTTCTCTTTCCTTCAATTTCCTGCCACATAATACCTCTGGTACCGATATTCGGCATCAGGATAAAGTCCGGCAGTACCTCGACATGAATATATTCCTTGGAAATTCCCTCATCCGGATTCGTATAAATCGTTTCCCTGTAATATGCACTGTAATCCACGCCCCGGATTCCATTCATAATCTGTTCCACACGGTCTGCACTTACAACTGCTGAATCCAGCGTTTTTAACAGATTATGCTCGGAAAAGATCGGACAATAGGTACTGATATGTCCGCTTGTTGTCTTATCCACCGTTGGGAATACATTTTCCAGTTCATACATGACTCTGGATTCCGGTGTCCGTAATAAAATCGCCTCTTCTTCCTTCGTAATCCTGGCAAGACGCTGCTGCTCATGCAGATAATCCGCATAATCCATGTCAAATTCATTACGGCTCGGCTCCTTCTGTCCATGGTAAATCGCCATCAGCCATTCATAATAGGAATAAACGCCACGCTTCGGATCAGTCGGAATCTGCTCTGCCATGCGGTACAAGGCAACCGCATTCTCCATTCCTGCCAGCTCCTCATCCATATAACCGAAATTAAAGAGCATCTTCACAACCTTCGGAACGGCAGTATCCTTCACGCTCTTCTGGAAAGCCTGAATATAAATCTGATTAAAGCTCTTAGTTATTCCTGCCCGCAGCATACGCGCATCGTCTTCAGTACTGTTCTTATTCACCAGATGTTTGTAGGTCTCCACACGCTTCCGGAATTCTGCTGCCAGATCCGGTTCACATTCTGCATACTGCAGAATCTGATCAAGAGAATTCTTAAGCTTTCCAACAATATCCTCATCCAGCTGGGCTGCTGCCTCTGCCTGCCGCTTCACCAGCTCTCCAATCTGCGCCATCCTGTTCTCACAGTCTGCTTTTCTTGCCGCAAAAAAATCCTTCTGCGCATAACCCTGTTTTTCAAGCTGGCTTAAGGTTCCTGTCAGCACCTTCTTTACCAGTATCACAGAAATATCCTTCAAACCATTCTTCTTTACAATTTTTTCATAAAGGGAAAGATACAGCTCCAGAAGATCCAGACCACTTTCATTCATCAGCAGCTCACAAACCTCCTGAATATGATCCTTCATTCTTCCGTACAGTCCTGCCATCTGATTCATATCATCACAGGTTTTCGACATAAATCCGACTACAAAATTCATATCTGTCTTGTTCTTATCCCACACGGAAAGCATCTGCTCCATAGTACTGTAATATCCAGAAATCCAGTCCGGAATCTTTTCCTCCTGCGGAATATTGGAAAGCTCTTCATAACGCTCCAGTTCCCCCGGCGAAATATGGTTGTTCTCGCAGATCCGTATATAATTCTCATAGCTGCCGGTCAGATAGTCCTGCATCATATCACTGACCGTCTGCACTTCCTTATAATGAAGCAGAAGTTCATTGAGCTGCCGGAACAGGGACGATTGAAAATACCGCACCACCTCACCGTGCTCCTTAAAAAACTTCTTCAGCTCCGGCACCTTTGATGGATAATCCACAACTGCCAGATTCTCCTTCGCCACATATCGGAAATTTGCCTCCTTGTGAATCAGATCCGGGAGACCAATCACATCTCCACTATGAAGCTCATAGGAACCGCCCTCAAAACTAACCACTGCCGTTCCTCTCATAATCATCATTAATCCGTTCAGCTTCTGACCACTTTCGTATATTACCGTTCCCTTCAAAATTTCTCGCATTCCCATTATAAATCCGCCACCTCTTCTCTACCCTGTAATCCTGTCCTCATCATCTGCCCAGACGAGCGCACAGCGAACTGCTCTCCTCCAGCCCTTCAGAAGCTGTCTGCGGTGTTCTTCTCCCATCTGATGGGTAAACTCCGTTGACAACTGCCAGTTTTCCTTAATTTCATCTCTATCCTTATAATAGCCGCAGGCAAGTCCTGCAAGGTATGCGGCACCAAGTGCCGTTGTTTCAATACATTCCGGCCGGTAAACTCTTGCTCCGAGAATATCTGACTGAAACTGCATCAGAAAATCATTTGCACTCGCACCACCATCCACCTTCAATCCTGCAATGGATACCTCCACATCCTCTTCCATGGCATGGAGTACATCTGCAGACTGGTATGCAATGGATTCCAGGGTTGCCCGGATAAAGTGCTCCTTCTGGCAGCCTCTGGTAATTCCGACAATCGTTCCTCTCGCATAGGGATCCCAGTAGGGCGCCCCCATACCGGCAAAGGCCGGAACCAGGTAAACTCCCCCGGTATCCTCTGCTCCATTTGCATACTTCTCTGTTTCGGATGCCTTTTTAATCATCCGCATGCCATCACGCAGCCACTGGATCGCCGCCCCTGCTACGAACACGCTTCCTTCCAGTGCATATTCCACCTGATCAGAGGTACTCGCCGCGATGGTGGTGAGCAGTCCATGCTTTGAAGCAATAGCTTCCCGTCCGGTATTCATTAATAAGAAGCATCCGGTTCCATAGGTATTCTTTACCTGTCCCTTTTCAAAGCAGCACTGTCCGAAAAGTGCCGCCTGCTGATCCCCTGCAATTCCCGCAATCGGTATCTCACCACCCAGAACAGAGCTCTCGGTATAGCCATAGATACAGCTTGACGGCTTCACCTTCGGAAGCATGCATTCCGGGATACGGAAAAGGGCAAGCAGCTCCTTATCCCAACAAAGCTTATGAATGTCAAACAGCATCGTTCTGGATGCATTCGTATAATCTGTCACATGAACCTCACCCTTCGTGAGATTATATATCAGCCAGCTGTCCACGGTTCCAAACAGCAGTTCTCCACGTTCTGCACGCTCTCTGGCTCCGTCCACATGATCCAGGATCCATGCAATCTTCGTTGCACTGAAATATGCATCGGGGATAAGTCCTGTCTTTTCTTTAATTAAATCACTGTAACCCAGTGCCACCAGCTCATCAATCCGGTCTGCCGTTCTCCGGCACTGCCATACAATGGCATTATAAATGGGTTCGCCGCTCTTCAGGTCCCAGATAATGGTTGTTTCACGCTGATTCGTAATGCCGATTGCCGCAATGTCCTCCGGCTGCGCCATGACCTTCGCCATCGCCTCTGTCGTAACAGCAAGCTGGGAAGCCCAGATTTCTCTCGGATCATGCTCCACCCACCCCGGCTGTGGATAAATCTGTGAGAATTCCTTCTGTGCCATACTGTGAATCTTCCCGTTCTTTTCAAATAGAATACACCGGGAGCTGGTCGTCCCCTGATCCAATGCCATAAGATATTTTGCCATACTGTATACCTCCTATTCCAATGCAGATGTTGCCACGATATCAATTCCGGTATCCGCAATATTGGAAATCAGGATATCCCCTACCCGTACCGGTGCTGATGCCACCGCCTTACGGAGAATCCCCATACATTCGCCAATCTTTCCCTTCGGGATTTCGCCATTTGTTTTCACGGAAACCACCTGGTTTCTTCTGCCCTCTACCCTGATTAAAGAGGTCAGTGTCCGGACAGGTGCCGTAAATTCATTCCTTGCGTAGGCCTCACCCTTCGGACAGGTATTCCCTGTAATATCAAGTGTTCCGTCATCCTTCCTCTTAACGGTAACCAGACACCCCAGCGGGCATCCGATACAGATCACCTGACTGTTTTTATCAAATCCTTCCGGAATCGTATTCTTGGATTTGGCAGGTATTTTCGGGCGGACCGCTTCTCCCCAGTCCTCTTCTCCCTGTAATATATGTTCTGCTGCATATTCTCCTGCATGAACCGCTTCCTCCGATACATGATCCACAAGATCATGCACATGAAGAACATTTCCGCAGGCAAAAACACCTTCGACCGTTGTTTCCAGCTTTGCATTAACTACAGGTCCCTGTGTCATGGAGTCCATCTGTACACCGGCCTGGATACTCAGCTCATTCTCCGGAATCAGGCCACAGGAAAGCAGAAGCGTATCACATTCCACATACTGTTCACTACCCGGAACCGGTTTCAGGTTCTCATCCACTTTGGAAATCGTAACACCCTCAATCCGGTCTGCTCCATGAATTTCCGTTACTGTATGGCTAAGCATCAGTGGAATATCATAATCGTCCAGACACTGTGCAATATTTCTCCGTAAGCCGCCCGAATACGGCATAATCTCCGCAACCAGCTTCACCCTGGCACCCTGCAGTGTCATACGTCTTGCCATAATCAGGCCGATATCTCCTGATCCTAATACAACGACACTCTTGCCCGGAAGCCTGCCCTCGATATTGACATAACGCTGTGCTGTTCCGGCAGAGAATACTCCAGCCGGACGATATCCCGGAATGTTCATGGCTCCACGGGAACGTTCCCTGCAACCCATGGCAAGCACCACGGCCTTGCACTCGATCCGAAACATGCCCTGTTCCTTATTCATCGCGGTAACCACACAGTTCTTACCGCCCTGCACATCCACCACCATCGTATTCAGCAGATACTTCACATGGGAAGCCTTTACCTTCTCTACATAGCGGTTCGCATATTCCGGTCCCGTGAGCTCTTCCTTAAAGGTATGAAGTCCGAAGCCATTGTGAATACACTGGTTCAGAATTCCACCAAGCTCTTTGTCCCTCTCAAGGATCAGAATGTCCTTAATTCCTTTTTCTTCTGCGGCAAGGGCTGCTGCCATGCCCGCAGGTCCACCACCAATCACAACAAGTTCTGCTTTCATCCTACAAGTCCTCCCCATCTTCTTCCGGAAGTACATAATAAGATCCTTCCTGTGCTTTCTGAATTCTGCTTTCATCTACCGACAATTCCCGTGCCAGAATCTCAACTACTCTCGGATTACAGAAACCTGACTGGCATCGTCCCATCCCTGCACGCGTTCTGCGCTTCACGCCATCGGTTGTCGTTGCCCCGAGCGGACGGTGAATGGCATCCAGAATCTCACCTTCAGACACCATCTCACATCGGCAAATGATATTGGCATAGGCCGGATTCTGCTGAATCAGAGCATGCCGCTCTTCATCGGTTGCAAGTGCCATGCTCGGTATTCCCTTTCTTTCTGCAATAAAATTGTCCTTCTTCTGTGGCTTCAAAATCCCGGCCACGAGGTCTGCCACATATTCTCCCGTTGCCGGAGCACACGATAATCCCGGAGATTCCATGCCCGCCACATCAATAAATCCAGGCGCATCCGGCACTTCCCCGATCATAAAGTCGCCCTCTTTGTAATAAAGTCCTTCTTTATTCTTAAGCGCCGTTCCCTTTACAAGTCTTGCGCGAAGTCCTGCAAAAGAAGTAATCACCTGACGAAGCGGCACTTCCTTCACGCTTAAGGCTGCCTTTTCTTTCACAAGGTCAAGACCTGCGCTTGAGGTATCCACGCCCTCTTTGTCTTCCTGATCCTCTGCGGTGGGTCCGATCAGCAGATTACCGTGAACCGTAGGAGTTACGAGAATTCCCTTGCCCAGTGCGGTAGGAAGCTGGAAAAGCGTATGGCTCACCATCTTTCCGACACTCTTGTCACAAAGGAGATACTCTCCCTTGCGGGGTTCGATCTCAATCTTCTGATCACTTACCATATTATGAATCCGGTCTGCATAAACGCCCGCTGCATTAATCACTACCTTTGCTTCGTAATCCTTCTGTGTCCCATCGGAAGCGGTAGTGTGGATCCGGTATGCTCCTCTTCCACTGTCTTCCGGTGCTGTGTCTGCATGAATCTTCTCAATTCCGGTTACTTCCGTTCCAAGATAAAATTCCACGCCGTTCACTGCTGCATTTTCTGCAAGTGCAATCGTAAGTCCGAACGGACAGACAATTCCCCCTGTAGGCACATAAAGAGCAGCCACTACCTGATCGCCGATCTCCGGCTCCAGCTTTAGCAGCTCCTCTCTTTCTACAATACGCAGATCCTCCACACCATTCTGTTCTCCGCGGTGTAAAAGCTCCTCTAATTTATCCCGATCCTTTTCATCAAAGCACAGCACCAGGGAACCGTTCTGCTCATAGGCAAAATCAAGCTCCTTCGAAAGCTGCCGGATCATCCGGCTTCCTGCCACATTCAGCTTCGCCTTTAATGTTCCGCTCTTGGCATCATATCCGGCATGGGCAATGCCGCTGTTTGCCTTCGAGGTTCCCTCGCAGATATCCGTACAGCGTTCCAGCACTGCCGTCTTCAGCTGATACTTCGATAATTCCCGTGCGATGGCACTTCCGTTTACCCCTGCCCCAATAATCACTACATCATACATACGAAACCCTTCCTTCAATTTATTATCTTGATCCGTCTACTCATTATTTTCATCGGAAAGCTCAATGGTATACCGGATCTCCTGCATCCGCAGATCAAGCTCTGCACTGGTCTCTGCACACGCACCAAGCTCCGTGGAGATCTTCTCCAAAAGCTCCGGAGAAAGCTCCTTTTTATAACGCATCTGATGCTCCAGGTTTGCCCAGAATTCCATGGCAATCGTCCGTAACTGCACCTCTACCTTCACATTCCGCTTTTCATTCTGAAGAAAGATCGGAACACTGATAATCAGATGCAGACTCCGGTAACCATTCCCTTTGGGATTCCGGATGTAATCCTTCATTTCAATCAAGGTCACATCATCCTGCCGGATCAGACAATCTGCAAGCATATAAATATCATCAATAAAGCAGCAGATCACCCGCACTCCGGCAATATCAAACAGATTTCCCTCTATGGATTCCAGTGTAACCGGAAGACGCTTTCTCTTCAGCTTACCAAAGATACTTTCCGGTGCCTTCAGTCTGGATTTAATACTTTCAATCGGGTTATGGTCACTCTGCAGGGAAAGCTCCTCGTTTAAAACCTTGAACTTCGTCTCTACCTCCATAATGGCGCAGCGATACCGGCTCATCAGGCCCTTGGCATCATGCAGCAGCTCCATGAAATGATCCATTTCATCCAGCTTTGGCAGCTGTTTTATTACTGCAGTATTCTCCTGTATTTCTTCGATAACGTTATTTGGGTTATTTTCTATTGCTTCCACTGTAAATTCCTCTTGTATCTGTTTATATTTCGGTATAGAATGGATAGGCTGTATTGTTAATGCGGCCAAAAAACCAAATGTCTGCTCCGCAGCCGCTTGTTTTCTTTGCATTTAATTACATCATACCACAGGTGAAGAAATGAAACAATTAGAACAAAGCTTAACAGAAGGTTCTTTAGGGAAAAAAATCTTTTTATTTAGTCTGCCATTAATGCTGAGCAACCTCTTGCAGGTGCTCTTCAATATGGCAGATATTGCTGTTGTCGGTAAATTTGCCGGAAGCAATGCTCTGGGATCCGTTGGTTCCACAGCAATACTCGTAACTTTATTTACGAGTTTTCTGATTGGTGTCGGCGGCGGAATCAATGTGCTCGTTGCCCTCCACATCGGTGCAGGTAATAAGAAAGAAGCAAAAGAAACCATTACAACCGCTTACGTGCTTTGCCTGTGCATGGGAATTCTCCTTCTTTTTGTCGGAATTTCAAGTGTCCGTGGCATTCTTTCTTTAATGAATACCAAACCGGAGCTGATCGATGGAGCGGTTCTGTATCTGCGGATTTATTTCCTGGGACTCCCGGCTGTCGGCGTGTACAATTGTGGTAATGCCATTTTAAGCGCTGCCGGAGATACGAAAAAACCACTTTATTTCTTGTCCATTGCCGGAGTGGTCAATGTTGCCTTAAACCTGCTGCTTGTCATTGTTTTTCACCTGGATGTTGCCGGTGTTGCCATTGCAAGTATTATTTCACAGTATATCTCTGCCATATTAATCACCCATGCCCTTACGCATGGAGACAACGTATACACGATTTCTCTGCGCCATCAGCCTTTGCATTCTCTCGTGTTAAAGGATAAGCTGATTGCAATTTTAAAGCTGGGACTTCCTTCCGGCTTACAAAATATGGTCTTCATGTTCGCAAACCTCTTCGTCCAGGTTGGTGTCAACAGCTTCTCGGCAACTATGGTTGCCGCCAATTCTGCTGCCGCCAATGCAGACGGACCGGTATACGAAGTCATGGCCGCTTTCTATGTTGCCTGCAGCAGCTTCATGGGGCAGAATCTCGGCGCAAAGAAAAAGGACCGTGTCTTAAAGAGCTACTTTGTAAGTCTGTCCTATTCCTTCTTTATCGGACTGATTCTCGGACTTACGATCCTCTTTATGGGTCCAAATTTCCTGTTATTATTTACTTCCGATCCTGCGGTAATCGAGCTTGGCATGTACCGCCTTAAAATTATGAGCGTATCCTATGCATTCTCTGCTTTTATGGATTGTACCATCGCCGCCTCCCGTGGACTTGGCAAGACCGTTGTTCCCACCTTTATCGTAATTATGGGCTCCTGCGTCTTCCGTGTGATCTGGATTTATACCATCTTCGCCTACTTTAAAACCATTCCGTCACTATACCTGCTCTATATCTTCTCCTGGGCCATTACTGCAGCGGCTGAAATTATTTATTTCCAGGCGATTTACCGGAAGGAAATGAGGGAAGTGTAAATTACTGAATATATTCCCCTAACATTTCATAAACACACTCCTTTATTTCGTTAGCTGTTTTTTGGGACTTTGCAACATTGAGTCCTATCTTTTCAGCAACTGCAAGAATATCTTCCATTCCCGGATTCACTCCATTTCCGTTAACCGTAGTGGCATGCTCGCCTCCCAGAGAATTCGAATAAGTAAGATCATACGATGGTGATAAGATCCATCTTTGTGCTTTTTCCTCATAGAGATAAGTAAAATTTTTCGAGTGATCATCTCTGTTATGGGCAAATACATTGAAGCACATAAGTCGGTAGAGTTTTTCACATTCTTCCATTGATCTGGTAAGCTGGAGTGTAAGTTTCATTAAAATATCATAATCCAGATTGGGTATTCTATGAGAAGTCTCCAAAAGTCCTGCCGCCGATACCATATGAACCTTTCCTTCCTCACCTTTTCCCCTTCTGTCAAAACGTTTTGTTCCAAAATACCCTTTTGTTTTGTTTGAAGGAAACAGTCTTACTTCTTCCATATTCAACCCACATGCCTGTGCACAAAGTGCATAATCATATTCCTGTTTTCCTATATTCTGACTGTCATCTGATGAAGGAAATTTAATGATCCAGTCTTCCTCTCCAACCTTCGTTAATATTTTAGGCCTCGCTCCTCCTGAGGACCCTCCCTTTGCAAATAAATAATCCAAATTTTCACTTGATTCTGTATTTAAAATCCGCGAACACTCTCCCTCAATTTCATCCAGTGACAAGTCACCCTGCACATTTTCCATTAGAATGACGGGGCGATAGGTTAATGCGCCCATACCAGAATTGCCGACAATAGCCAGTCGTTCCAAACTGCCAATTGTCTGTGGGTTAAGCCCGTTTCTTCTCATCAGACGATCTACCAGAAGACGTCCCCATCCATCCGGCAAACTGTCTGCGAATACACCGAAAAGTCCCTCAAAAGGATCTATCTTTGGTACAAAAACTTTCTTTTCCAGTGGTAGTGAAAACGGGCTGATTGAGAAACCATCCCGCAGCCATTCCCCATCATATTCAAATACTGCAAGTCTGTTCTCATACAAGGCCATGGTTCCAACCTGTCTGTCATGATAAAAAATATCAACCTTATTTAGTCTGTGCATGAATTACCTCCTCAATGGAAGCAAATGGTACCTTGCTGAATAATTCTTCAAGTTCTCCCTCTACTTCAAGTGCTATAGCTATTTTTGTAAGCGACTGAAGTGAAATCTCCCCCGTTTGTTCAAACCGTTTTAATGATCCGAGACTTACACCGGATCTTAAGGCAAGATTTTTCTGTGAAAGTTTCTTTCTCTTGCGAAGCTGAACCATTCTCTCTGCAATCTCTGTATTAATTTCTTTCCATGTTTTTTGATATAAATTAATCATGCTAATATATTAGCCCAAATTGCAAATTTTATCAAGTTTAGGATAATATATTATTCCAATTTACAAATTATGACTAAGATTACAATTTATGATCTATCTTTTATATTAATCAGAAATAATCAAAGAATCATGCCAGAATCTATCTAAAGGCTAAAATTTCAAAACAGGATTGGCCAATTTAAAACTTAATGCTATGATAAATCTATAAGAAGGTGCTACCGTAAAGCAACGGTTCGCCTAGTTTATAGGTTATTGATCAAAAAAGCAACCTACATTCGGCATGGCGGTTGCTTTTTTGATGTCTGGATCTTCTGTCGGTCTCGTTTTGCAGGATACTGATCACGGTAACAACGATGCTGATGATTGTTACTACAATATCCACGAGCCCGACAGTAAAATCTATTGTTGTTGCATCTCTTCCAGCTCGGTTTCTGTCTCAAGCATCCGTTCAAGAAGGCTTTCCTGGTTCTGCTCTTCCTTCTGCTTCTGCTCTTCAAGCTCCATAAGCTTCGTGTAGTCGGAAGCCAGTGCCGGATCCATGATCTGCATCTGCAGATCCGCAAGTCTTTGTTCGCTTTCTTCCAGCTGCTTTTCGTACTTTGCCATCTGCTGCTTTAAGCGGGACAGAATTTTACCGGGATTGTAATACGTCTTCTTATCGAAAACATCTCTTAAGGTCGGTGTTTTATTTCCGGAACCCTCAGGTTTCTTTTCCTTCCTCTCTTCCTCCTGCCGTGCCTGCAGAAGCTGTTGCTGCTTCAGCTCTTCCTTCTGCAGGCGTTCCAGATATTCTTCATAACCGCAGTCATAAAAGACCGTTTTATCCTGCTTGAAATCAAGCATTCCGGTTGCGATTTCCTTGATAAAGTAACGGTCATGGGAAACAAACAGGATCGTTCCGGTATAATTCTTCAACATATTCTCCAGCGCTTCTTTGCCAATGAGATCCATATGGTTCGTCGGCTCATCCAGAATCAGAAGATTCGGGCGCATCTTAAACATCTTACACAAGGCAAGACGTACCTTTTCTCCTCCGGAAAGCTGTCCGAGAGTCTTAAATACTTCTTCTCCGGTAAAAAGGAAGCTTCCTAATGCATTACGCACCTCTACTTCCTTCAGGGTCGGATACATGTCCCAGAAATCATTGAGTACAGTCTTATCCGGATACATACTTTCCGCAACTGCTGCCTGCTGGTCAAAATAACCGACCTCCACACCGGTTCCCACGGTATAGCTTCCTCCAAGTGGGGGAATTTGTCCCATCAGAGTTTTTAAGAGAGTGGATTTTCCTTTTCCGTTTTCCCCGATAATTGCAACGCGTTCTCCCTTTTTCAGGGTAAAGGATACCTTGCTCAACACATGATCGTATCCGATTTCCAGTGCTTTCAGCGTCAGTACATCGGTATAGCTGGTTGTCCGCGGAAGGAACTGACCGCGGAATGCCTTGGTATCAAATCTGCGGGGCTTCTCGATCAGAACCATATGCTCCAGCTGCTTTTCTTTGGAATGCACCGAAGCGACCTTGGTCGGGGTATTCTTCCACTTCTCAATCCACTCGGTAAGACGCTTGATCTCTTTCTGCTGCTCTTCATAATCCTTTTCCTGTTTCAGAGCAGCCTCCTCCTTCAATTTCATGAAGGTGGTATAATTTCCCGGATACCGTTTAATCCGATGATATTCAATTTCATAAGTCACATCAATGATGCGGTCTAAGAACATCCGGTCATGGGAAACGATCACAACTGCCTTGTTATAGTTCTTCAAATATCCTTCGAGCCATTCAATCGTTGGCAGGTCCAGGTGGTTCGTGGGCTCATCCAGAAGCATAATGTCCGGACGGCTCAGAAGCAGTTTGATAAAAGCCACCTTGGTCTGCTGTCCTCCGGAAAATGTTCCGATCGGGCGGGCAATATCCTTCAGGTCAAAGCCAAACTTCTGGAACATCGTTTCCATATCACGACGATATGTATAGCCTCCCATTGCCTCCATTTGATCCTGCAGAGAGGAGTACTCATACATCCACTTCTGGTCATGATCGGTCTCCATGATGTCCGTAAGCTCTTTCATCCTGCGTTCACAGGCAAATACCGGCTCAAATACTTTAAGGATCTCGTTTTCTACCGTAATCTCCTGATCTTCAAAGCTGATCTGACGCAGATAGCCGATCTTCTGGTTTCCTGCCATCGCAATGCCACAGCTTTCATCACTGTCGATATTTGCCATGGTAATATCCCCGGCAATCAGTTTCAAAAGGGTCGTCTTGCCGCAGCCGTTGCGTCCGACGATCGCAATTTTTTCATGGTCATGTATGTCAAAGTTTACATCTTCAATAATGGTTTCCGCACCGTATTGTACCAGTGCATGTCTGATCTGATATCTCATTTTATCTCCGTTAATTTTCTTGTGTTTCGTAACTGTTCCGCACCTTTACAGTTACTGTATTTCGTGTTCTCCGCCGGGCAGTTATCCGACGCATATTCGTTAAAAGTATAACAACTAATCTTTGGCTTTGCAATACAGGATTGAAACGAGAAGTCCTGCTGCCGTGGCAATCATGGCAGGCGCAATAATGACTGCCGGATTCACACTTCCGTATTGGGTCCGGTATGCAATCATGTTGACCGGAATAAGCTGCAAAGAAGAAATATTGAGAATCAGAAACGTGCACATTTCATTGCTGGCATAGAGCCGCTTCTCTTCCGGAATG
>FR902977.1:75375-90639 GCA_000438155.1 Firmicutes bacterium CAG:95
TCCTGCAATTTTGCCAGCTCCTCCATGGCTTTGAGGCCGGCCGGGGTACAGGCCCATCCCAGCCCCAACACATTTGCAATAATATTGGTTGAAATATAATTCCTGGATTTGTGCCCCTGTGGAATACGCGGAAACATAAATGAAATAAATGGTGACAGCATTCGGGTAAGCTTCGCTATCAATCCGGATTCCTCTGCCACTTGCATGAGTCCCACCCAGAATGCCATAACTCCTGTCATGGTAAAGCATAATGTAACCGCATCCTGTGCACTTTGTAATGCAGCCTCAGTAACCTCTTTCATATGGCCTGTAATTGCACCGTAGATAATCCCTATCACAATCATTACTGCCCAGATGTAATTCAGCATATCGTTAACCTTCTCGGCATATTTCTATATTATAAGGTATGGAATTGTGACTTCATTCAGAACATTAGATTATTTGCTTTCATTGAAGATGTGATTTACACATAATTGAAATGTTATATAAAGACTAGAAATCTACTGTATTAGCCGTATTAGCTATAATAGCCAATATATTTATAGCTTAATGCCAATAAATTAGCTATTATCAACAAAACCGTTTGCAAAATAAAACAAATATATTATAATAGTGACAGGGTGTTACCAAAACGGGTAGCGGTTCGCCTTTCGCCAGAATGAGTACATTCTGAGAACTTCCAGTATTAACGGAGGTGGTACAGATGGAAAATACAATGAAAGGTACATAGTATATTTGACAATAGAGCTTACTGTCGGAATCGCAGGTATTGTAGTAACAATCATCAGCATCATTGTTACCGTGATCAGTATCCTGCAAAATGAGACTGACAGAAGATCCCGACATCAAAAAAGCAACCGCCCAAGCCAAGAGTAGGTTGCTTTTTTAACAAGTAACTAAAAATCGAGGCGAACCGTTGCTTTACGGTAGCACCTTCTTATGAATCTATCATAGCATTCTGTTTTTCATTCGTCAATCATCTTTTGTATATAGATTTTTACCGTATTATAGTTTAAAATATAACTATTCGGAATACTATTCACAATACACTGTTTAAAAAGGGGAATACAATGAAAAAGCTGATCTGGAAAATTGTACTGGCTGCATCGCTGCTTCTGATGGTGATTGCCGCAACAAACATTGCTCTCTTAATCAGGGAATATCAGAAGGGAATTAATACCTACGCAAATCTGGAGAAATACGCAACGGTAACACAGGATTCTGTCAAAGCAGCACAGGAGATCAATGGTACTGCCGACAGTGGGAATACCGAAGAGGCTGTGGAAGAAGTCATCGAAGGACCGCAGATTGCCGTTGATCTTGATATTGATTACGATGCTCTGACGAAGATCAATGGGGACTTTGTCGGATGGATTTACTACGCACCGTTAGAACTGAGTTATCCGATCGTCCGTGGCATTGACAACGATTATTACACACATTACACCTTTGAAAATGTCAGGAACAGCTCCGGGGCCATCTTTATGGACTTCCTGAATAAGCCCGACTTTTCTCACTTCAACACAATTATTTACGGTCATAACATGAGAAATGGAACGATGTTCGGTTCCCTGAAAAAGCTCCTGAACGATCCTTCCATCATCGAAGAAGATCCTTATATTTACATTTTTACCAAAGAGAAGGTTATGATGTATGAGATCTGTGCCGCCTATATCACGAATGACTCTTCCCATACCTATGATCTGACCCGGACTGCAGAAGAACTGGCCGACTATGTGAAATACATCCGCAATGCCGCAGCCTACTACTGGGATGATCCTATGCTAGAAGAGTCCCTGAACGAAGACACGAGACTCATTACTTTATCTACCTGTCACGGTCTTCACAGTAACAACCGAACCGTCATTCACGGCGTATTAGTTGCCAGTAAAGACCGGTAAGGACTGATCCAGCTCCGGTGTCTGCGTGGTAACGACCTGCCACCGGGTAATCGTGTAAGTCCTCTTTCCGGACGCTGCTTCTAAAAAGGATGCATTCACCGATAAGATCTGATTTTCATTCATCACATAATCACAGGAAAAAGAGTCTTCCAAAGGCTCTTTTTTTGATGCCTCCAAAAGATCCTCCTGTGCTTCATTACATGCCTGATAATATGCACTTGTGCGCTCTGCCAGCTTACGGCTTAATGTGAGATCCGCATTCGCACTTACAATCGACAGCCCTGCAAAGCAGACCAGACACAGGATCACCATGATTACCACAATGGACGGTGCTCCGATACTCAGTCCAAAATCCCTATTCCGTTTCATCTCCCAATTCCTCCCGTGGAAACAAAGTGAGCTGCAATTCATAAACAGAATCAAATTTCGTCCCCTGTTCCTGATATGCCTTAACCTGCCGTAGCATTCCAACACGAATCTTGCACGTGGTCAGTTCTTCTGATGCATTGATTTTTACAAATGCACATAATTCCTCTTCGGCATTGTTGATGGTGAATATCGTCTGTTCATCCGTCTGATTCATTCTGGCATCTGGGAACAGTGCCTCCAGTTCTCCGGCATTTCCATTACATCCGTAAAAAGCTTCGGCAATACTTTCTGCCATGGAAACCGCATGATTTAGGTTCACGCTCTGGTCACTCAGCCGGTGGGCAGTTACGAACAGCTTCACACAGACTGCTGCCGCAATTGAAAAGAACAGGATGGAAAGAATCAGTTCCATCAAAAATATTCCGGATTTAGAAGAATTTTTCGTCTGCATCTTCGAATCCTCCTGATCGAATACAAATATAAAAGCTTATGGTGTTTTCCTCCGGGTTTTTCATCGTACATTGAACCAGATGATCATTCACTGCTGTAATTTCAAACCGCTCCATAGCCAGAATATCCTGTCCTGCGGAAGCAGAAAGCGATATATCACTGCGTTCCATCAACTCCTTGAGCATTCCGTGATATTCATAAATATAAGTATGATACACAATCCCGTTTACTTCCGAAGAAAGAATCAGCGCCGGATTTCCTTCGAACGTACCGATTGATACTGCTCCCTCCGCATCGGCCTGACGGATCTTTTCCACCACATAAGACAGTGAGGTTCTCGTATTAAAATTTTCGTCCATATGTGCCACCGTCTTGCGGTAAATATTTGCTCCAATCGAAATCAGAAAAAATGAAGAAAGTGCAAATATACAGAACAAGCCAATGACAAATAGAACATCTACAATGTGTTTATCCTGCTTCTGATTCATAGATCTCTTCCATTCATAACGTTTATCTGCTGCTTATATTTCTCTATTACTGCTCTGTTTTCATAAATAACAGTTTGGTTTTATTCAAGTTTTACTCATGTGGTTACTTCAAAATAATGGTAACCTCCGGCCGCATATTAGACCCCACCGGCTGGTAGTCCACGAAAAACAAGTCTTTATCATAGGTCAGTCCATAATGCTCTTCCATATAGGAAAGGCTCGGTGGATAAAACCCCTCCACGGCATAGCAATGGATAATATCCCGGTCAATTGCATTCTGCAGACTATCCTGCTGCCTGTCCAAGGTAGACTGATCCACGGAATGGATCATAACCCAGAACAGCACCAGAATTACCGGACAGACCAGATACAACATCCGGAACGGAAAACGACGATATTCATAACGGTTAAATTTTGTAGTAAATCGGTGCATATTACTCTCCCGAAAATTTCAGACTGCATATATTTCAGATAGACATCAATTCTCAGAACATCTTTGTTCTTATTCTTCATCTGCACACAGCTAAAGCCAGGCAGCATCACATCATCCAATGCTCGCCATGATTCCCATAAGCGGAAGCAATACCGAAAGCAGGATAACGCCTACAATCAGCGACAGAATAATGACCAGGGTAGGCTCAATAATGGATACAATCCTCGACAACTGCCGGTCAGTTTCTTCTTCATAATGCGATGCGATCTGCAGCATCACCACATCCATGGATCCGGAACGGAATCCCACAGAAACCATACGGGAATATAGATTTGAAAAAATCTCCGCACTGGCAAGTGCCTCCGGCAGATCCGCCTGTCCCTGCATCTGTGCCTTACAACGTTCGATCTTCTTCGCCATCTCCTCATTTTCTACGATTTCCTTAATCATATCAAGGCTATGATAGGTATCCATACCGCTCTGATAGGAAAGATACATACCTCTTGCAAAACGTCCGGCAGCGATCTTGTCATAAAAACTCTTCGTAAATGGAAATACCGTGAGAAAATGTCTGATCTTAGCTTTGCCTGAGGGAATCCTGTAAGCAATGAAAAGAGCAGCTGCCAGAAACAGCAGCACAATGGAAATACCAATTGCATAACGGCTGAGAACCGTTCCTGCATTCATCAGGGACTGCGCAAAAGGCGTCATTTCCGTTCCAAGCTGTACAAACACCTGCTTAAAAATCGGAAGCACCTTTACAATTAATACAATGATGATAAAAAACATCATGGCAATCATAATCAGCGGATACGTCACCGCAGAACGGATACTGTCCGTAATGGTCTCTTCCCGTTCATAATACTCTGCAAGAGACATCAGAACCACATCAAGATTTCCCGACTCTTCTCCAAGAGCAGTCAGCTTCACTACATATTGCGGAAACACACCGGTTTCTTCCAATGCCGTATAAAAATGGTTTCCCTTATTACAGATCATCCGGATCTGCTGCAGCAGCTCCTTTCCTTCCTTACTGATCGTATCATTAATCAGAATCTCCATTCCTTCTGCCGGTGTAATTCCAGCCTTAAGGATCCACGCTGTCTGCTTGCAAAAGGATGCAATTTCTGAATTACTGAGCATTTTCTGCTTCTTCATTTCGTGCTTCTCCCTCATTGAAAAATCAAATTCTTATGATCCACTCAAAAATGATCCAGTAGATCATTTTCTCATATGCATGCAACTCAGAACGTTATCTGCAATAATTTCCCTAATAATTGTACTTCGTCACATAATTACTTCCATCACCAATAAAGCTCTTTAGCTGCTTCGAACCGGCATTTGCGGCAAAGGTCGGATCCATTAATGACCAGTTTACACCATCAAACTGAATAATTCCATTGATCCACCCGATATCATTCACATAGGTACTGATCCATGCATGATAGGCCTCTCCTGCATATCCGACCTCTAACTTGGTTGGAATCTGCTGGGAACGGAGCATACTCGCCATGACAGCTGCATAATCAAGACAAATTCCTGTTTTAATCTCAAAAATTTCATCCACATCCGGGATATATCCGCTCTGAACGTTTTCTGCCTTATCATAGTCATACGTGAAATTCTCAACAATATAATTATAAACATAATTAATGGCTTCCAGATCATCATGTGCCGGAGCCACAAGAATTTTTGCTTCTTCCACTACCCTCGAAGAACTGTTAAAGTTCACATACTGATTCGGATAGAGAAACGCTCCCATCGCATTAGTAATTTCTATCTCAATGTCCTGTGCAAATACCGTTGCATACTGACTGTCCGCTACATTTTCATACACTCCGATGCTATAAGTACCATCTCCGACCGATAACGGGAAAGCTTCATAATCATTTCCATACAAATCATAGGTATACGTCATATAATCGGGACCTGTAAGCTGCATTTTGACCTTTTCGTTCGTCCCATGATATGCGATCATCACATACCCTTCACCTGTATTCGAGGCATCCACCGATACCAGCTCATTCCCATAAACTACTGTTCCTGATGCCTCCGGCACCAGACATACCGGTGTATTGTCACGAATGGTTGTACTGGCAGATACATAAGCTTCATGCTTTCTCTCACAGCCGGATAAAACACTTATAAAAAATACTGTCAACATCAGATATGCAATTTTCTTCTGTATTTTTCCTTCCATGAATCCGTGTAAAGCTCCCTGTATGCTCTTATAATTCTTTAATATTTATCTTTTTTCATTGTAAGACCAACTATCTTGATTATAATAAAAAACAATTCCATCGGCAACACAAAAGACCGCTTCTTTCGAAGCGGTCTTTTATATTGTGTTATTCACTATGGGTTTAATATCCAAATTCCTGTGCCCAGAACCACTGTCCGTTACTTACATGAATTGCAATTGCTCCGGAGGTAAATTCTGCATCCATAATGTTTGCCTTATGTGTCGGTGATGCCATCCAGGCCTGTACTGCTGCATCAGCAGAGTCATAACCTTTTGCAAGATTCTCACCATACATTAAATTACTGTTCACAGTCCACCAGTCTGAACCATCAGGTCTGGTATGTGAGAACGATTGTGATGCTTCTACGGCACGTACTGCGCTTGCCTGCTCAAGACCGGAATTCCAGGTCAAAGCACTAAGCCCTGCCGCAGTTCTCTGCTGGTTAGCAAGCTCAAAGGCTGCCTTGGAGGCTGCCTGAGAAGCGGATGTTCCGGAAAGCTCTGCTGCCAGGCTGACCATCTCAGGTTCAATATATACGATACCATCACTGGGAACCGTATCATCTCTCCATGCTGCCTGATCCAGAACAGAACCACTCTTGCCACATCCATTCAATGCGAATGCCGCTAAAAGCATGATGCTGAGTAATATGCTTAATTTCCTGCGCATATTCCACACTTCCTTTCCATACTGCTGGAATTACTAATCCAGACTAAAGTACTACTATTTCTATCTTAATAATACTACATTTTATTCAAATTACAAGTACCAATTCGCTAATATATGTAAATTTGAAAATAACGTTATTTCGTTTGCAGTAATCTCTGATAAATTTCCCGTTTCGTAACACCGCGATCTTTGGCCACCATTTTCATGGCATCCTTGTTTTCATAGCCCTGCTCTTCATAAAAAGCCATATGTTCCTGTAAAGACATCTCTTCCCAGGTTTTCTGTTCCTCATGCAGCAGCTTCTTACGATCGATTCCTTCTAAGACAAGTACATGCTCGCCCCGGGGATTATGTGTTTCATAATAATGCGTAATTTCGAACAGTCTACCCTCTGTAACAGATTCGAATTTTTTGGTAAGTTCTTTACAGAGTACTATTTTTCGATCTCCAAGGGCATCCCGAAGCTCCAAAAGCGTCTTGTATAGGTGATGTGGTGCTTCATACAGAATAATAGTCCTGGTTTCTCTTTGCAGATCCTCCAGAATCACCTTACGATCCTTCCGCTCCCTTGGAAGAAATCCTTCAAAACAGAACCTCCTCGTAGGAAGTCCTGATAAAGTAAGTGCAGTGATCAGTGCACAGCACCCGGGCAGGGAGGTCACAGGAATCTCTTCTTCGTGACACCTTTTTACCAATACCTCGCCCGGATCCGAAATCGCCGGAGTTCCCGCATCGGTAACCAGAGCAATGTTCTTCCCCTGTAGTAAAAGAGCGATCAGTTCCTCTGCCTTTTCAAATTTGTTAAACTCATGATAGCTTGTCATCTGCTTCTTGATCTTAAAATGATTCAGAAGCTTAATCGTATTTCTGGTATCCTCTACAGCAATCAGATCCACCTCTGCAAGCGTATCCAGCACTCTCTGGGTAATATCCCCGAGATTTCCAATCGGTGTAGCACATAAATATAATGTTCCAGACATGTTTTCCCCTTTTCATTCCCTCAATATCCGTAAATTTCATATATTTCATCCGTATAGACTCCGGGTTCCTTATAAACAATCAACGGCTTTTCCACGGTCATGCGTGGCCTTCCACCCCTTAATCCTTCAATCAGAACCATATTGGGGTCTTTATCAATGTATGGATAAACCAGCTTCATCCGTTTCGGTTCCAAATGGTACTCGCGCATCAGTACCATAATATCAACCAACCGGAACGGTCTGTGAACCATATAAAAGCTGCCACCGGGACGAAGCAGCTTTGCTGCCTGACAGATGACATCCTCCAGAGTACACAAAAGCTCATGACGGGCAATCGCCTTGGGCGACTTTTCATTCGTAATTCCGTGATGCTCTGTCATGTACGGAGGGTTACTGGTCACTACATCAAACGTTGCTGCTCCAAAGATAGAAGAAGCTTCCCTGATATCTCCCGTCACAATCCGGATTTTCTTTTCCAGATGATTCAGCTCCACACTCCGTTGTGCCATATCGGCGCTTTCCGGCTGAATTTCCAGCCCGACCAGATTGGATGCCTTAGTCTTCGCTTCCATCAGAATGGGAATAATACCGGTACCTGTTCCCAGATCGATGACATGATCGCCTTCCTTTGCTTTTGCAAATCCGGAAAGTAAGACTGCATCCATTCCGAAGCAGAAGCGCTCCGGATCCTGAATAATCCTGTAGTTATTCCGCTGCAGATCATCAATTCGTTCATTCGGCTTCAGCACTTCTTAATTGTCCTCCAGCTTGGATTTCGGTTCTTCCCTTTCCAGCTTCTCCAAAGCCTTCAGCTCCTCGTCTGCAACATCTACCTTATTATGCCTGTGTTTTCTACGGAAACGAAGCTGCTCTACCTTATATTCCCTGAGTTCTTTTTCATTATCCACATCAATTAAAACCTTCACTAGCTGACGGAGTACATTTACACTGTGTACCTCACCCTTAAAACCGTCATCTGTGGTTACGCGATCTCCCACGTTCGGAAGTCTGCGGTTTAATTCTTCATAGGTTTCTTCCTCATGCTTCAGACAGCACATCAGTCTTCCACACACACCGGAAATCTTTGTTGGGTTTAGGGAAAGGTTCTGCTCCTTTGCCATCTTAATGGATACCGGGATAAACTCGGACAGATGGCTGTGACAGCACAGCTCTCTTCCGCAGATACCGATTCCTCCAAGAATCTTTGTCTCATCACGGACACCGATCTGACGCAGCTCGATTCTTGTCTTAAACACGGACGCCAGATCCTTCACCAGTTCACGGAAGTCAATTCTTCCGTCAGCGGTAAAGTAAAACAATACTTTATTATTATCAAAGGTATATTCCGCATCAATCAGCTTCATCTCAAGACCATGCTTCCTGATCTTTTCAAGACAAATCTTAAATGCTTCTTTTTCTTTCTTCTTATTGTTGGCTTCCTGCTCATCATCACGCTCGGTAGCAATACGCAGAACCGGCTTCAACGGCTGGATTACCTTATCCGGAGGAACCTCCCTCGGACTTCCAACCACAGTACCATATTCAATGCCCCGTGCTGTTTCCACAATAACATGATCATTACGGGAAATCTTTAGTTTTCCCGGATCAAAAAAATATATCTTTCCCGCTGTACGAAAACGTACACCTATTACCTTAACCATATCATCTATAACCTCACTGATTCTCTTTAATCGTCAGCAGCAAAAGCTCCATCGTCAGATCAAAGTTTACATTCGCACTAAGGCGCTGCTTTGCCTTCTCAAGCCCTTCAATGATGGATTCAATTCCTTCATAAGTACTTCTGTCTGCTACCTTTCTAATATACTGTATTTCCTCCCTGAAAATCAACCCATTTACATCATGAGTTGCTTTAAATAACAAAACATCCCGATACCAGATGGATAAAATATCCAGATAATCATTCACATCAAACTGATACTCTGTAATTTTTTTGATCGCAGCAGCCATTTCGTGGACTTCCATATCCCTGATATTCCGGAGCAGGGCAAGGGCTTCCTCCCTTACCTTATCAAACTCCTCACTCTTGGCAAGAAGTCTTGCCTTTCCAACATTTCCACGTGCAAAGGCCACACAGACATCTGCCTTATAATCAGGAATTTCCATTTCCTTCATTAAAAAGCTCTTGATCTGTTCATCCTTTACCGGCTTCATATTTAATACCACACAACGGCTCAGAATCGTAGGAAGAAGCGTTTCGAGGTTTGTCGTCAGAATAATAATCACGGCATATTCCGGCGGTTCCTCCAGTGTCTTTAACAGGGCATTCTGCGCCTGCACCGTCATCTTCTCGCCCTCATTCATGATATAAATCTTCTTCGGACTGCTATATGGCTTAATCGCAACATCCCCATTAATCTGGTTACGGATATCATCCACACCAATCACATTGGGTTTCTCATGGGACACAAAAATAATATCCGGATGATTCCCGCTTAATGCCTGTTTGCAGGAATGACATACCTGACAGGGTTCTCCGCCCTTCCTGTCCGTACATTCCAATGCCATTGCAAAAACCTTCGCAATAAATTCCTTACCGGAATTTCTCTCTCCATTAATAATATAGGCGTGAGATACCTTATTCCGCTCTATGGCACCCTGCAAATGCTCCTTCAATTGTTCCTGTCCGATGATATCGCGAAATTCAGCCATATCCGCATCCTCCTCTATGTCAGAATATCAAGCAGCAATCCCCTGATTTCTCCGATTTTAGACAAAATCACCAGATGATCCTGCTCATCCTTCATTAATTCCTGCGCCAGCTGGTCTAAGTTTTCATCCACCAGACGAATGATTCCATAGACTCTGTGGCGTCCCCTTTTATCCAGAAAGTTCTCTCTGCTGAATTCATGGGACCGGTTCACGATCTCATTCATAAATTCCTTAATCAGGCCACGATACCGCTTCATATCCTTGATATCACGCTTCCTGGCAAGCTTATCGCCCTGCATGGTAATTGCTTCCATCATGGAGGTCAGTCTTGCCTGCAGCTCATGCTCTTCCACATGGCTGATCAGGGTAAACTTAAACCCACCATCGGAATCCTTCACCGGAGAAGCAGCTTCCGGCTGTGTTACCTGAGTCAATTGATTCACTTTCATATCCATGGCTGCACCTCCTGTCAGATTTATATGGATTTTCTGTAACTATTCAGAGCCATGCAAATTATGACAATATGGACGTCGAATGCATGCATTCGTAAGGACCTTTGGCATAATTTATATAACAAAGTAACCACATGAGTAAAACTTAAGCTGCGTATAGCAGCGGTTTTACGAATGGGGATCTGAATAGTTACGATTTTCTTACGATGGTGAAATCTCTTTATCTTCTTATCATCGCAAAACAGACAGCAGATGTTCTTCAATTTCCTGTACACATCTTTCCAGATCATCATTCTCGAAGACCTGTGTAATCCCTGCCATCTCCAGCTTTTCTGCTGAAAAATCTGCCGCATCTGCCAGAAATCTGCGGCACATTTCCTCATATTTCGGAGTTTCCTGCCGCCGCTCTCTCTGAATCGCACGTTCCAAACGTATTCCATCATCTACTTCTATATAGATCGGCAATACCTGGTCTTTAGAAAAGTACTCCGCTGTTTTTATAAAAGATTCCAACGTTCCAATTACCAGATAATTCTGATTCTGAAGATCAATGCTGCCATCATCTACCGTAAAATAACGCCATGGGCCATAAAAGGTCTGATAAACACGATCCTCAATAATCTTTCCTGCCTTAAGCAATTCCTGATAGTGGACTTCATCCGTGAAATGATATTCCCTGCCATCCTTTTCATGGGCACGGATCGGTCTTGTCGTGTAAAGCACGACCTTCTCAAAGGGAATCTCCTTCCATTGCAGAAGATGCTTATAAATTGTGTCCTTACCTGTGGAACTTTTCCCCATTAAATAAATCATTTTACCCATGATTCCAAACCTCTGCTGATTGTACTGTGCCCCATAGCTATCCGGTAACTTTACCTCTGCTCTGCTTCCGACTACTTCTGGCACAGCAGCTTAAGTCTTGCTCTATATTTATACTTCAATCACGCGGATCATATTGGTTCTTCCAGGTATACCAAGGGGTAAACCTGCCGTCAGGACAACGGTATCTCCCTGTTTAATATACCCTGCTTCAACCGCTGCCTTGATGGCATCATCAAACAAATCCTCCGCACTGTTTTCTCTCGGAATCCACAACGGCGTTACTCCCCAGTAAAGATTCATCTGACGACAGATTCTCGGGCTTACACTGCATGCAATAATCGGGCAGCTCGGCTTATACCGTGCAATCATTCCTGCCGTAAATCCGGAAATCGTTACGGTAATGATTGCTGCCGCCTTTAAATCCTTTGCTGTCGTACAGGTTGCATGGGAAATTGCAGTCGTGGTGTTATATTCTTCTGCCTCACGTCTCTTTAAAC
Organism: Firmicutes bacterium CAG:95; assembly: GCA_000438155.1. Lineage (GTDB taxonomy): Bacteria > Bacillota > Clostridia > Lachnospirales > Lachnospiraceae > Suilimivivens. Next base: position 87,350 of record FR902977.1, read on the forward strand.
GCTCATCATAATTAATATCCTGCTCGGTACGCTCTGCAATCTTCGCCATCGTCGCAACTGCTTCTACCGGATATGCTCCTGCAGCCGTTTCTCCGGAAAGCATGATTGCCGTTGTTCCATCATAAATCGCATTGGCAATATCAGTCGCTTCTGCTCTGGTCGGACGGGGATTCTTAATCATGGATTCGAGCATCTGGGTTGCAGTAATAACCTGCTTGCCCTGTGACTCTGCCATTTTAATCATTCGCTTCTGAATGACCGGTACTTCCTCAAGTGGAATTTCGACGCCCATATCACCTCTTGCAACCATAATACCATCAGAAGCTTCCAGAATTCCTTCCAGATTATGAATACCCTGCATATTCTCAATCTTTGCAATGATCTTCATATGGGAGCCATGCTCTTCGATGATCTTACGTACAGAAAGGATATCCTCCTTACATCTTACAAAGGAAGCAGCCAAAAAGTCAAATCCCATGTCACAGCCAAACATAATATCACTGATATCCTGCTCGCTCAAATATGGCATGGAAAGCTCTGCTCCCGGCACATTAACACCCTTGTGATTGGAAATTGGTCCTCCGTTAATGACGTCACAGATAATATCGGTATCCGTAATTTCCTGAACCACCATTTCAATCAAACCATCATCAATTAAAATTGTAGTTCCGACAGAGATATCATGAATCAGATTTTTATAGGTAATGGAAACCTTTTCATTGGTTCCCATCATATCTTCCGTCGTCAGGGTAAAGGTCTGTCCGCTTTCCAGTACCGTCTTTCCACCTTCAATGTCCTTCAGACGAATTTCCGGTCCCTTGGTATCAAGTAAGGTTGCTATCTGTAATCCAAGCTCACCGCTTATCTTCATCACGCGGTCAAATCTCTTCTTGTGCTCTTCATGCGAACCGTGTGAAAAGTTAAATCGTGCAACATTCATGCCGGCAAGCATGATCTCACGAAGCTTTTCCTCGCTCTCACTGGATGGTCCTAAGGTACAGATAATTTTGGTTTTTCTCATAAAATCTCCTTTTCACTTTGATTTCCCTATTAAATTATTTAGAACTGTGTCTGCAGAGCTACTACTTAAAATTCAAAATAATTCTCTGCATATACAGCTGCATAACCTGATAAACAAAGTTTCACATATATTTATTGATGTCTGCATAAAAATACTCATTCCATTGTTATTTATCTTGTTACAGAACGCAAACCTTACCTTCGTTAATTCCCTGCACGGTATATCCATGCCCGATTCTCTCCTGTATCGCCTGGACAAATGGCTCTTCAATTCGCTCACCCGGGACAAGAAGTGGTATTCCGGGTGGATATAAATTCACAAATTCTGCGGCCGTCCTTCCTATCGCATCTCTCAAAAGGACTTCACAGCTTTCCTGCATATAGGCTTCATAAAGTGGGAGCTTTCTTGCCGGATTCCAGCATTCCGAAACAGACGTGAAGTCCGGTGCCTTTTCAGATGTAGACTCAGAATCAATATCCTTTAATGCCGCTACCAGACGCCGGATCCCCTCCTGCGTATCCATCATAGATAGCATGGCAAGGGCATACGTTTCACACGCCATCTCCAATTGCAGATGATATTTCTCTCTTAAAAGATCATAAAGCTGCTTACCGGTGAAGTTTGTATTCTTCACAGAAATAATAATCTTCGATGGCTCTGTATATGGGCAGATCCGCACATGCTTACAGGAAGCCAGTTCCTTTTCAAGCTGTCTGCGCATATCCAAAAGCTTATTCAGTCTTGCTTCTCCTTCTTTTTCCAGAAGATAAAGCCCCTCCTCAATCCCCGTCATCAGCAGATAAGACGGACTGCTTGTCTGATAAATTGCCAGATACTTCCGGAGATGATCGCGGTTCACCAACGTACCATTCACATGAAGGACTGCCGTCTGGGTCGGCGATGGCAATGTCTTATGCGCACTCTGAATTACAACATCTGCCCCGCACTGTACTGAATTTTCCGGATAAGCTTCATGAAAACCAAGATGTGCACCATGCGCTTCATCAACAATCAACGGAACTCCATAAGAATGCGCAATTTCCCTGATTTCCCGAATATTTGAGCAGATTCCGTCATAGGTCGGTGAAGTAACCACAATCCCTGCAATCACTTCTGCAGCCTTCTTTGGATCCGCATTTCTCTCCCGGAGAGTCAGAATAATTGCTTTTCGTACCGTTTCCGGTAGAATTTCTCCTGCAAGGTCATATTCCGGAAGAAGCTCCGGATAAAGATACCGCACATTCAGCCGGTTTAAAAATGCTGCATGGTATACTGCCTTATGACAGTTACGCGCCATAAGAAGTACCTTTCCTTTTCCTGCAATAGAAGCAACGGCACTCAGAAGTCCTCCTGTACTTCCGTTAATCAGAAAATGCGTCTCCTCTGATCCATACAGCTTCGCTGCACGCTCCTGTGCCTGCCGGATCACTCCGGATGCCGCATGCAGATTATCAAAGCCATCAATCTCTGTAATATCCAAACGGTAAAATGGAGCAAGTGGTCCAGTTTCCGGATTTCTTTTGTGCCCCGGCATATGAAACGGATAAAAATCAGTCCGTGCATAGGCATTTAATTTCTCGTATAAGCCATCTAGCATGCCTTCTTCTCTCCGCTTCCCTGATCCTTTTTCTTCAAATGTGGCTTCCTGTCTGCTGTCCCCTTCCGGACATGCAGTGTTTCCAGGAGTGAACAGTATTTATCTGCCATGCTGACTACCCAGGCCTCCCGGCAGAGGGGCGGAACAACGGTCAGCGGCCACATATGCTTTTTAATGATATCCTGCTCTCTTGGAGTTAACTTATATTCCTTCTTCGCATTCTTAAGTGCAATTCCCGGATGATAAAATCCATGCAGAGACTGATAATTCTCCCGGTTTTTATCATGCCAGTCATAAAGGAAATAATCATGCAGCAATGCCCCCCGTACCAGATCCTTTTCCTGACAGTGAATCCTCAGCTTCCGGTTGATTGCCAGACTGTGCTGTGCTACGTCCAGGCAGTGTCTGCGGACAGGAATCGTTCCATGCTGTACATAATTTCTCGTACTCTTAAAATTATCCGACCGCATAATATCGTCACCATACTGTTTCATCAGATGGTAAAGTTCTCTTCTTCTGTCAAAATTCTTCTTAAGTTTTTCAAGTTTTTTCTGTGAACGTTTCACGCAAACCCCTTCTATCTATTGTACATTGTGATATGCAAACCAATACTCCAATATAGTATACCACAGGTCATAGCATTAGAAAATGAGATAGCGCGGATTTTTTGCA
>FR902978.1:0-7735 GCA_000438155.1 Firmicutes bacterium CAG:95
GGTCCAAATGCATCGGAAAGCTTACCAAACATTTCTATATCCATTGTTTTATCCTCTTTTCTTTGGGTTTCTATCAGATTTTTCAAAGCCGTATACCCATTTCCCTTTCAGGAACAGATACAGGAAAATGACGGAGCTGATACTCCAGGTCAGAGGATAAGCCCAAAAGATCACACGGATATCCGGAATCAGACGAACCGTCACGGTAATGTAGCTGACCCGGAACAGACACCAGACGCAGAGCATGACAACCATCGGAATCGAGGCATGTCCGGAGCCACGGAGCACCGCCGCGATACAGTGGGAAAAGGCCAGCAGGAAGTAGAACAGCGCAATCGTCCTCGCCTGCATGACACCATAGTGAACGACAGATGGATCACTGTTAAATGCCGCAATCAGCGTTGGTGCAGCCACATAGATGACAAATCCGATCAGCTCGGCTATGGCAACAGAGCAGAGAATACCGAAGCGTGCTCCTTTTTTCGCACGGTCATACTGTTTTGCACCAAGATTCTGGCTGACGAATGTGGTCAGCGCCATGGTAAAGCATGTAACCGGGAGAAACGCAAAACCCTCTATTTTTGCATAGGAACCACAGCCTGCCATCGCCATTTTTCCAAATGCATTGATATTTGTCTGCACGAAAACGTTTGCGATTGAGATAACCGAATTTTGGAAACCGGACGGCACACCGTTTCGGATAATCTCGCCAAGCACTCTGCCGTCGAATCGGATTTTGCTGATATAAAGACGGTACTCCTCTTTCGTCCTCAGCAGATGGATCAGACAGAGAATCGCACTTGCGAACTGGGAAATAGCTGTCGCAAGCGCCGCTGCGCCGACTCCCATGCCAAGACCTGCGATAAAAAAGAGGTCCAGCACAACATTGATGCACGAGGATACGATCAGATAAATCAGCGGATGGCGGCTGTCTCCTATGGACTGCAGGATACCGACAAAAATGTTATACATTACAAAGCCGAGAGAACCGGCAAAGTAGGTTCTGAAATATGCAATCGACTGCGGCAGAACATCGGACGGTGTTCCCATCAGTACCAGAATTTTCGGTGCCAGGTACATGCCGGCCACCGTCAGGATCAGACCGGCTGCCAGGCCGAATGCCACAGTCGTGTGGATCGCCTTCTGCAGTTTTTTGTGATTTTTCTCCCCATAATATCTCGCAATCACGACACCGGCACCCATGGCAATGCCATTAATAAAGCCCACCATCAAAAAAATCAGATTTCCGGATGAGCTGACTGCTGCCAGCGCATTGCTTCCCAGAAAATTTCCTACAATCAGTGAGTCAACCGTATTGTATAACTGCTGAAACAGGTTCCCGAGGAACAGCGGGATGGCAAACAGGATGATCTTCCGGGAGATACTGCCTTCCGTCATTCTTGTTTTGCTCTCTGCACTCATGATACAAACCCCCATTTGTATTTTATTTTCCATCGCTGTCATAATCTGTTTCTGTCCAAACAGATTATGACAGCGAAAACCGGCCACCTTCAGGTTCCCGTCCGGAGCACTGCGAAACTATGTTATCCGCTATGCACCGGAACCCACCCGAGATGACCGATTCCAGAATATCCTTTTCTTTATTATATCGAACCTTTATCAGAGTGACAAGCTACAAATTTGCCGAACAGCCTGTCCATTCACACTTTTCAAGATTCTTTTACCTCAAAAGCTGTCAACGCCTGACGCGGTGAAATGCCGAGTCCGCCGACACTGATCAGCGTATCCTCTGCCTCTAACAGCAGCTTTTCCTCCTGGAATCTGACGATCATGCGGCCGCCGCGTTCAAACCAGTCTTTTCGAAGCAGCTGTTTTCCTTCCCACTCGCCCTGTCTGGACAGAAAATACGTGAATTTTGCCATATCCTCCGTCACCATCTTCATACCGCCTCCACCGAGCTCCGTTCCGTCTCCGAGCAACGCACAGGTAAGGGATGTGATGTCAAGCGGCTCCAGCAGACGGGATTTCAGAAACTCTGTGACGTTCTGTCCCGTTTTTTTCCTCAGAACGGCAGCCAGCATGTTAGTTCCGGCTGTATTGTATTTATAAAATGTTCCCGGTTCATGGAGCACCGGATGATGAAGAAAGCTAGAAATCCAGTTTTCGGAATTGTCCATAATCTCCGTCTCGTGACCACAACCCATAATCAACAGGTGATGCAGCGTGATTTTTTTGAGATTTTCGGATGGAACTGGCACACGCTCCATCATGGCTTTCTGTGAAAAGCATAATGCCTTTTATGATTTTTCCACAGAGGGTGGCTGGTTTAAGCTCGTGATTACTTTGTAAGCTGTATCCCGGACAGCTTATGCAGACCTTTAATACCTGCGGTACGATGACTGCAATGAGTTAACCAGCACTTTGCATCACAGATACAATGGTTACGGCATATCATTGACGTGTTTTAAAAAAATAAGTATACTGTGTTCATAAAGGGAGATTGGCTATATGAGCTTCGAAAACTATTTTCCAGTATGGAATGATTTAAATACCGCACAGAAAAACCTGATTTCAGACAGTTTGACTGCACGACAGGTAAAAAAAGGAACGATCCTTCACAATGGAAATCTGGATTGTACCGGATTATTACTGATTAAATCGGGACAGCTTCGAACTTATATCCTTTCGGATGAAGGACGGGAGATCACGCTTTACCGCCTGTTTGATATGGATATATGTCTGCTCTCCGCCTCATGTATCATGCGTTCCATTCAGTTCGAAGTAATCATTGAAGCTGAGAAAGACACAGATCTCTGGGTCATCCCGGCGGAGACCTATAAGAGCATCATGCAGGAATCTGCTGCTGCCGCAAACTATACCAATGAGTTAATGGCTTCCCGTTTTTCTGATGTCATGTGGCTGATCGAACAGATCATGTGGAAAAGTCTGGATAAACGTGTTGCTTTATTTCTGTTTGAAGAAGCATCCATTGAAGGAAGCAATGAACTGGAAATCACACACGAAACCATTGCTAACCATCTTGGTTCCCACAGGGAGGTCATTACCCGGATGCTCCGGTATTTTCAAGACGAAGGGCTTGTCAGACTCTCCCGTGGCAAAATCACCATTCTTGATATGAAAAGACTGGAAGCCCTTCAGAAATCATAAAATAATAAGCACTTTGATTCTTTTAATAATCCATTCCACATGCATATGCTCTTTCAATCAATGCACGGTCATTAACCACTGCATCATAGTAGCGGAATCCACCGGAGAAGTTATAGGTTTCATAGCCGTACCCTTCCAGAATACGGCTGGCAATATAACTTCGCAGACCACTCTGGCAAATCAGGTAAACGGGTTTTCCCTTCTCAATTTCATGGATGTGTTCCCGCAATTCATCCAACGGAATATTTATGAATCCGCTAATATGGCCTCTGCTGTATTCTTGTACTGTTCTTACATCCAGCAACACAGCCCCTTCCTCTTTAAGAACAGCGTCCATATCTTCCAGATGCCACTGCTTCAGGATTTCTTTTGTTATATTGTCTATCATGAATCCTGCCATACTTACAGGATCCTTGGCAGATGAGTAAGGTGGTGCATAGGCAAGATCCAGATCCTTCAGCTGTGTTGCTTTCATTCCGGCATGAATCGCTGTTGCCAGCACATCAATACGTTTATCGACACCTTCATATCCAATAATCTGGGCTCCCAGCAAACGACAGGTCGCTTTTTCAAAAACCACCTTCATTGTCATCACTTTGCCACCCGGATAATAGCCCGCATGACTCATGGGAGAAAGAATTACTGTATCCACCTGCAGACCTGCCCTTCTGGCATTGGTTTCATTGATACCCGTGGTTGCAGCTGTCATATCGAACACTTTAATTACAGAGCTTCCCTGACTGCCCGGATAACGGCTGTCATCACCACAAATATGATCTGCAATGATCCTTCCCTGTTTATTCGCAGGTCCTGCCAAAGAGAGTAACGTATCCTCACCGGTAACATAATGCTTTACCTGAACCGCATCACCTGCAGCATAGATATCGGGTACTGAGGTTTCCATCCGGTCATTCACTACGATGCTTCCCTTAATACCAAGCTCAAGACCGGCTTCTTTTGCCAGTGCAGTGTCCGGTGTAACTCCAATTGCCAGTATCACCATATCTGCACGGAGAGATGGATTGTCCTTCAGCAGAACCTCTGCTTCATGATCCTTTTCCCGAAACCCTTCTACCGTATAGCCTAATAGCAGTTTTATCCCATGCCTCCTCATTTCACTATGGATCATGGATGCCATATCCGGATCAAAGGGAGTCATCAGCTGTCTGGGACGTTGAACAATCGTAACCTCCATGCCAAGCTCCCTTAAGTTTTCTGCCAGCTCCAGACCAATGAAGCCTCCCCCGGCCAGCACAACAGATTTCGGGTGATTCTTTGTAATATATTCCTTAATCCGGAATGTATCTTCTACCGTACGTAGTGTAAAAAGCTGATCCATGCCCACTCCCGGAAGCCGTGGCTGTGCAGGCTTTGCACCCGGGGAAAGAATCAGCTTATCATAGCTTTCTTCAAACGCTTCCCCGGTTTCCAGATTCTTCACCGAAACTGTCTTACGATCCGGATGTATCGAAACCACTTCATGGTGAATTTTCATATGAATACGAAATCGTCTGAAAAAGCTCTCCGGAGTCTGCAGGGTAAGCTCTTCCGGATCTGTGATCACATCTCCGATATAATAGGGAAGTCCGCAGTTTGCATAAGATATGTATCCGGATTTTTCAAATACGATAATTTCAGCATGTTCATTCCGTCTCCGTATTCTTGCTGCAGCTGTAGCTCCACCGGCCACGCCTCCTATGATTACAATTTTCATCCTATTTTCCACCTTTCCAGAGTAAGCGGCAATACCACCTTACAGCATTTCCAAAATAGCATTCTTTGATCTCGCACCTGATACCTGTTTAACAATCTCACCATTCTTCATGACTACTAAAGTCGGGATAGTCATAATGCCAAATTTACCTGCCAGCTCAGGCTGCTCATCCACATTGATCTTACCCACTTTGATATCAGACCGTTCCTCTGCAATCTCCTCTATGATTGGAACTACCATACGGCAGGGTGCACACCAGGGTGCCCAGAAATCCAGCAGGACGGGTTTATCGGAATTCATTACTTCTTTCTGAAAATTATTGGTACTGATATTGATCGCAGACATGTTACATTCCTCCTTTGTCTTTTGTTTTTATGACTCTATGATAGCCTGAAATCCATTTATGTTCGGTGATGACATCACCATCCCTACATTGTCTTAGCTTCTTGCCATGCCATCCACACTTAGTATCACGCCGGTGATATAGCTTGCCTCGTCAGAAGCAAGAAATACAAATGCATTGGCAATATCTTCCGGCTGTCCCAACCGACGAAGCGGGATTCTTTCAATCATGGGTTCAATGACCTCCCTTGGCACAGCTTTCATCATATCCGTTTCGGTGATACCGGGAGCAACTGCATTCACACGAATACCTTTAGGTCCCAGCTCTCTTGCCAAAGATATCGTGAAGCCGTTTACTGCACATTTTGATGCCGGATAGGCAAATCCGCTTGGCTGTCCGGAAATACTGACCATGGAGGAAGTAGAAAGAATGACACCCTCACCTCTTGCCACCATGCATTCTGCTGCTGCACGGGTAGACGTAAAAACTCCTTTTACATTCAGATCCATGACCTTATCAAATGTCTCCTCTGTATACTCCATAAACGGGGTGCTTTCCGAAATCCCCGCATTATTTACCAGAATATCCACGCATCCGTATTTTCCGGTTACTTCTTTAAAAGCATTTCTGACGGATTCAAGACTGGCCAGATCGGGACTGATTCCATCGACGATGGCATCCGGATATTTTTCTTTCAGCTTTGTCACTGCACGATCTGCGGATTCCTGCGTACTTGCTGTTAAAATAACGGCAGCACCTTCCTTCAAAAATTTATCAGCGGTAGCAAAGCCAATGCCCCGGCTTCCGCCTGTAATAATCGCAACTTTATCCTTTAATCTCATTCAAAATACCTCCTTGCTTTGTTTGGTTATACCTTTGTTTTATGACTTCATTATAAACAAACACTTCGCCGTTTTCTGTGATATGATCACACAACTGAATATTCCTTCCCGGACAGGAAATGAGTCCATGACGGTTCTGTACCCACAGTTATAATGCAAAATCCCCTGCAGCAAATAAAACAGAGTGTAATGCTGCAGGGGGATTTCAAAAGCTTTTGTTTTCCTTGACTTTACTTCTTCACAATCTTTTCAAAATCGGATGCCGGATGCTTGCATATAGGACAGATGAAATCCTCCGGTAATTCTTCACCAACATATTCGTAGCCGCAGATGGTACAGCGCCAGATGGTCTGTCCGTCCTCTGCTGTTCCTACAGCCTGTGGCTTCGGTTTTATGTTGTTCAGATAATAATCATAGGTTACCGATGGAGCCTCACTTAAGACCTCCATATCCGTAATCTCACCTATAAACATGGTATGCGAACCAAGATCCTCGGTTTTCTTTACCTTTACCGACAGGTAGGCATTCGTTCCCTCTGTAATATAATAAATCCCATTTGCCCCACGGGAGCATTGCGTAAAATTCTCAAACTTATTCACATCCCGCCCGGACTGGAACCCAAAATGCTTAAACATCCCGAAATCTGCATTCTGGCTGAGTACTGATACAGTAAACTCTCCCGTTCTCTTAACCATGTCATGTGTGTAATTCTGTTTATTCACACAAATACTCAACTGATTCGGCTCAGAGGCCGCCTGAATGGCTGTATTGATAATACACCCATTATCCTTGTCTGCTTCCTTCGCTGTCAGAACAAACAGCCCGTAACTGAGTTTATACATTGCTTTCTTATCCATCGTTTTTCTCCTTATCCAATAAAATTTGTTTACATATTATGTACCGGCCAGTGCACACCTATTCCATCGGGGGGATTCCAGATGCCAACCTTGAGAAACGCCATATATTCTGTCTCCCTTAATTTTCAATCGTTAAAATACTGTCAAATCCGGTTGCTTCAAATACTTCCATAATAATTTCATTGATTTACCCCCTTGTATTTCATACATATACGGTAACTATTCAGAAGCCCATTCGTAAAACCGTTGCTAACGCAACTAATTTATTCTCCGCGAGCAGCTCTGAATGGCTGCATAACACGATTATATTTTACCAGTTCTATGAGAAAATGACAAGAAATGAATGTATAAGCTGCCCTTAGTGAGCAAGCTCCCACGGTCATCTTGCACAATCATTTCTGCATGGCTGAACTGTTACAAAAAAATAACTATCCAAAACCATAATACCATAGTTCTGAATAGTTATTCCGAAACGCAAACCTGTACCTTATGAAGCCGCCTTTGCATACTCTGATAATTTCTGTTTTGCATCAGGACTTAAATGCTTCGGTACCCGGATCTGGATCACCGCATATTCATCGCCCTTCTGTGAAGGATTCTTCATTGAGACAATTCCCTTTCCCTTAAGCCGGATCTTCGTACCGGATTGTGTTCCTTCCTTGATCTTACAGCTTACCTTTCCGGTAAGGGTCGGGACAATCGCCTCACCGCCAAGCGCTGCGGTTTCAAACGGGATTTCCACGGTCGTATAAAGATCCATGCCCTTTCGTTCAAAACCGGGCTTATCGTGAACGGTTACTTCAAGAAGCAGGCTGCCTGCCTCGCCGCCGTTTATTCCCGGCATTCCTTT
>FR902978.1:7747-10824 GCA_000438155.1 Firmicutes bacterium CAG:95
GGCATTCCTTTTCCCTTCAGACGGATCTTCTGACCGGAATCAATGCCTGCCGGAATATGCACCTGCAGGGACTGGTCCGTTCCATCCGGTGAACGGAAGCGGATTACCTTGTCTGCACCAAGCGCTGCTTCCTCAAAGGTAACATCCACCTTAGCAAGCACATCCCCGCCCTCTCTTGCACGGGTGCGCTGTCCTCTGCTTCCTCTGAAAAGATCCTCTTCATCCCCGAAGCCGCTGCTGTGGAAGCCACTGCCAAAGCCCTTGCCTCCGAAACCACTGCTCTTAAATCCACCGCCAAAAATCCCATCAAAAATATCATCGAGGTTATCCCCACTATAATGGAATTCCTGATAATTACCGCCCGGATTACCACGAAAATGAAAGCTTCCATTTCCAAAGCCCTGACCTCCGAAGCCACCTGCTCCGGCACCGCCATTTCCATAAGCACCACCCTGTGCAGCACCCTCGTCAAATGCCGCATGACCAAACTGGTCATATAATTTACGTTTTTCTTTATCACTTAACACATTATAGCTTTCGGTAACCTCCTTAAACAGTTCCTCTGCCTGTGGATTATCCTTATTCATATCAGGGTGATACTTTTTCGCCAGCTTCCGGTAGGCTTTCTTGATTTCTGCATCGGTCGCTGTCTTTGAAACTCCTAAAACCTCATAATAATCTCTCTTCTTCGCCATAACTGTCACCCTCTTTCTGCTTCTATGGCTTTCTGCTTTTACAACTTTCTTTTTCTGCTTTTATTTTGAACCTTTAACTATAATAACTACTTTTACAGCCTGGCTTCCAGATCTCCCTTTTGTTCTAAATGTAATATAACACTTGTCATTAGCACTGTCAATGAGTGAGTGCTAATTTTTTGTGAACTTTTTGTGATTTGTCGTTCAAGAACATAAAATAAAGAGTTCGCCTGTGAACTCTTTGCGTGCGAGCGGTGTCGCAACGCAACTAATTTCTTATAAAACAAATAACCCCATTCGTAAACTCCTCTGCATTAACAGCGGTTTCCCGAATGGGGTTATGAATAATTATTTGATTTTCCGTTCCGGATCAGCCCTGTGGAATCTGACCGTCAACATGCAGAATGTGATTTACCAGCCACTCTGTAAGATATTGTAAAATGCCCATAATCTGTTCGTCCTGATCATCCATATCTTTGTTATGTTGATCCATAAATTCATCCAGCTTATTGATAAATTGCTGATGCTGGACTTTTTGTGTGAATAATTTCTTATAATTGATAGATTCCATATAATGCTCTTCATCTGTAAAATGCTTCACCGTATAATTCCGGAGCTTCTCCAGTATGACATCAATTTTATCATATTTATCAACGGTAAACTCATCATGAAGTAATTCATATGCTTCATCCGCATACTTAAAAATCTGCTTGTGTTCCTCGTCAATCATATCGATTCCGATATAATATTCCGGTTTCATCTCGTACATAAATCCGTTATCTCTCCTTGTAAACTATAGTATTCCACTTTCCATAATCAAAACAGTTCAGCCATGCTCATTCACAAGCGCCCCTTAGTGAACAGACGCCTGCCGTCATCCTTACACCATCATTTCTACATGTCTAAACGGTTACCCATAATCCATGCAGGTTGCAATATGCATATACTTCTTCTACATGCTCTCCATCGCAAAGGCAGAAATCTGCTGCCGGCTCCTGTCCAGGATTTAACTGTTTTCTGTAAATGCCCTGATTGGTATTTAATGTAATCCACTCAATAAAATGTTCTTCCAGCATTGGATGTTTTGTCTCCCCGACAACAACATGAACCTGATTGCCATCCACGGTATATACGGGTACATGCTTCTCAACAGCTGCATCCGTCACACCGGCTTTTAACTCCTGCATTGCCTCTCCGCAGCACATTACAGGTACTCCCTTGTCTTTTACCTTTTCAATAATGTTTCCACAGTGCTTACATACATAATATTTTACTTCCATGCTTTTATCTCCTTCATACGTAAAAGTTTACAGTTCAATTGTGTCTATAATTTTTTTCAGGGAATCGGCGGATTCCTTGAGCTTTAACGCTTCCTCTCCATTTAAATTAATCGGGATATCTGCCTCTACGCCATTAGCACCTACAATCGCCGGCATGCTTAATGCGACACCGTCAATATCATATACACCATGAATCATGTGTGATACGGGAAGTATCGATCTTTCGTCTCTCATAATCACTTCACAGATTCTTTTTACAGACATGGCAATTCCGTAATACGTAGCATGCTTTCTGTTGATAATTTCATATGCACTGTTCCTGACTGCCGCAGCTATCTCTGCCGTATTTTCCTTATGCCTGTAATGACCACGCATTTCACACATTTCACTTAACGGAACACCAGAGACATTGGCGGATGACCATGCCACAACCTCACTGTCTCCATGCTCTCCTACTATAAACGCATGAACACTCCTGCTGTCCACGGATAAATGCTCACCGAGCTTATATCTTAATCTCGCACTATCCAGAACCGTTCCCGAACCGATAACTCTGTTTTCAGGAAGTCCGGACAGCTTAATAGCCACCTGCGTAAGAATGTCTACCGGATTGGCAACTACCAGCATGATACCTGCAAAATTCCTCTTTGCTATTTCAGGAATAATCGACTTAAATATAGCCACATTTTTATTTACAAGATCAAGCCTTGTTTCTCCCGGTTTCTGACCTGCCCCGGCGGACAGGATAACAATTGCAGCATCTGCCACATCGTCATAATCACCGGCATATATTTTCATCGGACGGGCAAACGGGATTCCGTGACTGATATCCATGGCTTCTCCCTCTGCCTTATTCCTGTCTGCATCAATAAGGACAATCTCTGTAAATAATCCGCTTTGCATTAAGGCAAATACCGATGCGGAACCAACAAAGCCGCAGCCTATCATTACTGCTTTTTTTGAATTGATTGTATGATTCTTCGTAGTGAACTCCTCCCTCTTAATAATTCTCTGCATGAACTTCAAAATAGCTCTGCGGATGATTACATACCGGGCATACCTCCGGAGCTCTGGTTCCTACCACAATATGTCCGCAGTTACG
>FR902979.1:0-54361 GCA_000438155.1 Firmicutes bacterium CAG:95
TGCATACTTATCCAAATACAGCTGTGCTGTTCGTCCTGCTTTCCTGCTCATTCACGCAAAATAAAAGACAACGTGACTATCCAAGTATAAAAGCATAAACTCATAAATTGTAAAAACGTGATATCTGCACGAAATAAGTGCCTGTCATTGAATTAGAAATATAGATTACTGACCTGATAGCAATTTCTATTCTGTTTTCCATTGATTTGTAAAACAATCATAACAGAGCTTTTAGTAAATTTCAATAGATTTTCTTGTTTTTTCATGATTTTTTCAAGATATTTCCTTTATATTCCGTCATAATTTACAAAAAATTAATCCGATATCCAGTAAGCTTCTTTGTTTGTCTGTTCTGTGCACAGATGCTATACTCTTCTTATACGGGATATCGGGATATCCATTCCCAATCGACTTTGCCGATGGGATTTTGCATTACCAAATCAAATTCTCAGATCTAGGCAGCAATGCTTCGACCTGTACTAGATAGTTACCTGATTACAGCTTTTATCGGAAATTCTGTCTATCACAGATACATGATGGATATCATATATACACATAATATATAAGGTAATCGACCTATGAAAATTTTAATGTTAGAATGGAAAAGTTTTGGAAACGAAGACATCATCTCTGCTTTTAAGGAGCTTGGACATGATGTAAAAGCCATTCCCTTTTCCAAGGATGAACTTCATCACGATGATACCGAAGAGACAAAGCTGATTCACGAAATGTCTAGCTACTGTCCCGACTTCGTATTTTCATTCAATTATTTTCCCATTGTGTCTCTGGCATGTAAAAAGGCCGGGATGCGCTATGTATCATGGGTTTATGACAGTCCCTATGTTCTGCTGTATTCCTATACCATCATCAATCCCTGCAACTATGTTTTTGTATTTGACAAAGAACTTTATCTGGAATTTCACAAAGCCGGAATCCAGACCATATATTATCTGCCACTTGCTGCGAACACTGATCGTCTGCAGGCAATGGATACTGCCCCGCAGCTGAAGGATTTCTACAACAGTAAATGGAAGAATCAGGCCCAGATCGCTTTTGTGGGTGCCCTTTATACAGAAAAGCACCAGTTTTACCAGCGGCTTCATGACATCACGCCCTACACCAAAGGCTATCTGGAAGGCATCATGGCCGCCCAGCGGCAGATCTATGGTTATAACTTCATTCAGGAACTTCTGCCTCCTCCCATCATTGAGGATCTGCAGAAATCCCTTCCCATGCAGCCGGATCCTACCAGCGTTGAGAGTGTGGAATACCTTTATGCGCAATATGTGATTAACCGCCAAATTACGGCTATCGAGCGCACCGACCTTTTAGCTGCCATTGGGGAACAGCATCCCCTGGATCTGTACACCCCGGATCAAACCTTTACTTTTCCCGGGTGTATTAATCATGGACCTGTGGATTATTACGACATGGCTCCCTATGTGTTTAAAAATGCGAAAATCAATCTGAACATTACTTTGCGCAGTATTAAAAGCGGTATTCTTTTGGATCGTTTACGAACACGAAACATTACGAAGCTTAATTACTCCTTATTCCCATTAGCAATCTCATGATTTATTGTAATTTTGCATCATATGGTTAATCTGCGCATGCATTATAGTTCTCATATCCTGCCTGTTCATCCAACCTACATACCATTCCACGGTATTATCTATCATTTCTTTTCCAGGCCAGAATGGTCGCCATCCAAATGCTTGCTTTAATCGTGAACAATCTAAACGAAGATAGGAAGCTTCGTGTGGTCCACCATCATATCTATTTAGCCATTCTATATACTTTCCTGTCTTTTCATTCCACTTGTTGCAAAAAAGATCTGCAATTTCTCCTGTTTTCAGACATGAATTCTCATCAGGTCCAACATTATAGCTTCCAGCTACATTCCGGTCTTTATACTGCTTCTGGGCTACTAAAAGATATGTCATAACCGGCTCCAAAACATGTTGGTAAGGTCTCACCGAATACGGATTTCTAATGATAATATCTTTTTCCTGCATAGCAGCTTTAACGCAATCCGGGATGATACGGTCTTGAGCAAAATCACCACCACCAACCACATTACCTGCCCGCATAGTAGAAACAGCGATATCTCTATCATAAAAAAAAGAATTCTTATAACTATCTGTCACAAGTTCCGAGCAAGACTTTGAATTAGAATATGGATCATATCCATTTAGTTCCTCATTTTCCCGATATCCCCATTCCCATTCCTTATTTTTATACACTTTATCAGTGGTGACATTGATAAACGAACGAACTGAATCTGTCATTCGCACACATTCCAGTATATTAACTGTGCCCATGACATTCACATCATACGTATATACCGGTTTTTTATAGGACTCTCTCACAATAGGCTGTGCCGCCATATGTATCACAATTTCAGGCTGCATCGCCTGCATACATTTCATTAGACTATCCAGATCACGAATATCTCCTATTATTGAAGTCATTCTTTCCTTTAAAGAAAGAATATTAAAAAGTGCCGGATCCGTTGGTGGATTTAATGAATATCCGGTTACGTCTGCTCCCAACATAGTAAGCACCTCACACAACCAGCTTCCTTTGAATCCCGTATGCCCGGTAACAAAAACCTTTTTCCCTTTATAAAAACCAAAATCTGTCATATCATTAACTCCGTTGCACTACCGCTTCCCGAATCACTCTTATCATATATTCCATCATTTCATCTGTCATTCCCGGATAGACTCCTACCCAAAATGTATCCTGCATAATACGTTCTGTATTTTGCAGAGACCCTACAACCCGATATCCTTCCTTTTCCTTTCTCATTTCATCAAAACATGGGTGCTTAATCAAATTTCCGGCAAACAGCATCCGTGTCTGTACTCCATGTGATTCTATGTAGGATATCACCTTTTTTCTCTCCGTTTCTTTCCTACAGGTCATCGCAAAGCCAAACCAGCTTGGATTTGAACCTTCCTGTGCCACTGGTAATATCAGTTTGTCCTGAACCTCTTGTAATCCATGATATAATTTCAAAAAATTCTTTCGTCTTTTTTCTACAAAAGATGGAAACTTCTCTAATTGTGCACATCCTATCGCTGCCTGCATATCTGTTGCTTTCAAATTATATCCGAAATGTGAATATACATACTTATGATCATACCCCAATGGTAATTCACCATACTGCCCATCGAATCGATGCCCACACAAATTATCGTATCCTGATGGACATATACAGTCTCTTCCCCAATCCCGAAGTGATCGAATAATACGATGCAATAATGGGTTGTCTGTATATACTGCTCCACCTTCCCCCATAGTCATATGATGCGGTGGATAAAAACTGGAAGTTCCAATATCCCCAAAGGTACCCGTCAGACGCGTCTCACCCTCCATTGTATATTCCGATCCTAGCGCATCACAATTATCCTCAATCAACCATAAGTTATATTGTTTGCAAAACTTACTGACTTCTTTTAAATCAAAAGGGTTCCCCAAAGTATGTGCTATCATAACCGCCTTGGTTTTTGATGAAAGAGCTTTCTCCAGCATCGTTATTTCAATGTTATACTGTGGAATCGTAACATCAACGAAAACCGGTACTGCACCATATTGTATGATTGGCGCTACTGTAGTAGGAAAACCGGCTGCAACTGTAATCACTTCATCGCCCCGTTGTATCTGTCTTTCTTCAAGCAATGGTGAGGTCAATGCCATAAAGGCTAATAAATTGGCCGAAGATCCGGAATTAACCAATGAACAATACCGAACCCCCAGATACTTTGCAAATTCTTCTTCAAATTGCACTGTATATCTCCCTGCTGTAAGCCAGAATTCCAATGCTGAATCAACCAGATTACACATTTCTTTGCTATCATATACGCGTGAAGCATACGGGATTCGATCTCCTGGAGTATAGAATATTTTTCCCCGATATTTCTCACAATATTCTTTCACTCGAATCAGAATATCCTCTTTTGCTTCCTCTTCCGTTTTTTTATCATAAAAACCCGTTTCTTTCATAGCTTTCTTTTATAAACCTCTTCCTGTCAATAATTTCTGTTTTATTTCCACATTTTCCAGGGAGCCCGTCCATTACTCCATAATTCTTCCAACATTTTCTTTTCACATTGGTTATCCATACACTGCCAAAATCCTGTATGCTGATATGACATTAATTCTCCCTTATCTGCCAGTATTCCTAACACATCTCTTTCAAAAGCCGTATCGTCTCCTGCTATGTAATCCAACACCTCAGGTTCCAGCACCATATATCCGGCATTAATTGGTGAATCATCATGTGCACTCTTCTCACGGAATGCCCTGACCGAACTGTCTACCCCAATATCCAAAACACCTTTTTCCTGTGTCATACGTACCGAAGTTAAGGTTGCCATCTTCCCATGCTGTTGATGAAATTTTAATACTTCATCAATATTTACATCGCAGACCCCATCACCATAAGTCATCATAAATGTTTGATTTCCAATATACTTTTGTACACGCTTCAATCTTCCACCGGTCATTGTGTTTAATCCAGTGTCCACTACCGTAACCTTCCATGGCTCTGTATGCCGATCATGTATAATAATGTCATTTCCATTCGTAAGATCAAACGTAATATCAGAAGTATGCAGAAAATAATCTGCAAACCACTCTTTGATAATGTGCTGTTTATATCCTGCACATATAACAAACTCATTAAAACCATAATAGGAATATTCTTTCATGATATGCCACAGAATTGGCATTCCACCGATCTCGATCATCGGCTTGGGACGATATCCCGTTTCTTCAGATATACGGGTTCCCATACCTCCAGCTAATAACACTACCTTCATATGTGCCTCCTTGCAACATTTCCGTTCTCCAAGAACTTTACCTTTTAATTCTCATAATTTCTGTATTTGTAATAATAATTTTTTCATTTCTAATGTGATTCTATCATCATGTACTGTCATCCAGTTAGTTAGGGCATTTTCAAATTCCGGTGACAGCTCTTCACCATTCCGAATTCCATATAGTCTTTCAAAATCTTCCAAGAATTCATTATACACAGCTAAAAGCAACTGATCCTCTACATGCAGTTTTTTGTTATAAATTATAGGAGATAAAAAGCAATATATAAAGGCATCTCTATTATCTAAATAAACCCGACCCTTATGTTTATTCAGTGAAAATGGATCTGAAAACAGTTTTGCCATTATCATTCCCAGAACAATTCTATCTTGAAATGTATGAATGCTATTTAAAAATCCCTGCATATCAGACAACATTAATAGTTCATATGCACTCATAATCTGTATAGTGTCCAGACCACACTTTTCAGCCATTCTTATATCATCAATACGATTATCACCAATATGTATGATGTGATCAGATTTTACGATTTTTTTGAGTTCTTGAAATAGTTCCCCGCTTTTTTTACTTTTATGTTCTTCGCAAGACACCAGTATTTGTTGATAATTACTTATACCCATTCCTCTAAGCAGCTGTATAATAATATCCTTCATCCAGTACATATCGGATACCAGATATATCTTCTTTCCGATATCTACCGCCCATTGCAGCAATGCTGCCATATGTTTTCTCGGCTGTAATATACGTTTTTCCATACTTAATTCAGCTGCACAATACTTTTGCAGCCTCTCATCTTTCCAGCCGGAAGATTGTGCCATTTTATGATAAATATCACTTATATTATAGATTCCCTGACACTGACACTCACGCTCTGCTCCTATACGATACTTTGCAAATCCACGAGGAACCATTCCCTGTACTTCCATAAGTTGAAACATATCTGCCAAAGTCAATGTAGTCCTTTGTATCAGAGTATCAAATATGTCAAACGAAATAATATCATATTTCGCAATTGTTTTTCTTATATCGGAAACACCAGTCCCCCAATACTTTATATCACTGCTTATACCTCTATCCCCAGCATAAGGAAGTTTATTTCCATGCACATCATATACATCTATTTCATTTCTATTGCAAAATTCCTGAATACGTGCAAATATAATGTTAACGATATGATCTCTGGCTACAATGATAATACTGCATTTTCTGATCGCAGCTTCCTGTATTGGATATACCTTTGTATTAAATATATATTCATTCTCTAATTGCGGATCTAAAATCCCTTCAAAATGGAACCCTCTGACATTTTCCAGAAGAAATTTAGTTTTTTCACCCGTTCCATAAAGCATAACCTTTTTAGATCGGAGAGCGGTACATTCTTTTTCAAATTTACTGCAAAACTCTCGTTCTTCTGACATAATCTCTCCCCAGTGTTATATCAAAATATCATCCGCAAAATTCAATGTTTCATTATGAAAAGAATCCTTTAATACAAATTCTTTTCTTACCTCTTCGGTCAATTTCACTTGTGGACTTCTGATCATCTCCATAAGTGCGTCAAGCAATTGTACTGAAATTAATGGAGCCGTTTTCTCACTCCACATACTTCTATATTCCCTATAATAATCCATTGTTGCTCTATATATACGATTTTGGGCATGAATATTTCCTATATATTCTTCCTGTATTGGCATTCCTGACCTATCAAAACCTTTCAAAGAACCATGCGGTGCCTCGAAAAATGCCTCTAACAAAGGATAAAATACTTGAGCAAATGTTTTCATCTGGTAAAAATTCATTTCTCTGCCACAATAGGAATCCACTTCTACACTTCCTATTTCCAATGGAAGTTTCATATAATATAATCCGTGCAATTTTCTTTTCATAATCTGCTCCAGATAATATTGCACCGTACCTCTCGCCCCAAAATCATATATACCTATATTACAATATTTATCAAGAGAGAATCCTTTCAGGTACTGTCTATAATTTTCCTGCTCTATAGAATTATTCACTGCTGATATAACAGCCTGCCTTGATGCATAAAAGTAAAATGCATCCGGAAGATCCTTATTATATTGAGAACGTTCCTCTGAATACATTTTCTGAAACAAATATCCATCCCTCGCTTGAAATAGCAACAGGTCACATTTCTTCTTAATTGCCTGTTGTGTTACCCACAAGAAAAGATTCACAAAAAAGGGAGCCATAAATATATTTATAAATGTATATAAATCGGGAATCAGTAAATTCCCGTCTTCCTGTCTTGGTAACGCTTTCAATTTTTCTACTGAACGATCATACAAGAACTTGTCCTCAGCAGATAATATAAATTGGGATGCCTCATGTAAACAATTGTTTATATTTCTTTCCAATAAAAACTGTTCTATATTAATACCCTCAATTGAATAAACAGAAATATCTGCAATTGCCTTGCGAATTCTCATATATATCTTTTTTAATAACATAGGTCTTGCCACAACAACAATAAAATCCGCTTGTTTCTTGATTTCCTCAGTAGTAAGAAGGTTATATTCCGTCCCCTCATATGCGAAATCAACAACACCAATAATCTGATAATCCTTTAACTCATGAATCAATTCCCATGTATGCTTTCCTGTTCCATATAAACATATCTTTTTCCGCTTTTTATGCTGAAAGTTTTCCCGGAAAGTATGTAGAATATATTCTTTCTCACTTGACATTTCTTTTCCTCTGAACTGCTACTGCAATTCTGGTTTTACTGCAGCATCCCTCACATTTCATGCAAATAGAGGGATAGCCTCTTTTACTATATCCCAGATTAAACTCTAACAATTCTATTTTTCTGTCCGCATCATATGGATCCAACAAGAACGCATCGCCTTCCTGTTCCTTCCATTCTCCAAGCTCTACTGCGCTGGCCTCCAAGTGACAATAATAGAATTTTTGATTTCTTAATCCCCGAAAAGGAGCTCCGCATTGATGAAAAAAAGCTACCTTTTGCTCTTCAGAATCTCTTGAATGATCTGCTGTAGCAAATCCAAAATCCAGCCAGAAATCCATTTTTTTATTTATAAACCGGATTGAATTCTCGGATAATATTTTCTGAAATTTCTCTAATCTTGCTTCCAGCCGTGGTAAACCATTTGTATAATCACTGATATCATAGATGACACCTATTCTATGCGAAACTTCCAATAGTTTCTCGGAAAGATTACATGTCCCATTTGTAAACATATAGATATCAATTATTTTATCCCTGTAGTTGTCCTGAATATACTGCAATACCTCTACCAAATCCGGATACAATAAAGGTTCTCCCCCTAAGAGATTCAAATCCTCTACCGTATCAACCCATTGAAAAAAGACATCCAAATCTTTTTTAATGTCCTCTAATTTACGATCCTTAGGATTGCAATAGTAAGGCATAAGCATATTACATCCCTCACAATTGAGAGTGCATCGATTTGTAACCGATACATCAACACGATTAATATAGACCTTTCCTTCTATGTACCAATCATATATGGTTGCAAATCTTTTAAAATCAATATAATCCACATTTTCCAGAAGTCCATGCTCATCTAGCTGCTTTGCAACTTCCCGATATGCTTCCGTACAAATTACTATTTTCCCTCCAGTAATTTGAAGATCCTCGGGCGATATAATTTTAACCCCCAGTAATTCTTGTCCCTGTTTTTTCTCATCTTTATCCACTACCGCCTTAATATTAAGCTTGCTGCTATATCGTTGAATAAATGTTGTACCTTTCCCGGCAGCTCCCCATATATAATATTGATTATTATTAGAAGTCCAGATTTTAGCTTCCTTATCTAGTTCATGATAAATATGTTTGTATATCATCTATATGAAATCCCCCTCTATAAGGTTCTCGTATTCTATTTCTAATCAAAATGAAAGCTATTCCATTATTGAAAATTAAAGCTTTGTACTGTTTTAGAAAATCCATCTTCAATATTAACTTTAGCCATCCACCCTAGCTTTTCAATTTTCTTAGTATCAGTTCTTTCTATATTATATCCTTTATTATCTATATCAGTACATATGTATTCCTTATCTTGGTAGTATATTTTTAAATCCAACTCTTTAAATGTATGATTAAATAAAATATTCACCAATCTTCCAACCGATATTTCCTCATTTATGTTCCACAAATTATAAGCATTGCCATCATCTGACTTTAAAGCAACCAATAAAATTCCCCATATTGTATCTCTCACATATGTGAATGGTCTCGTTACGTGAGGATTTCTAATGGTAATATCTCTTTTTTCGACTAATGCTTTAACAATATCTGAATATATATGTCCAGACTCTAAATTAATACCCGGTCCATAAGAATGTCCTATTCTCACCATTGCTGTTGGTACTCCATATTGTTTCCAGTAAGAATAACACAACAATTCGCCCATTCGTTTTCCTTCTACATAACATGCATTTATACTGAATGGATCAAAAGAATAATATATATTCTCAGTCACGGTTGCATAAATATTGGGCAAATCCCCATATACTGCTCCACTACTAAAAAAAATTATTTTTTTCAACCTTTCATTATCTATTACATTTCTTAGTAAGGTTTCGGTTCCTTTTACATTTGCACTTATTACATCAACTGGATTTGTCTCAAACATTTGAGTTGCTGAAATACCAGCTGCATGAAATATATAGGTCATGTCTCGAGCTAATACCCCACTATTTTCTACATTTCCTTTATGTAAATAAAAATTATCTTTCTCTATCCAATCATGTAATACTTTCTGAGCTTTTTCAATATCTCGTACTAGTGCATGTACTTCACATTTAATATTATATTCGGTATATAATTCCATAAAAAAATGAACCAAATACCTCGCAATTGCTCCACATGCTCCAGTAATCAATATTCGTGCCTTATCAAACTGTTTATAATTAACCTGATCAATTAGCCAATTTATATCCTCTCGTATAATTTCATTCATATCTATTATCCTTTATAATGTCACATTTCATATGGAGATCTAGGAATTGCATAGCATACTGTATCAGCCATATTCCACATATGATGCGCAAATTGAATCTGATATTTTTTATTCAATTTTTTTATCAATAACGGGATCTCCCATAAATGATTCAGTTCATGATATGCCGATATAGCTAAAACTGGTTCTTGCAATTTAATTATCGTACTAGCACCATACAAAGCTCTGATTTCAGCTCCCTCTATATCCATTTTTATAAAATCCACTTTTTCTTTCTCTAAGACATGATCCAACGAATCCGCATTAACCTTGATAGTTTTATAGTCTTCATTTTCACTCTTCACAACTTTACCACTTACCCCAACTCCTGATATAACATCATTTTGAAAACAAAGCACCTCTTTCGTATCCCATACTCCCAAATTGTAAGCAAAAGCATTCCATTTCTTTGCTTTAATAAGATTTGAAAGTTTAATAAAATTATTTATATCCGCTTCAAATGCAAAATATTTATATTCTTTCTCACCAACTTGATTCACAAACTGTAGCAATGTATCTCCCTGATATGCGCCACAATCTACAAAATTTCCACTTATGTTCGCAACTATTTCATTACCAAAATATTGATTATGATCATAGATATCCCATATTAATGAAATATTATGAGTTGCACGATGTAATAATACTTTATAATATACTTCCTTAGAATGTTCGTCATTTAACATATTAAACACCATATTGATCTCTTTTTGATGATTACTTATTTCATTCCGAACATAATACGGATTATCTCCATCATATTCCCAAAGGCTTATTGGATCAATATATACATATGATATTCCCATTATCTCCAAACATTCATGCAGCCTATAATTTATATTAGCTGCTATAACAATATAGTCTGTTTTTTTTATATCATCTACTCCAATTATAGGAACTGTGCAATATGTTTTTCCAATTAAATCACTATTACTATCCACAAAATAGCAAGGATTAATACCATTTCTTTTCAATGAGTAAAAAATCATTTCTCCTGCTTGTCCTGTCCCCCATATAGCCACCTGTACATTTTTAAGGTTATCTATAATGTGTATCAAATTATTCTGTTGTATATGTTGTAAGATTTTTTCGCAGAACTCCATAACTTTATTCTCCAATTTCCTTAATGAAATTTAATTGACATAGAAAATAATTTTCTTTTTTTATAGTTTTGAACAATTCTTCAGCCGTTTTATTGGCTGTATTAGAAGTCACAAAAATAAATATATTAGGATGAATTGTTTCTTGACTAGGATACTGACTTACAATTCCATGAAATTCAGTGTTTCTTAATCCATCATAAACCGCTACCAATTTAACATTCAAATAATTCTTCTGTATAAATCGAAATAGCTCTTGTGCATTTTGGTTAATTCCCCATAGTGCATATTGGATATTATCATTTTTCCCCCAGTTCTTCTTAATATAATTCACTGCCTCGTTTATATAAATCAGCGCATTATCATCACAGCGATTGCTATTGCTCAATTTAACGTCTATATCTCTTGCTATCACTTTTAACATTACAGCATTTTGTATTCTATTAATTGCCAAAGTGATCATTTGAGTTCTCAATTTATCTATATCAGTCTGACATGGATTCCAATCTATCTCACTTACTGTTTTTAGATCATAAAATGGCAATAGTTTTGACAACCAACTAAATTTAAAAAAATTATTCTCTGCTACTAATATAACAGGAATTCCAAGTGCTAACCCAATTACAGCTCCGTGAAACCTTGAAGTAACTATCATTCTAATTTCATTCTTATAATATCTCATACGTTCTTTTGCACTATTGATTATAGAATCATCTAACTTAACTTCATTATATGATAAATATAATTCATGATCCAAAATTTCAATATCTTTTTTAATATAATTAGGAATATAGGGTTCTACAAATTGTGGCACATCAATAAAAGCTACTTTTGATTTTTCTTTTTCATTATCTATCTCACATTCAATTGTAGCAACCATGCATCCTCCTATATATGCATCAATACCCTGTTTCAATAAAACATTTTTAGTTCTTTCATCACGACACCCAATAGGTTCCCATTGTTTCAAATAATCCACCTGATTTCTTGTCAATTCCGTTTGTGCAAATGAAACTCCCAAAAAAACCGGTGTTATTTTTTTTGAAAAATTCAAAAAATCTTTTCCCATCATCTGTGGAAAAAGCAAAAAATTAATTGGTAGTACAACCTCTTCTCCATCATATGAGTCCAACTCATATAGATCAATATAGACTATATCCTCAGAAAGTATTCCCATTCTTTCATATATCTGGTCTATTGAAATTATTTCAAAAGCATCCCCAATATTTACTATTCGTTTTTCTTTTCCTCGTGCCAAACCATTATGTTTCAAATTTGCATATTTCATATTTATCTCACCTATAGTTGTTTTGCAACAGGAACATACTTATTGTTAATATTTTGGTATCCATTGCATCTCAAACAATAAGTTAAATAGCCCTTTTCACAGTATCCAGCGTTAAACTCTATGAATTCACTTCTGCGTCCTTCATTATAATCTTCAAGGTCAAAATAATCTGAACTTTTTTCTTCACAGTATCCAGCAATTACTGCGGAAGCATGAACACTACAAAAATATAATTTCTTATTATATTCTATAGCACATAACTTTGTAATACATTTATTATAATGATCTACTAGATCTCGTTCATCAAATAACCCGTTCGAATGCTGTGGGAATCCGGTGTCATACCATGTATCCCATACACACTTTTCATAACGTATCTTTCTTCCTTCTAATATATCTATTAATTCCTGCATCTTCTGTCGTCCTGGTAGTGACTTAGAATAGTCAGAAAAGCGTACTATTACATTGTATTTTTTCATCAAATGTAAAATTTCATCCGATGGAATTATTATAGCATTGGTGTATACTTCAATGTCTTGAATTTTCTTACCATAATATTGTTCTCCTACCCATGACAAAATTTGAGCAAACTGTGGATGAATTAATGCATCTCCGCCTCCCAAACCTAATATGGCTAAATTATCTACCCACTGAAAATATGTGTTTAATTCATCCTTAATTTTCTGCAAGCTTCTATTTTCAGGCTTCTTTACATAGGGTATCAATGCCATACATTTTTCACAACGCAATGTACAACGTGTAGTAATTGGAATATTAAGTGAGACCATATATGTCTTATTCTCTTTATATAACATATATAATGAAGTAAATTCATTTGCATGAAAATAATTTTTATATTCAGTCAATCCCCATAACCTTAACTGTCCATAGATTTCTGTAATCCATCCACTAGCAACAATAATATGTACATTTTCATTTAATAACATCTCAAAAAAATATTTCGGTAAATACACATTAGGTTGTAAACTTAAACATTGTTTATTTTCATCCGAGTCTATGAATCCCTTTATATTAATTCTATCCTTAAATAACTCATAAAATGACCTTCCAAAAGTACCCGCTCCCCATATATACACATCTACGTTCTGATCAAGTATACTAGATATTATTTTTTCATACTCTTTTCCTTTATTTTTCCATTTCATCTGCCCAAACTCCTTTGTAACATAATCCAACAATAAAATTAACTTCTTTTTTTATATATTCCATTCGCAATCTCATATAATGTTTCAATTGGTATATCCGATATTCTATGCCAATTGTCCTTAATTTTTTTGTAATATTTATCATTTAATATTCCTCTTTTTTGCAAATCTATTAGTATATCTATACTACCTAGTATCCACGGAAATGATGCTGTTCTTTTAATAATTTCATCTTTCATAGTGTAACAATCTGGTAATTTTTCATTTGCTAAAATCCATTTATCCACCCAGGTTTCTAATCTTGTCTTTCCCCACCCAGAACTGCCATAATTGGAATGAAATATTGTAACATTTCTTCCTGCTAAAAGACATATCAAAGGATTATTTTTTTTACTCAACTGCTCAAATATTAGTAAAAAATGAAAAAAAGTTTGCCTATATTCCCCATTGTATCTTTCTCTAAAGCTCTTATAATCTATTTTAGATTTTATCATGGTATTTACATTATAAATAGTTGTATCCATAGACGTTGCATAATCACCGCATCTATGATAAAAAACATTGGCATCGTCACATACGGAAATTTCTTTCTTATATTCAGGATGTCCAACATCTAAGAATATCAAATCATACTCTTCTGAAATAGCTTTGTACATTAATTTTAATGTTTTTTCTTCACACCAACACCGATCACGAAGATACCACATATATTTGTATTGCTTTTCTATCTGATCAAGCATAAATATATTTTCAAACTTATAAACTGGTGACATCTCCGGATCCACCGCTATATAATACAGGTTATCAAACCCCATGCCTTGATAGTTTTCTATTACTTTCTTTGTTTCATCATCCTTGCTGCTATCATAAAAATATACATCCAATGCATACCTTTTATACGTTTCTGCACAATGCTGTAGCACATCTTCAATCACATTGGGATGTCCACAGGTTGGCATACATACAACCATTTTATCCCCGAATTTGATATCATTCCTTTGCTTTTCGGCTATGCAGGTCCATTGAAGCGCAAGAAAATCTTCCGATCGCAGCATTGGATTTTGCATCTGTACTTTTTGAATCTTCTTCCGTTCCTCTGCAGGAATATTCAGCGGCTGAATTCCAGTCCAATCATCTACTGTCAATTTAGCATCTGAAAGTATTTTCTGTAAGCTATTTCTATCAAACAATTCATCCTGTCCAATTCCATCCACCACCCGTTCATAGAAAGCTCTGTTGAAGAAGCCAATCAGCAGCTTACCATCCTGTTTCAACATTTTAACAAATTCATTCAATACTGCTATAGGGTTCTTTGTAAATTCCAGTGCCTCATTCACAAGAATTATATCAAAGGTTTCTTGCAAGTCATCGCCTTTCCACCCATCCAATTCCGCACAAACTGTATCCGTAATCTGATTTGAAATTTGTGCCAGATATGGTTGCTGCTCTATTGCAAAAATCTGATCACGTGGAAATCGGGACTGCAAATAACTTAATGTTACTCCACACCCCATACCAATAGTCATAATATTCCAGTTATCTTCTGTATGATATTTTGTTATTACATCCAACAAATCCGTTCTAATTTCCAAATAGTTACTATAATTTAAACCAATCAGTTTCCATTTCTCAAAGAATTTGTTCTGATTTACTTCCATAATATTATTATATTTTTCGGGTGCCTTGCCAAATGATTTGCTTCCCCAATGAATAATAAAACTGTTTTTGCACAAAACATTCCGATATCCCCCTAATATGATTCTCAGACAGATATCATTATCTTCAAAATTTCCCGGTGAAAATCTTTCATCAAGATACCCTGTTTTTTCAAGCACCTGACGTTTTAATAAAAGTGCAAAACCTACTAAGCTAACTTTATTCACATATGGTTTTTCCATTGGAACATTGTTGATTTTTGCAAAGACACAATACTCTTCTTCTGTTTTCCCATCCTCAATAACAACTTGTCCATTAGATACATAATTGGACACACTACCCGTACTGCCAATCTGCTCGTCTTCATACAACCCCATGCGAAGCCAGAACAATGCATTTTCCGTCATGATTGTATCATTGTTCAACAACAGAATATCGGATTCTTTCTCTGACATCCGAATCCCCTGATTGCATCCCATGGGAAATCCACAATTCTCCTTGTTGCAAAGCAGCTTAATATCCTCCTGTTGCTTTAGCCATACTACACTATTATCTTTAGATGCATTATCTACCACGATAATCTCTCGCGAACATGGTGAAGTTGTTCTTCTGATACTTTCAACACACGCTTCCGTCATCTCCAGTAAATTATATGACAAAATTACAATTGCTGCCTTCGGCACACGGATTCCCTGACGTTCAAAATCATTGAGTACTTCCTGAATCTGCATTCTATCTTCTTCTACTTCACAATGAAATAATGCATTTTCATAGCATAAGTATGCCTGTTGAAGATTGTATTCACAATAATAATCTCCTAACATCATATACAACTCATAATTACTTCCATCTATCTGTAATCCTTGTGCAATATTCCCCCAAGCCTGCTCTTTATTTCCTAATGCAAATGCAATAGAAGCGCTAAAAATACATTGATAGATGAGCCTAATATCCTTCTTATACTCTGTCAATATAGTTTGAGCCTGTTCATATTCTTTATTTATCAGCGCTTTCTGTAATATCTTTTCTGTAGAATTTAATTCGTTTACTGCCATTTAAAACTCCTTTTAATTCCATATGGAAATATCTACCCCTGACAAAATTCTTTTCGAATAAAAATTGGCTATTTCAACCATTTTTAAATTTTCTGACTCTCTATTCGTAATATAACAATCACTATTATATATTACCTCTTGCATGGATACTGTTTCGTTATCAATAATTTGAACAGAGCAATTCACATGCTCATATTTCATTAAGCATTCTAGTACTAATTGTAGATTATTTCCTTTATCTGCATTATTCCTGATAAAAACAATCAGTTGTCCATCCATATTGCTATATCTATAACAAAATTCATCCAGTATTTTGGGAAATACAGGAAAAGTACTTTGCATATCAGCTACACACATATATACTAATCCATCTACATTTTTGTTGATAGGATTATATATCCTCTCATCCCATCTCTTTTTTTTATAAAAAATACTGACAAAATCACCTGCCACAAGTAACATTTCCCTTTGTCTTTGTTTAATTTGCTCAGGTGTCCAATCCCACCAGCATATAGTTAAAAGTTTTTGAATCACGTCTTCATCAAAACGATACTTAATTACCCTTGCAGGGTTGCCTGCCACAACTGCATATGGTGGAACATCCTTGGTAACCACTGCATCAGCCCCTATCACCGCACCATTATGTATAATTACACCGCCCATGATAGTAACTCCATGTCCAATCCATACATCATTTTCTATCAGAATCTGTCCCTTTCTTTGCACCCTGTACTTATCATAGCTACTATTGGGATTTTCTACATTCTTCAATTCTTCAACTGCACCCATAAAAACATATTTATAGTCATGCATTAAATCTATCATAAACAAGATATCCTCAGCCAAAGCGCAATACTTACCTATTTGTAAATTGTAACACCCATCCGATACGTGATAATTCAACGAAGTTTCAATTTTAGCACCTGAAACGTAACTTCCACGATCAATCTGCATAACCGGAAACCCTTCAAACTCTGAAAAGTCCATTGTAAATTCTGTTTGCTTTTTAATTTCATAGGGATCAACATGTATATCGATAAACATACTCTCTCCTTAGTCTACATCAGGCCACATTTTCTCCAACGGGTATGACTCCATAGTTCCATCCTCATGTACAATTGTTTTTGTTCTGGGCGAAACCGTTTCATCCGGTGAGATCATCAATTCACACAGTACCGGTCCTTCTGTATTTAATACATTATCTATTTGCTCCTCCAACTGCTGCTTATTCATAATCCGAAATGTTTTTAAACCATATGCTTCAGCCACTTTTACAGTATCCGGCATACTTAGTCCACTGGATTCACCACTTGCCACTTGAAATCCACCAAAATTATTGTTCTGCATGGAGCGAATACTTGCATACCCCTGATTATTCCAAATAAAGATCTTTACCGGAAGCTGTAGCCGTACGATTGTCTCCAATTCCTGAATATTCATTTGAAATGCGCCATCACCATTAATTAGAACGGTTCTTCGTCTTTCATTTGCCAGACATGCACCTATAGAATAGGGCAGTCCAAATCCCATAGATCCTAGACCAGCTGCATTTTTCATCTTTTGTCCCCGTTTCGGACTAAAAGCCTGATAGGTGATTTCTCCGGCGGCTCCGGAGCTCTCAGGTACGATTACATCCTGCACAGTTGTATGTTGGCATAGCAGTTCCGTAAAATAATAAGCACTCACAACTCCCTGTACTTTCCTATGTGCATCTGTTACAGAAGGATATTTCTTCCTCAGCATATGTCCATACATATTCCATGATTTCCAATTCTCAATCTGTTGATTTATCTCATCATCAGTAGCAACGGTGTCAAACAAACTGCGAATATAATCTCCGGCATCACATGCCTGCATTGCCTCTACCTGTGTGAGTTTCATGCGGTCCAGCTCATGTTGATCAATATCTACCACGATCTTTTGGGCTGACATTCCAAAATGAGCTTCATTAAAGGCCGTAAGACTGGTATCTAAACGGCTTCCGATAGAAATCAGTGCATCGGCAGATTGCAAAATCAAATTGGCACCACGATCTCCCATTCCACCAGGATGTCCAACATAAAGTTCATCATCCTCCCCCAACATATCTATAGTTTTCCATGTTGTAAGTACCGGAATCGGCAATACCTCCAACAATCTATAAAAGTCATCTGCTGCATTGGCAAGTTTAATTCCATTACCTGCCAGAATAACTGGTTTCTTTGCCTGTTTTAATAAAGCAACCGTTTTGGTGATAATTTCCGTCAGATCCGGTTTAACCTCGGGTTCTTCAATATATGCTTCCAGTTCATCCGGTTCAATCATTGCAGCCTGTACGTCCAAAGGAATCGAAAGCCATACCGGTCCAGGTCTTCCTGTTACAGCCTCGTGATAGGCTCTTTCCATATGATAACGGATTCTCGCCGGATCCATAACCTGTACGGCATACTTTGTAATTGGCCGCACCATATCTATAATCTGAACCTCCTGAGAACCAATCTGCCGGACTCCGGTATTTCCTATAAGATCCGCTCTTTTGGCCTGTCCGGAAATTATAAACATTGGAGTAGAATCAATCCATCCTGCCGTTACTCCGGTAATTGCATTCGTTGCTCCTGGTCCTGAAGTAGTAAGGCAAACTCCTATTTTATTAGTATGTTGTGCATATGCCTCTGCTGCAATAGCAGCTGCCTGTTCATGTAATGTACAAACATATTGTATTCCTGATTTTCCAAGAGAATCATCCAGATGCATAGCCCCACCTCCGGGAAGCATAAATGCATACTCTACACCTTTCTTTTTCAAAAACTGAAAAACATAATCAGATAATTTTAGCATAACTCTTCTCCAAATAATTTATGTTCTACATATTCTGCTATTGTGTGTCCTATAAAAATATGAGCTTCCTGAACACGCGGTGTGATTATGGAAGGAACCTTTACCACATAATTACAAACATCTTTCAGCTCTTTCACCTCATGATCCCCCATGAACAAAATCGTTTGAATTCCCTGTGTACCGGCATAACGTAAAGCCTCTAATATATTCTTGGAAGTACCACTTGTTGATATTGCGATCAGCATATCGCCCCGACTGGCTTTTGCTTCTAACTGTCTTACGAATATACGCTCATAACTATAATCATTTCCAATCGCTGTAAGTGTTGATGTATTAACTGTCAATGCCTCTGCATTCATTGCAGGACGTTCTTTATAGAAACGACTGATAAACTCTGTTGCTATATGCTGGGCATCCGCAGCACTGCCACCATTACCACATAAGAACAATTGACCACCTTTTTTAAACATTGTACAGATATCTTCAGCTACTTTCATGACCGTATCTGTCAAAATCTGATCTGTTGCCATCCTTTTGAATATTTCTTCGTGTTCTTCAAGTCTTTGATAAAAATAGTGAACCGGATGTTCCTGTGAATTATAACTATTTAGAATATGAACCAGTTCCCAAAGGCAGCCTTGTCCACCATCCTTTTGTAATATCATATCCGATGCATCCTTGGCACGATCTATCGCATCCGCAGGACAAACTCCCAGTCCGGCATATTTCAAAGGCTCTATATCATACTTTCCATCTCCAACATAGCAAATTTCTTCCGGTAATAATTGTTCTCTTTGTTCTATCTCCTTCAATATTTCTGTTTTTTTCTTTGCACCACAATAAAAATAATCCCACGGAAAACGCCGTTCAAAATAATGAACAATTTCCGTATCTTCTCCTGTAATTGCAGCAAGCTTAAACTTTTCTCTATGCAACTCATAAATTGCATCAATATCTTTCAAATTAATTTTCTTTTGCTCTGTTCCCTTGGCATCAATAATTACTGTGCCATCTGTTATAACACCATCAATATCCAATACTACCAGTTTAATCATAGCTGCCGTTTCCTTATCCTCTAAGTTTCTTCTTAACTTCCTCTTCTGCAGGAGTAAGTACCTTTTTACCTGTACCCATAATTTTCTCTGTATCCCGTATATCTTTCACCAGACGGCATAATTCATATGGCTCAATTGATGCCTTTTGATCAGAGCCATACATCATCCTGTCAATCGTAATATGCCGTTCTATGGAGGTCGCGCCTGCTGCTACTGCACAAGTACTGACAAGTGTTCCAGCCTCATGTCCACTATATCCCACATTACATTTGTAAATATCCGCTAGTACACGAATCAGCTTAAGATTGGCATCCTCCATTGGCATAGGATAGGTGCTGTTACAATGCATCAATTCATATGGACATCCAGCCTTTTCAAAAATGTCTACTGCATGATCAATTTCTTCAAAAGTACTCATTCCAGTTGCAATAAATGTATTTTTCCCTTCTGAAGCAATCTCCCTTAACAATTCCTCATTCGTCAGCATGGCTGAGGCCACCTTATTGTATTTCAGATCATACTGTCTCAGAAATATCTGCGAGTCTATATCCCATGCCGATGCAAACCATTCAATTCCTTTCTCTTTACAATATCTGTCGATTTCATCATACTCTTTCTTATCAAATTCCAATCCCTCTTTTTGTGCTCGCTGAGTATCTCCCCATGGACTCTTTCTTGGACTATCCAGATATTCTCTGGTATAAACCTTATCCACCGTTCTCTTTTGGAACTTCACAGCATCACAACCTGCGACTACTGCTATATCAATTAGTTTCTTAGCAAGCTGCAGATCACCGTTATGATTAATACCGATCTCTGCTGTAATAAATACACTCATACTCTTATCTCCTTCTGCTTAGGCTATGCCGGATTACTCTCTCTTGTACATTGTTCCAACATTTCTTTGACTTCTCGGTCTTCCGGAATATATTGTAATAACTGTTGTAATATAGTTGTTGCCATAGCATAATCATTTTCCGTCATCTTTATCTTTGCAATATCTTTCAGGGATCTTGCCATATCCTGCATCTGCTCTATCGCCTGATCCCGTTCCTGCATATCTTTCTCTATGTTATCGCGCAGCATCTTGGCATAAGCAGTGATTGCCCGATCAAGCTTCGGATAAACGCCAAGGCATTGTTTTATTTTCTCTAATGTACCCCTGACATTATTATCCTTTCGATCACTGCGTAATTTATCCAAAAATAATGCAAGCTGCATATCATCGGGTAATAACAAAGTTACTGTTTGTAAAGCCTCATCGCGATAACACGGTCTATAAAAATTCAAAACATCATCTGTATACATCCAAATCATTTCTTCTAATTGTTCATATTTCGGTGTAATAGTCAGATAATTTGCCAGACATACTTCATCATATTTTATTTTAAAAATATCATACCTGATGTCATTGTTTCTTTTCCATGTTTTTATACGTGTATTCCATTTTTTCCATGCTTCTAAGCCGGTGCGTTCATTCATCCGCTCCAATGCTCTTCTCCATACCCGGAAATCAATATTTAATAATCTGGATTCCATGTCAATTTCAAGCTGTTCTGCAATATCCCAAATCTCATCATCCGTATCTAAAATTTGATCCGGACATTCTATAAATAACTGTTTAAAAAGTTCTTGTGCTTTGGCTCTGTCTTCATTTGATAGAGAATCCGTCTTCTCCATTTTCAGCCATTTGATTTTATTAGATAGTATATACACATGCTTACTATCCAGATGAATCGTAAGTTCTACCAGACGTTCTAAGCTTTCTGTTTCCCCTTGTAACCGATACTTTTCTTCAAGTTTCTTTAATACAGTGTATGTTTGTGGCGCACTGTTCTCCGTTGTAATAAGCATTTGGAATATCTTCCCAAACAAAGGATTATAAGGTTGGTTACAACATGCTTTCAATATCTCTTCTATCCATTCGGGCCAAAAAGATAATATTTTCTCATTCCAATCAACCATACCAAAGGCTTCTTCTGCTAATATATAATTTCCCTTATCAATCACCGTTCCAAGGCATAGTAAAACTGTCTCTGACATAAACAGACTATGAAAAACGTCTGTCACAATACCAGCCGTTTCGATCTCCATGGCACTCCGATCATCTCTTAATAACTTTGCAGCTTCTATATATTTTTCAAAGTAAAGATAACTTTGCCCTCGATTCTTTAAATGTGCATACAACCTTGCTCCAATCATATGATAAAAAGCCAAGCTCATTTCCATGGTTTTCAGTTCCATAAGTGAATGACTTATCGCCCTGTTTAACCATAGTATCTCATCTTCATACTTTCCTAAATACTCTAACGAGATTAGAATATAGCTAAATAATGTGCCAACATGAATTGGGCAATATGATATCTTTCCTTTATATTCTTCCCATTCTGCAATACCCTCTGCACATGTATGTATAACCTTATCATACTCAGCTAATGCAAAATATTCCTGTGCCAGTTGAAATGTCCACCTAGGATCTCCCGGATATTCTTTGCACATTTCCAATAGCGGTTTAATATTTCGTTGTGCATGTTTTATTTTATCCTGTGCATTCTTATACACATATCCATAATGGTGTACAAAATCATTAAATTTCTTCAATGGTTGAGGAAAAGGGTCTAAATATTCATGAACTTTACCAATAAATTTCGTACCATTCTCTATTTTAACCATTCTGGATGGATAAGAATATACCCATGCTTTTCCTTCAAAATCCAGATAATTTCTGACCACATAGGAGGCACTGTTATATTTCTTGCAGTCTCCGGATTGAAAAAAAGCAATAATCTCCTGGGGATTATCAAACCATTCATCATCATCGAGATACATGAACCATTCTCCATGTGCTTCTCCAAGTCCCGCATTCCTTGCCATGGCAAAGTCTCCGCACCAGGTGAAATCAATAATTTTATCCGCATATTTTTCAGCTATTGTTCGTTGTTGCTCATTGCATCCCGTATCTACCAATATGATTTCACATGGAAATGCTTTTTTGAAAGGTAATAATGATTTAAGACTTTTTTCCATGTCCTTCCTCCCTGAAATCAGCATGGAAATAGATAATAGAATCGACTTTTTATTCATATGTGGAATCCTTCCGCAAATCAAATTAAAACTAAAAGGGGACCGGCTGCAAAGCCGAGCCCCTTTCTTACTGCTATGTTAGATGCTCTAACTATTAAATTACTGTAATAAGGAAAGTACTCCCTGATTAGACTGGTTAGCCTGAGCCAACATTGCCTGACCTGCCTGAGATAAGATATTGTTATTTGAGTACTTAACCATCTCTGTAGCCATATCGGTATCACGAATAGCAGATTCAGCACTTGTTGTGTTCTCAACAACGTTATCCAAGTTGCTGATTGTATGCTCGAGTCTGTTCTGTACAGCACCAAGAGCAGATCTCTGTGTGGAAACCTTCTGAATTGCTTCTTTGATAGTTTCTACTGCATTGTCTGCATTCGTAGACGTCGTGCCATCAACTCTTAAGCCGTTAACTCCAAGGCCTTTAGCTGACATTGCCTGTAAGCTTAACTCAATCTTGTTGTTTGTTGTTGCATCAGCTCCAACATGAAGGGATAACTTCAAATTTCCTACCTGATCCTGAGTTGCTTTTACATCTGTAGCAGCAATTGTCTCTATCTTGTTGCCAAACTGATCATATAAGGTCTTATCTTTCAGCTTTGTTGCATTACCGCCAGTTGCCGTAAAGTAGTTGCCCAGTGCATTATCTGAAATCTTATTACCATCCTTATCATAGTAGCTCACTGTATCTCTTTTAGCTGCTTGAGTTACTGCTTTAGAATCTAAGGTTACAGTATCGGATAAAGCGGTCTTTCCGGTTTGATTATCTTTATTACCCTTTACTTCAAGTTTAATTCCCAAATCAATGCCATCGCGAGATACGTTGCCGTTTTTGTCAACATCATAGCCATCAACTGTAATTGCTGCGCTACTAGCTGTAGCACCCGCCGCAACAGTTATACGCGCTCCGCTCTTCTGTAATGCCTTAAGTAATTCGTTCTGGCCATCGACTGCCTCATTTGTTGCAACAGCATTGGTTGTAACAGTAACTTCAATCTTAAGTCCTGTATTTGAACCACTTGCTGTCTGCTTTAAGTTATTAGAAATTGAAGCATTCGCAATAGCCTGTGATCCATAATTATAGCTATACTTCTTTTCAGCATTCTGATCGCCCTTTAACAGATAAGTCTCATTGAACTTGGTTGTTTCAGCAACACGATCAATTTCTGTAGTTAACTGATCAATTTCATTCTGGATGTAGCTCCTATCATTTTCAGAGTTTGTTCCATTGGCTGCCTTAACTGCTAATTCGTTCATTCTCTGAAGCATATCCTGAACTTCATTCAACGCACCTTCAGCAGTCTGTACTGTAGAGATACCATCCTGAGCATTTGCAGAAGCCTGTGTTAAACCTCTGATCTGCTTACGCATCTTCTCACTGATGGAAAGACCTGCTGCATCATCTGCTGCACGGTTGATCTTGTAACCGGAAGATAACTTCTCTGTGGACTTAGCCTGAGATTTTGTGTTAACACCTAACATTCTGTTAGAGTTCATTGCTGTAAGATTGTGTTGTACTACCATAATTCATTCCTCCTTGAAATTGTTCACTGCTTCCCTGCAGTGATTGTTTTATTTATTGTGCAGATTTCTTTTGAAATCGTACGCCTTCGAAAGATGCTCTGCGCTTTCTAAAACAAAACTGTTTGTCTTAGCAATTTGTTTTGTTTTATTTGTATTATATATCGGAGTGTATCCGAAATACTTAACCCTGTTTTGAAAAATTTTTGGGTATTTTTTGTTTTCTGTTTTTCGTATATTTATCAACTACAAACAGTTATTTCTTATCATCCAGAAACTGTGGTGGCACATAATTGGCATTATTCATGTTTTTATAATAATTCAGTGCCGCCTGTTTGTTCTGGCGTCCCTGGCGGATCTTCTCACGGGACTTACGGAACTGCTGCTCTACAGCAGACTTATTCCGCTGCTCCATGGTCTGCAGCTTCACACTCTTATCCGTGAGTTCTCCGATAAGGGACTGCAGGGCTCTGATCTGTGCAGCATACTGCTCCTTATTGCCAAGAAGCTGTTCCTTAATCCGGTCATAGACAGTCTCAAATCCCTGATCCAGCTCCATAATCCTCTGAATGAGCGGCTCCTTCTGATCTACCAGACGGTCAAAAGCCTCATAATCCAGCTCCTCCACCTTAAGCAGCTCCTGCTGCTGCGTCGTGTAGTCCGTGAGTTCGTCCAGGATCTGTAATTTCTTCTTCAGGCTGTCTTCTAATACGGATAAGTAATTGTCCATTATTCAGCTCCTTTATGTTGGTTCTTCGCCATTACTTCCTTCCAGGTGTCCCTTACGGAACGGAGGTGTTCACACACCTCCTCGAGAATTTCCGGGTCTTTCTTTATATTGGCCTGCGCCAGACGCTGCTGCAGGTAAGTATAGATCCGGTCATAATCCTCAGAAACCGGATATTTCGTATCCAGTGTACTCTGCAGGTAATTAATGATATTCTCTACCTTCACAATATTAATATGGCTCTTCTCAATATCCTTCTTCTCAATTGCCATAATCGCAATGTTACAGAACTTAATGGCGCCCTCATAGAGCATCAGTGTCAGCTCTGCCGGCGATGCCGTCAGAACCTTACTGTTATTATACTGTGCATACGCTGCCGGTATTGCCATATCATGAACCTCCCAGTAATCCTGTGATCGCACTTGCATTGGACTGCATCTTTGCAAGAGCGGTTTCCATCTTACTAAACTTACTGTACCACTTATCTTCGTAAGCATTCAGCTTCTTTTCCATTTCGGCAATCTTCGTGGTGTAGTCTGAATAGTCGGACTTCATCTTCTTGTCATCATAGAAGCTGCCATAGCTGCGGTAGCCCTCTACTGCCTTGGAAAGACCATCCATCGTAGAATACAGTTCCTTATGTAAGCTACTGAAAAAGGATACGACGGTATCCGGATCGGATGCGATCATGGATTTCAGCTTATCTGCATTGCCGGAGGTATTCTCATCATCCGGATCTCCATCAATGTGATAAGCATTCTTCTCATTCTCTGCTGCCGTAAAATAGCTCAGTGTATCAATTCCGAAATCACTTAAGTGCATCTGCTTACCATCTACCGTTGTTCCACTGCTCATTACAGAGGTAAGCTTGCTGCGGATAGTGGATAGTGTAGAGTCCCGGCGAAGCAGGGAATCTTTGATTTTCTTCTCATACTTCTCTACCTCTGTATCAGACATGGCATCCTTTTCATCATCGGTAAGAGGTTGATACTTGGATGCAGAAGCCGCATTGTAGAGCTTATCCATCTCATTCATGATGGTATTGTACTCCTTGAGGAAGCCCTTGATCATATCATAGATTCCATCGGTATCATCCTGTGTGGTAATGGTGACTGCTTCCCCTGCCTTAGTCTCACTGAGTGCAGTAAAGGTCAGTCCGTTAATTTCAAATACATTGGTATTATTGGTAAATGTTGCACCGTTTAACTCGATCTTGGCATCCTGTCCGTCAATCTTCTTCGCATACCCCTCTGCTGTCGGATCTCCGTCCGGATTAAGCTGAATCCCCAGTGCCTTTAACGCTGCCTGTCCGTTGCTTCCTGCTGCTGTAATGCTGAAATCATTGGACGCACCTGAGGTCTTGGCACTGATAAAGAACCTCTGCTGCTTCTCATCGAAGTTTGCATTGAGTCCTGCTTCCTTAAGCTTCGTCAATACATCTGAAATTGTGGTATCTGCCGTCACATCCAGGGTGAGATCCTTATCTCCTGCCTTAATGCTGATCTGTCCGCCATTCCCGATGCCATCGCTGCCGGCAAGATCACTTAACTTGGACAGTGCGGTAAGGCTTCCGCTGCCGGATGCTTTTATCTGTGCACCGGTTAAATAACCGGTCTTTGCAAGCTGCTTTACCTCCAGGGACTGTACACCATTTACCGCATTCTCACCCGTAATCACGCTGACAGCACTGCTGTTCGACACTGCGGTTGTCTTCTTCATATAAGAAGAAGCAAAGCGCATATTACTGATGTACTTGCTCTGAAGGTTCTTAAGCTTCGTATTTAAATCCTTCCAGGCATCCTGCTTCCACTCCAGCTTGGTCTGCTTCTTTTTAACATCATCGACCTTCGTTCTCTTGGCAGAAACGAGCTCCTGGATGATACTTTCGGTATCCATTCCGGAATACATTCCGGTCATACGCATTGCCATATTCGATTCCTCCTGCCTGTTATCTCTTCTCGTCTACGAGGATTCCTGCCAGTTCCCATACCTTGGCAATCATGTCAAGGGTCTTCTCCGGCGGAAGCTCTTTAATTACTTTATGGGTATCCTTATCTACAATCTTGATTGTAACACGGTTCGTTGCCTCATGAATTCCGAATACTGCTTCAGAATGGGACATATTCTTATTGAGCTGTTCGACAGCCTTCCTGATCTGTTCATTACTTGCTGTCTGCTGTTCGGAAGTACCCTGATTATTGGTCTCGGTTCCCTGTCCGTTCTTCTCATCAACTTCCTTGATCTTCGCTGTCGTCGGATCAAAATTAACTGTCTGTTCTACCGTAGTTGAAACGTCCGTGTTTTCTGCGGCTTTCTGTACAGGTCTTGCCTGTTGTGTATTCTGTGCCTGATAAGTCATGGCACTGCTTAGTGGTTCAATTGTCATTGTGTACACCTCCCTGTGCTTCCCTGATGTCTGTTCGACATGGTCACAATCTCATATTTAACGGTTTCTTGTAGTTTATATCGGTTTTGGGTTATAAAAGATTAACCCCCTGCAGAAATTTTTCTCATTCTTTTTCTCATTCTGCAGGAGGTGGATTTGCCTTGATAATTGACCTTATATCGAATGTGCGGGAGGTAGTCGCCGGTATCATGACTGTGACCGGCGCCTCCCTATTCACAGAGATCATTTAAAGCACCGGATACTGTCCTGAAGCTGATCCACTACTCCTGACATATCTTCAATGGAAGAAGAAATTTCCTGCATTTCTTCTTCCATTCCGTGATTATTTTCCCGAACCACAGAAAGCATCCCGTTACTGTCATTTACGGTCTTTTCTATACTGTCATTTGCTGTATTGACATGCTGCAGACTTTCCTGTATCCTGCCGATCTGCTCTCTTACATCTGCCATCATTTCATCTACATGATCTGCTGCTTCATGATAATTTTTCCCTGTATTCTCCAGCGTATCATAATCGGCAAGCACCTTTGTATTGACGAAGGTAAGCAGCCTTGTTGCATTATCGGAAAGCTCCTGCACACTCTCTACTACCCTGTCACTGATCTCCTTGATATGGTTTGCCGATTCTCTTGAACTGTCCGCCAGGTTTCTGATCTCCTCTGCTACAACAGCAAATCCCTTTCCTGCCTCTCCTGCCCTTGCTGCCTCTATGGATGCATTCAGCGCTAGCAGATTTGTTGTGCCGGCAATCCCGAGGATATCCCCTGTCAGCTTGGTTATTTTATGGATCTGCTGACTGCTTTCGATCGAGCTGTTCACCGCCGTATTGATCTCGGAAAGCATACTAGTGGCCTCTTTCTTACTTGCCAGAGCCACCTCCTTCATTTCCCCTGCTTTTCCCTTAATACCGGCCGCATAGCTGCTGCCTTCTTCTGCAACCTGCTTCATTCCCTCCACAGTCTGTCCAAGAAGAAGCGTATCCTCCTTTACCTCCTGTACGGCTCCGGATACCTTTTCCATTCCTCCGGAAAGCCTTGTCAGATTCTGTGTCGTGTTCGCCGCACTTTCATTTACCTTTTCCACGCATGCGGAAATACCTGTCTGTGTCTCCTGCATCCTTCTGCATCCGTTTTGGAGTGCTTCGATAATTTCCTGCATCTGGGAAACCAGATCATTGATCGCCATGGAAAGTCTGCCGATTTCATCCCGTGACCTTACCCGGATCCGTCTGGTGATATCCCCTTCATTATTCCGGATTCCTTCCACCAGCTCATCTACCTGCTTTGTAGCGCCCTTTACAGGATTGATCACCCAGAGCTTGATCCCGATCATGATCAGCAGCATTGTCAGGGCAAGGATCAGTGACGCCACCGCAACAATTCCTGGTACACTTTCTGCCCTCTCCTCCATGCCCGCATGGGCAATATCCATCTGTGTCTCCGTGATCTCAAGCATTTCATCCATGCAGGCTTCTATACTCTCATTAAACATCGGCAGATTGGAGGTAGCCGATACATATGCCTGCGTCTTGTTCGCTGCACTGGTTTCCAGCAGACTTTCTACTGTTCTCCTGTATTTCGCATACTCATTGTAAGCGGACTGGAAGGCATTTCTTCTCTGGTCATTTTCAGAAAGACATTTTGAAAATGCATCCATCTGTGTATCCATCTGATCCATTTCTGCCAGGATCTTTGTCTTCAGCTCCTCCATGGTCACATTATTGGTCGTCATGACGTGCGTCAGTACCTGCCCGTTAATATAGGTAAATTCTCTGGAAAGTCCGGATATCTGCTCCTGCTCTGTCACCTGCTTTGTTACGATCTCATTGCTGACATTAGTTATTGACTGCAGCTTATTTACCAGGATAAAAATACAGCCAAAGGCTGCAGCTGCAAACAGAAGAATCAGCAGCATGATCTTCATTTCCAGTCCGATCCCCCGCTTCTTCCCCGTTCTCCTTATTTTCTTTTCCTTTTTTTCTCTTTTCTTCACAATTACTTCCTCCTGTAAATATGCCGGCAATATCGGCACCG
Organism: Firmicutes bacterium CAG:95; assembly: GCA_000438155.1. Taxonomy (GTDB): domain Bacteria; phylum Bacillota; class Clostridia; order Lachnospirales; family Lachnospiraceae; genus Suilimivivens. The sequence continues at coordinate 29,758 of FR902979.1, forward strand.
CTTTCATACCCAAAAAGGGCCATAAAGTGCATATGCACCCGGCCCTCTTTGATTAGATATGCAGAAATTAATTTTTGGCAATTAATTTTCCACCACGTTTGGATACTACATCGAAAATAACTGCTGCCAGAAGTACAAGACCTTTTACTACCTTCTGCATATTCTGGTCTACACCCATCAGGGACATACCAAGGTTGATCACACCCATCAGCACCGCACCAACAATAACACCAGGAACTGTTCCTGTTCCGCCGTATGCAGAAGCACCGCCGATAAAGCAGGAGCCGATCGCATCCATTTCATAGTTCTGTCCATAAGTGGGCTGTGCGGATGTCATACGTGCGATTGTTACCATTCCGGCAAGAGCTGCCAAAAACCCCATGTTCATATATGCCAGGAAATAAACCTTATTTGTATTGATACCGGAAAGCTTTGTTGCCTTCTCGTTTCCTCCCACTGCATAGAAGTAACGTCCTACTGTTGTATTGGAGGTAATATAACCATACACCATGATAACGATCAGCACCCAGATCAGGACGCTCGGGATACCCTTATGCTGTGCCAGTCTGTAGGTAAAAGCAAGGATGACAGCTGTGATGATCACCATTTTCATAATAGCAGTAATAAGACCTTCTACCTCATAGCCCTTCTTTACCTTATCCATTCTTTCCTTAATCTGGATGGAAATGTAGATCGCTGCTGCCAGGACACCGGCAAAAATACAGGTCATATTCAGAGAACCATTTCCGAAGAAATCCGGTATGTAGCAGTCAGCACCGCCGCCAAACAGATTTACAAAGGTTGTACAATCCTTAATGGATACCGTCATACCATCCAGTACAACATTGCTTAAGCCACGGAAGGCAAGCATGCCGGCCAGTGTTACAATAAAGGGTGGGATCCTGACATAGGCGATCCAGAAGCCCTGGAATGCACCGATCAGTGTTCCTACTGCAAACATGACCAGGATAGCCAGCCACATATTCATCTTCATATTTACCATCAGCATGGCACCGATCGCACCGACGAAGCAGACAACGGAACCAACGGAAAGATCAATGTTGCCACCTGTCAGGATACAGAGCAGCATACCTGTTGCCAGGATAAATACATAGGCATTCTGGGAGATCAGACTGCTGACATTCATTGGCAGCAGGATCGCTCCTCCTGTTCTCCAGGCAAAAAATGCTGTTACTATGATCAGTACGATTATCATTGTATATTTTTTAACAAAATCCACAGATTTTATTTTACTCATGCTGTCTGCTCCTTTCCTGCTGTGCCAAGAATATGAGACATGATCAGTTCCTGTGTTGCCTCACTTCCCGCCAGCTCTCCAACCATTTTCCCTTCGTTCATAATATAGATCCTGTCGCACATGCCCAGAATCTCCGGAAGCTCTGAAGAAATCATGATGACAGATTTTCCTTCTGCCACCAGTTGATTGATGATGCAATAGATCTCATATTTTGCACCAACGTCAATTCCTCTTGTCGGTTCATCCAGTATCAGAATATCAGGATCTGCAAACATCCATTTTGCAAGAAGTACTTTCTGCTGATTGCCGCCGCTCAGGTTTCCAACATTCTGTTCTACCGTCGGACATTTTGTTTTCAGCTTTTCTTTGTAGTCAACTGCCACATTATATTCTTTATCCTTATCGATCACAGTATGGCTGCTGACCGCATCCAGATTGGAAAGTGTAGTATTGATCTTGATCGGATTGCTCAAGATCAGTCCATTTCCCTTTCTGTCCTCCGTAACATAGGCAAGCCTGTTCCTGATCGCTTCCTGTACGTTGTTCAGATGGACTTCCTTTCCATTGATATATAATTCTCCGCTGATGTTATCTCCATAGCTCTTTCCAAACAGACTCATGGCAAGCTCTGTTCTTCCTGCGCCCATCAGTCCTGAGATTCCTACAACCTCTCCCCTTCTCACATTGAGGCTGACATCATCCACCACCTTCCGTTCTGAATACAGCGGATGATATACATTCCAGTGCTTTACCTCCATCCGGATATCACCAATATGCGGCTCTCTCTTCGGGAAGCGGTCGGAGATCTCACGTCCTACCATTCCCTTAATGATCCGTCCCTCTGAGATCTTATCCACCCTCTTATCCAGTGTTTCTATCGTGGAACCGTCCCTGATCACTGTGATCTTGTCAGCCACATAAGAAACCTCATTCAGCTTATGGGAAATGATGATGGACGTCATTCCCTGCTCCTTCAGCTGAAGCATCAGATCCAGAAGCGCCTTGGAATCTGTCTCATTTAAAGATGCAGTAGGCTCATCCAGAATCAGCAGCTTTGCATTCTTGGCCAGTGCCTTTGCAATTTCTACCAGCTGCTGCTTTCCTACTCCGATATCCTTGATCAATGTCTGCGGGCTTTCACGGAGTCCTATTGTCTTAAGCAGTTCTGCCGCCCGCGCATTTGTCTCATTCCAGTTAATTTTATATTTATGTCCCCGTTCATTTCCGAGGAACATATTTTCCCCAATTGTCATATAAGGAATCAGGGCCAACTCCTGATGTATAATAACAATCCCCTTTTCCTCACTGTCCTTAATGGCATTGAATTTACAGACCTCACCATCGTAAATAATATCCCCTTCATAGGTTCCATAAGGGTATATACCACTCAGTACATTCATAAGTGTGGATTTTCCAGCACCATTTTCTCCTACCAGTGCATGGATCTCCCCTTCCTCCACTTGCAGATTTACATTATCAAGCGCTTTTACGCCAGGGAATGTCTTGGTAATATTTTTCATTTCCAGTAATATTTTTGCCAACTGTATCCCTCCCAAGTCTTACTGTTTCCGCATGATCTAATCAATTTATAAAACTAAAATACCTTCTCCGGGGAATCTGTCTCCGACAGCTCCCTCCATTCTCCGATACAAAACTGGCAGGTGGGCAAGAACCCACCTGCCATGATCATTCTGCCAGCTATTTTACTGTAGATCAGACTCTGTGTAGTATCCGGAATCAACAAGCAGCTCCTTGTAATTGCTTGCATCTGCGAACACAGGCTCACACAGGTAAGAAGGAATCACACCGGTACCGTTATCATAAGTTTCTGTATCGTTAACAGGTGCTTCTCCACCCTTCATAACTGCATCTACCATTTCTACTACCTTGGATGCCAGTGTACGTGTATCCTTGAAGATAGACATAGACTGTTTGCCGGCGATCATATTCTTTACGTTTGCGATATCACAGTCCTGACCGGTAATGATCGGCCACTCGCCTGTGTAGTTTGCTTCCAGTGAATTGGTAACACCAAGTGCTGTAGAGTCATTGGAGCAGAGAACTGCATCAAGCTTGGTTCCATCTGCATAGTTTGCTGAAATGATAGCATCCATTCTGGACTGTGCTGTTTCTGTTGACCAGTTTGCTGTTGCAACTGTTTCGAAATCTGTCTGGCCGGACTTAACAACGAGCTTTCCTGCATCGATGTAAGGCTGAAGTACATCCATAGCACCACCGAAGAAGAATCTTGCATTGTTATCACCAGGATCACCTGTTACAAGCTCAATATTGAAGGGGCCGTCTGCGTTGTCAAGATCAAGCTTTTCCTTGATGTATTCGCCCTGCTTGGTTCCTACCATGTAGTTATCAAATGTAGCATAATATGTAACAGCGTCAGAGTTCATGATCAGACGGTCATAAGCGATAACCGGGATATTCTTTTCCTTTGCCTGCTCAAGAACAGTTCCAAGGGAATCGCCATCGATAGAAGCGATTACCAGAAGCTCACAGCCTGAGTTGATCATGTTCTCGATCTGAGATACCTGGGTCGGAATATCATTTGACGCATACTGGAGATCTACCTCATATCCGGCTTCCTTCAGCTGAGCTTCCATATTGGAGCCATCCTGATTCCATCTCTGAAGATCCTTGGTAGGCATTGCCACACCAACTTTTCCGCCGCCGGCTGCTGTGTCTGCTGCCGCATCAGTGGTCTCAGATGATGTATCCTCTGCCGATGCATCCTCTGCCGGTGCTGCCTCCTGCGTATCTGTGCTTGTACTCGTACTTTCTGCTGCCCCCTGTGATGATCCGCATCCTACCAGCATGGAAGCTACCATTGCTGTGGTAAGCAGTACGCTCAGTATTTTTTTCTTCATAAAATTTTACCTCCCTATTACTTTGTAGATTTTGTTTACAGTTGAATCATACCATAGAAGAAGCAGGACAAAATTATGACTTTCTGCATTTTTTTAATTCCCTCAGGGTATCAAAAAGAACTGTGCTAGCATTTTTTTGTGCTCATCACAGTCCTTTTCCCAATTTAATCCTGTTCTGTTTTATCGTCACAGCATATTATTCCTCTTATTCCGGCATTTTCCCCGGTACATTTAAATAGACATCCTCCTTCAGATGAAAGCCGCTCCCTATGATCACCTCATTCATATTGTCCTCATTCACACTGATCGGCTCCAGTCCGATATAGGGGATCTCATAGGTTCCGTCATTCATTGACACGGTTCCCTGCAGTTCTTCTCCTTTTGCCAGCTTTACTGCACATTCTGCTGCCTTCTGGGCAAGCTTTTCTACCGGCTTGTATACTGTCATGACCTGGGTTCCCTCCACTATACGCTGACAGGCTTCCAGATCCGCATCCTGTCCTACCACAAGAATATCTCCTGCCATCCGTTTTTCCTTAAGATTATGTACTACCTTGCTTGCCAGATCATCATTCCCGCACATAATGGCATCTGTTTCCGTCACAAGCCCCATATGATCATCCAGATATGCTGATGCCAGCTCAGCCTTCCACCCTTCTGCGTGCATGGAGTCCAGAATCGTCACATTGTGTGCATCCATGACCTTCCGGAATCCTTCTTCTACAAGAGGTACATTACTATCCGTCGCTGATCCGCCAAGCATCAGCACCTTGCCGCCATCGATTCCCTTTTCCACAAGAGCCTCTCCCATCATGTTACCGACCATCTCATTATCAAAGGAAATATACAGATCCACATCTGCATTCCGGATCAGTCTGTCATAGGCGATCACCCTGATGCCGGCATCCTTCGCCTTCTTTACACAGTCGCTCTGCGTATTGGAATCAATACAGATAATCGCAATCACATCCATTCCCTTATCAATAAAGTAATCGATCTGTTTTCTCTGCTGTTCAATATCTCCATTGGCATTCTGGACATTTACCTCCGCTCCAAGCTCCTTGGCCATAGATACGAAAATATCCCTGTCTCTCTGCCACCTTTCAATCACGAAGGAATCAAAGCACAGTCCTATCTGGATCTTGTCCTCCTTATCCTTTTCTCCCTCCGTCATTTCCTTTTCCATACTGCCACAGCCTGCCATAGTGATCAGCAGTATGAGCATCAAAAGAAAGCTGCCGATATACTTTTTCATCCTACGGTATCCCCCTTATTTTCCTTATATTCTGTTGGTGTTACCCCTATATTTTTCTTAAAAGTCCTGCTGAAATAATTAGGATCAGCATAGCCCACCATAGAACAGATCTCCTTCATGGAGCTATCTGTCGTAAGCAAAAGCTCCTTGGCCTTATCCATCCTCAGATTAGTCAGATATTCAATAAAATTCTGCTCTGTACTGTCCTTAAAAAGCTTGCTGAAATAATAAGGACTGATATTTACCTCCCTTGATACCTCATCAAGGGAAATATCCCTGTTGTAGTTCTCCCTGATATAACGCATGGCCTCTTCGATCACACTTCCGGATTTCTCTGACCGTTTACTCTGGATATTTCTGCAGGCCTCTGCTATCTTATCCGTAAACCAGAGCCGCAGTCTCTCCGGATCCTCCATACTCATGATCCCCGGCAGATAATCACTTCTGACATCCAGCTGATAGGTCATACCTCCTTTTTCATAGGCAATGTGTTCTGACCACAATACAAATTCCAGTACCTTCAGCCGGATATCCATAAGCCCTGACCCACTTTCCATCATCCAGTCAAAGAAGCTCTTTGCAGAAGCTGTGGCATTGTTTATTTCACCATTCTCAATTTCTTCAAATAATCTCTTCTCCAGCTTAATAGGATAATCCCCGGCATACTCACAGCGTAGGGGGAGATCATCCACATGGGCAACGCTCCCTGTTGATTCTACCAGTACCCGCAGTGCCTGCGTATAGGAATCTGCCATATCCCGCATTTCACCTACACTTCCAAACCCGATCCTGAAGCTGATGTCTGTCCGCTTTCTCAGATACCGCACTGCTTCCCTTGCTTTTTCGATCAGCTCGATACGCTCATTATAATCCATGGCTTCCTTTTCATAGGGCACCAGGACTGCCAGCTTATTGGCCATTACCGATCCTACATAGCAGTTAAAATATTCCTTCAGGATCGTGCGTACCTCCTGATAATGATTCTGCATCCTGACACTGCTTCCTACCGCATTGGTCATATGATTCCCCTGCTGCTCATCCCCGCATACAACTGCCACCATGTAGGCATATCCGCTGTCTATCCCAAGCAGCGTCTTATAATTCTCTATATCCTCTTCAAAGTGCTCCTGCAGAAGGATATTGGAGATCAGCCCGCTCTCAATGATAGGAACTACTGTTTCCAGCTTTTCCTTGACCAGCAGCTCCCTTTTCCGCTTTTCCCTTTCCCTGTCAATGATCTCCATGGCTTTTTTCAGGACAGCCAGAATCCGCTTTCTCTCCATAGGCTTCGTAATATACTCAAGAACCCCAAGTGAAATGGCCTCCTGCGCATAGTCGAACTTATCATAGGCCGACATCACGATAAACACTGTACTGCTGTTTGACTTCTTGATTTCCTTCATGGCATCAATTCCATTGATACCGGGCATCTGGATATCCATGACCGCGATATCCGGCCGGAAGCTTTCTGCCAGCTCAATTACACTTCTTCCTGTTTTAGCATACTGGATCTCACAGAGATCCCCAAATTCTTTTTCAATAATAAATTTCAGGGAATCGATCACGATCCCTTCATCATCAGCCAGCATGATCCTGTACATGATAAGGTTCCCCCTCTTCCTTTTTCTTCAGGTATATAACAAACTCCGTTCCCATATCCTTCCCTTCGCTGTAAATACTCATCACATCATCCATTTCCGAATACAGCTTCAGTCTGGCAATGACATTATCCATTCCAATTCCGTTCGAGCTTCCGGGATGCTTCTCCTGCCTGTAAGAACCATTCAGAATCTTCTCAATGTTTTCCGTACTGATCCCTCTGCCATTGTCTTTTACACTGATGCAGACAAAATCATCCTCCTGATAAACGGAAAGCCATATTTTCCCTCTTCCTTCCATTTCACGGATTCCATGATTGATGCAATTCTCCACGATAGGCTGCAGGATCATGCCCGGCATCCTGACAGAAAGCACACCTTCATCAATCTGCTTCTTATAATGGATCTCCCCGGAAAATCTCACATTCAGAATATATATATAGTTATCTACGAGCTCAATCTCTTCCCTGACGGTAACTGTCTCATTCCCCTTTTTGACATTGTATCGAAAAAACTCCGCTACATTCTGGACATAATCATATGTCCTGTCTGCCTCTTCCATCATGGCAAGCTGGGCACCCGCATTCAGGGTATTAAATAGAAAATGCGGATTGATCTGTGCCTGCAGATATTTCAGCTGCGCATCCTTCAGATGTGCTTCCATCATCAGCTCCTTTTCCTTCAGTGACTGCTGGATCTCCATACTCTGCCTCAGTCTCTCAATATACTGTCTGATGCTGACCACCATCTGGTTAAAGGCTTTGGTCACGATACCGATCTCATCTTCAGCCGCAACCGGTATCAGTTCCACGTTAAAATTCCCCTTGGCAACCTCATCGGCCGATGTTGCCAAGCCTTTGAGCGGCCTGATCATGCCACCGGTAAACCGGATGATCAATATCACATTTCCCAAGATCACAACAGTCAGCACCAGAATGCTGATCGTTTCAAAACGTCTGAACGCGTCAGACAGCCTGCTGTAATTCTCTGAGTTATTCCGGAACCGCTCATTGTTCAGACTGTTGATATAGGTACCGATATAGCCATACATCTGCGTGGCATTCTCATAACGCACCCTATACTTCTCCACATTCCGTCCACGTTTGGCCTCAATCGTCTGCCCTACCACATCCAGATATTCCCGGGACATATGCCGGATACTCCGTTCCATCCTCAGAAAAGCAGTACCAGCGATCTTATCATTCAGCCCTTCCACCATTTCAGTATAGGTCTGTTCATTCCGGTAAAACTCCTCCAGGGAATCACTGGTCTTGGCATTCAGATAATCGGTCATACTATCCTGCACTGCAGTCAGCGCATCCGACAGCTCGTTCAGGTGCATATTATCTTCATAAACCATGTCTATTTCCCGGAACATACTGTTGATTCCGGTAAATAAAAGCAGGGTAACCAGAAATACCAGCATATTGGCCAGAATAAAAACACAGCTCATCTTTTCCTGAAGGGACAGCTTTTTCGGATTAATTCTCATCTTCATCACCGCCCTCCAGGTATTGTGCCACATTACTTTTATCGATCAGGGTAACATCTGCCGTAAAATACTGACTGGTATTTCCCAGTAAATAATATTCAGTCAGTGCTTCTACGCAAAATCCTCCCATCTGCTCCGTATCTATGGAAATCGTTGCATTGACGACATTCCTGTCAATGGCATTAATAATAGTATCCGAATCATAATACCCCAAAATGGAAATCTGTCCAACCTGATTATAATCAACCACCGCCTGATAAACGCAGGTGGTATTCAGTTCATTCAGACAGATGATGATATCCGGCAGCCTCTCCTCCATAAAAATATCCCGGATAGACTCCTCTACAGAAAAGGTATTGGTATCATCTACTGTGATATAGGAAACTGAAAACTTTGTTTCTCCCGTCTTTTCCTGTTCTATGGCATCCTGGATGCCGGAATAGATAATATTCTGTCCGGAATTCATCGTATAGGCATTCGTAAGGACAGCTACCTGTATTTCTCCCTTTTCTTCGGATTTCTCCTTCTTCTGTTCCTCTGCAATCTTCAGCACCTGTCTGCCATATTCCCTGCCAAGATTATAGCTTCCTACACCAACAAAGCTGCACCGTTTACTATGGGTGTTGTCACCATACAGCGTTACAACAGGAATATCCCTGTCTACTGCCTCATCGATCAGCTCTGTCAGCTCCCCGCTTTCATCCGATTCCACAAAAATACCATCTACACCGGAGGAAATCGCGATCCGCATCAGATCCTCTCTGGAATAATTCTCAGAAAGGTTCTCTCCCAGAAGATCCACGTAAGCATTCTCTTCAAGCCCCCTCCGATATGCTCCCTGATACACCGACTGCCAGAAAGAGGATTTGCTATCCTTGGTGATCATCACGTAATATTTATCATAGCTGTCTGCATCTGCCACCTCACGAAAGCCCCTGATATGGGTTAAAAACATGAAAATGCATACACTGATAGCCACGATACTGATCAGCACGGCTATTCCACTGATGCAGATAGTCCGTTTTCCGTTTTTTTCATTCATCCCCGTCCCTCATTTTCCTTTTGTTTCCTGTAAATATATTCTCATATTAATATTTTAACTTCATTGGTCCAACGTCACACTCAGTTTTTATAATTATAACAGATTATCTGATTTTCTGTCAGTTCTTCTCTTTTAATTTCCAAAGTGCCTCATATACTACCAATTTTCAAATTTAAGTACACATGTTTTTACGGAAATGCTTTGGAAATTCGTACGAAAGAGGGATTCTTCCCTAATCCTTAATCTGTCTTCCCTCATGATCCAGGTGATAATGATCCCTGTAAATCAGTTCTGACAGCGGCACAAAGGTATAGCCCTGGTCCTTCAGGTTCTGAATCAGCTTATCCAGCGCCTCAGATGTGAATTTCGCTCCATTATGGCACAAAATAATTGATCCGCTTCCCAGATGCTTATGTCCGGTAACCGTTTTAATAATAGAATCCACTCCGTAATCCTTCCAGTCCAGGGAATCCACATCCCATTGAATCGGGTAATATCCGCACTCTCTTGCGACCTTGATTACCGCATTATCATAGTCACCATACGGCGGACGGAACAGGAACATTTCATACCCGGTCAGCTCACGGACCTTTTCATGAACCTTCATCAGCTCTTCTTTCTTTTCCGCATCGGAAATCTGACTCATATTCTTATGGTTTTCGCTGTGGTTTCCCAGATCATGCCCATCCGCAAGGATGGCTCTGACATCCTCCGGATAGCTCTCTACCCAGCCGCCTGTCATAAAAAAGGTCACTTTCACATTATTCTTTTTGAGGATTTCGAGAATTTTCTTCGTATCCTCGTTTCCCCATGCTGCATCAAAGGTGAGTGCAATCTTCTTTCCACCCGCTTCATCTGTTTTTACACAGTAAATCGGCAGCTCACGGTTTCCAACCGTGTTGCTTGCATGTACGCTGTCTCCCCAGAACACCACCGCTCCACGCAGAAGTGCGGCGGCGACAAGCAGAAATGCCGTATTCCGCAAAAGCAGCATGCAGACTCTTTTCTGATAATCCGGACGCTTCTCCCCATCTTGTCTTTTCCACTCTTCCTTCCAATGCACATGCAGACCATCCGTCAGATTTTTTCCCGTCTGTTTCCATTTTTCTATGTATTTGCTCATAAGAAATCCCGGTATATTTTTTATACAAAATATGCCGGGAGCTCTTGTCCTTATGCCAGATCAATGTATGATAAGGACTATTTCTGTTACGTTTGTGATCCACAATTCGGGTACCGGCTCTCATTCTTTCCAGGCAGCTTCTTTATCATATTACAATGACAGCGATCTGCGATCTCATTCCATTCACAGAAATACCGCAGCCAGAAGCGGCATGGTGATCACAGAAAGCACCGTGGTAAGCGCCACACCACGGGAAGCAGTTTCATAATCTCCACCATACTGCTGCGCAAGCATTGCAGTCATACTTCCTGCCGGAGTCGCCATCATCACAAGGCACACCCCCCGCAAAATTTCCTGCTCTGCCACACGATTCACCATGATCATCCAGACAGCCGGAAGAAGCAACAGCTTCACCAGCGAAAACAGTAACAGCTTCTTATCCAGAAACAGCTCCTTTAACGGCATTTGTGCAAGGGATGCTCCGATAATCATCATACTTAACGGAGCGGTGAGATTCCCCAGATTCGTAATGAATGCCTGTAAAAAGGAAGGAACAGGAGTCTGCAGAAAGTAAAGCAGCATTGCTGCGATACAGGCAATCACTCCGATATTGAAGATCTTCTTCACGATTTCTACTGTTCCCTGCAGCTTTCCCTGTTGTTCACTGCCATTTTCTATATTTTCAGACTTCCCATTCACAGCCGCTGTTATGCCTTGCGCATCCTGCCGTTCCCCTGTCTTTCCATTCGGCTCTGCTTTCACATCCACCTCTGCGTTCACATCCGGCTCTGCCTTCACATCCTGCTCTGTCTTCACATCCACCTCTGCTTTCACATCCTGCTCTGTCTTCGCACAGGCACCCGGCTTTCTTGTCAGCACCGCCACTCCATAGGTATAAATCAGAATATTAAATGGAATCTGAAAGACCGCTCCATACAAAAGTGCTCCATTGCCGTACATCGCAGCCAGTACCGGGAATCCCATAAAGCCAATGTTTGCAAAAACCGTCATCGCTGCATAGGCTCCACGACTCTCCTTCTGTATGCACAGGATTCTCGGAAGAAGCTGTGCCACAACAAGTAAAAAGACATACATCATAACCACGATTGCAAGCGTCTGTACCAGTTCCTTTCCCTGCATCTGCTGATCCGTCAGTGCACTGCTTAAAATCATACAGGGATTGGCCACATTCACTACAATCGCCGAAACCTTTCTGCTCACCTCTTCCGTAAGAATCTGCTTTCGATAACATAAATATCCGACTGCCATCATCAGAAACATCACGATCATCTGCTGCAGCATCACCATACCAGAACCCTCACATTCACTTTTCCTTTCCTGCTTATCCCTTTTTCGCCCTCATAGGCAAACTTCCCATAGCCGCGGACAGTAATCTGATCCCCCTCCTTCAGCGCCCGGCTGTTATTCTCACACAGTCTTCCGTTGATAAATACCTTCTGCTCCCGGAACAGCTCATTACTTTCTGTCCGTGAAAGATGATACACCCCCGCAATCAGCGCATCGGTCCGTGCGGAGCTGATCTGGATGAGCTTTTCCTCCGGTTCCTTCTGCAAAAAGACCGGCGGCTCTTCGCAGACCGTACACTGCACACTTGTATGCCGGATCCGCGTAAGATTTTCGGTAATGTATTCTGCCATGCTTTTCAGGCAGAACAGATACCCCGTCTTGTCCTCAATATAAATATCTCCCAGCGTACTCCGTTCAATCCCAAGGTTCATGAGTGCCCCCAAAAAATCCCGGTGCGTCAGCGCATCCGCAAACTTATTCATTAACGGTGCCATTTTAATACAGCAGATCGGAAACTCCCATTCCTCACCGAACCGGATCACTGCCCGCTCACACCCCTCCTGACCTCCGAAAACGCAGTACGGTACATACGAAAAGTCCATGGAATAAAAGACGGACTGCTCCGGCAGACTTAAGAACCCGGTGAACGTTGCTATATGACTCTGGTCCGCTTTCCGCGCCAGATCGGTAAAATGCTTCCTCAATATCTGATCTTCTTCGTTTTTCAATGAATTTCCTCTTTCTTTTGTTGCTCTTCTTTATTCTGTGCTATACTATATCCATTGGAGAAACAGGTAATATTCCTTTCTCCAAAGCCCATTGTACCATAAATGAGGCCAATTCTGAACCTCACAAATTGAGCAACAGTTCAGCCATGCAGAAATGATTGCGCAGGATGACCGTGGGAGCATGTTAACCAATCTGTACAATCTGGCAGCTTATGAATGAGCAGGGCTGAATTGTTACAATTCTAAATAATTATCAAATTGATATAGGAAAGGATGGATACTATGGATTTCAAGGATGCGCTGCGAAGCATCATTAAGCCGCATAACGAAGACCCCCTGGAGCGTCTTACAACTCCCTTTGGAGAGGCGCTTTCAAAGGATAAGGTACTTACAGAATACCCGCGCCCCCAATTTGAGCGCCCATCCTATATTAACCTGAACGGCTTATGGGACTATGCTATCCAGCCGAAAAAGGGCTTCCCCGACCGCTACGACGGGCAGATTCTCGTCCCTTTTTCTCCGGAAGCGATCCTGTCGGGTGTGGAACGCCAGCTGCGGCCGGGGGAATACCTCTGGTACCGCCGTCTGCTCCCGGTTGACGAGATGGATCTCTTTAATGACAGCCGTCTGATCCTGCATTTCGGTGCGATCGACTACGAAGCCGATATTTTTCTCAACGGAAACAAGGTAACGTCCCACCGCGGCGGATATCTTCCCATCGACTGCGACATTACGGATTTTCTGGAAAAAGGAGAAAATGAGCTGACGGTACGTGTCAGCGACCCCAGTGATACAGGCTTCCAGAGCCGCGGCAAACAGATTTTAAAGCGTGGAGGCATCTTTTATACGGCACAGAGCGGCATCTGGCAGACCGTCTGGATGGAATGGATCCCTGCCACCCATATTGAACATATTACCATAGACCCGGACTTTGACCGGCAGGAGGTATTTATCGAGGTCGATACGACTCTGTGTGATGCACTTCCGATGCTGCGCATCTGTGTCATGACACCGGATGCAAAACAGGTATTGTTCCGGCAGTCCCTGACTCCGAAGAGTAATCTTGCCGATGTACACAGACATCATGCGCAGTCCCAGTCCTATGATTTTACGATTTCCATTCCGGATGAACTGTTTTTCCCATGGACTCCGGAAGCTCCGGCGCTTTACCCGGTAACGGTAACCTTAGGCAGGGATGAGGTGAAAACTTACTTTGCCCTACGCACCTATACCATTGAATTATCGGAGGATAAACCGGTCTTCTGTCTCAATCACAAGCCCTGTTTCCTCATGGGTGTCCTGGATCAGGGCTATTGGTCGGATGGATTAATGACGGCCCCCTCCGATGAAGCATTGCTTTATGATATCACAACCATGAAAAAGCTGGGCTTCAATATGATGCGTAAGCACTTGAAGATAGAATCTGCAAGGTGGTATTACCACTGTGACCGCCTTGGCATGATCGTCTGCCAGGATATGATTAACGGCGGCGGTCAGTACCGGATGCCGTTTATCAACTATCTGCCCACGGTATGCCCTTCTCTGGCACGCCACATCTCGGATCAGGCTTACCATCTTTTTGCAAGAGAGGATGAAGATGCCCGTGACGAATGGGAAGAAGAGCTGGCCGATATGATTGATTACCTGAAATTCTTCCCCTCCATTGCCATCTGGTGTCCTTTTAACGAGGGCTGGGGACAGTTTGATTCGGTACGTATTGCAGAGTCCATCCGCGCACAGGATCCGACACGGCTCATCGACGCGGCAAGCGGCTGGTTCGATCAGGGTGCCGGAGACTTTATCAGCGTACACAATTACTTCCGTCGTCTTAAGGTTGCTGCCGGAGAATGGAAGAAGCATAAGAAAAGCCGGGCCTTCTTCCTGTCCGAGTATGGCGGCTTCGGCTGCCCCATCGACGGGCACAGGCGCGGGGGACGGAGGACACAGCAGCGTGGAACGGATCTTCGGCTACAAGCGTTATGATACAAAGGAAGAATTTTCAAAGGCTTATGATGATCTCATTCAAAAAGCCCTCCTCCCTCTGCGGGAACAGGGCTTAAGCGGCGCTGTTTATACCCAGGTATCAGATATTGAGGAGGAGGTCAATGGAATCCTCACCTACGACCGGAAGGTCGTGAAATTAAATCTGCCTGAGACCTCAGAAGAATCACGTTCAAAAGAGGAATCTTCAGAATCACAGCCTTCTGAATAGTTATCTTTAGAATAATTATCTTCAGAATAGTAATCTTCAGAATGATGATTTTCAAGACAGCAGCTGCATCACGCAGCTGCTGTTTTTTCTCCGTTCAATGTTCTCTCAAGCTTCCTTTTGACATAAAAGTATGCCGGAACAAGGAAGATATCTGCCATAATCCAGGCAAGCGGGCTTGCAAAGCAGGCGCCGGTAAATCCAAATACCGGAACAATGAAAATACCCATCAGAGTTCTTGCTATCATCTCAAATACTCCGGACAGAATAGCAAAGGTGCTGAATCCCATTCCCTGAATCATATACCGGATGACATTCACGAAAACAAGCGGAATAAAGAATGCTGCATTGATTAGCAGGAACTCTCTTGAACTGTCAAGCAGTTCCTTACTCGCATCCGTTACAAAGAGTCCGCACAGTGTTCCACCTGCAAAGTACATGATAATAAATGCCACGATCGAATAAACAATACCGAAAATACTGCAGGCAAAAAGTCCCTTGCCAAGACGGTCCAGCTTCTTTGCTCCCACATTCTGGCCACCGTAGGTTGCCATTGTTGTTCCAAGTGCATCAAACGCACAGCAGAAGAACATACTGACCTTACTGCCGGCAGTAACTGCGGCAACGGCTGTAGCTCCAAGGGTATTCACGGAGGACTGTAAAATAACCGATCCGATTGCCGTGATGGAATACTGTAATCCCATCGGCACACCCATGGCACACAGCATACCGATATGAGGCATGCTAAGCTTCCATTCGTCCTTTGTAATATGAAGGATCTCGAATTTCTTCATCATATAAATCAGGCAGAGAATGCCCGAAATCAGCTGAGAGGCAACGGTGGCAACCGCGGCTCCGGAAACACCCATATGCAGATTGATGATGCAGATCAGATCCAGTGCAATATTAATTGCTGAGGAAATAATCAGGAATACCAGCGGAATCTTGCTGTTTCCCATGGAACGCATGATACCGGACAAAATATTATAAAGGTAGGTTGCCGGAATTCCTAAAAATACGATAAAAATATACTGGTAAGAATACTCAAAAATGTCCTCCGGCGTCTTCATCCACATTAAGATATCACGACACAGAATACATACCACTACGGTAATCACCACAGACATGACAATTCCGAGCCACACACAGTTCGCCACATACCTGCGCATGTCCGAATAATCCTTTGCTCCAAAACGCTGTGCAATCGGAATGACACATCCGCCGCACACGCCCATTACAAATCCGACAATCAGGAAGTTAATGCTTCCGGTTGCGCCAACACCCGCAAGAGCATTCATTCCCAGCGTTCTTCCCACAATAAAGGTATCTACCACACTGTAAAACTGCTGAAAAATAAATCCGATCAGCAGCGGCATGGAAAAGCTTAAAATCAACTTCATGGGAGATCCCACGGTCATATCCTTTGTTGCACTCTTTGCCATAATTTAACTCCTCTAAATTCTCCAAAAATATTGTCTGTTTCCCCAATTATGCGCTTGATTATTTTATTACGGCTTCTTTATATTTGCAAGTAAATTCCTGCCTGCACGTTTTCGGGGCTGTGAATCGTTACCGGAACGAAGTACGAGTGAACAGTATCAGTTTCATGCCGGGCAATGAACGTACAAAAGCGCAAATATACTATACCTGTAGTATACTTACGCTTTGTATGATTTCTAGTAAATTTTCATCTGATAACTGTACAAATCTACAATCTTTGCATTCAATTATAACCGTTCGATGCCATTATGCAAACGGATTCTCAGACTTATAAAGCATTCCCTTCGGCTGGTTGAATCCGATATTCTTAACGCCTAAGAACTTGAATACTTCATACATTAACTTTCCGTAGTGACCAAATGCTACAGCTCCATGATGAGGGAATCTGCCTTCTACAAGTACGTGACGGTAGAAGCGTCCCATTTCAGGAATAGCGAAGATACCAATACCACCAAAGGATCTGGTCGGTACATCCAGGATTTCACCTTCTGCGATGTAGGAAACCAGTTCTCCATCGGAATTGCACTGCAGACGATAGAAGGTAATATCGGATGCTGCAATATCACCCTCCAGAGTACCTCTTGTGAAGTCCGGTTCAGAACCGGCGGGCTCAAGAAGTCTGTGCTGGATAAGCTGGTATTTTACGGCTCTGGTGGAGCACATCTTGCATTCCGGTGTATTTCCACAATGGAATCCCATAAAGGTATCGGTTAATGCATAATTATATTTGCCAACGATGTCTTCATCATAAATGTACTTCGGTACGGAGTTGTTGATGTCAAGCAGGGTAACTGCATCTTCGGATACGCAAAGTCCGATGTACTCGCTTAATGCTCCGTAAATATCTACTTCACAGGATACCGGAATACCACGGGAAGCCAAACGGCTGTTTACATAGCAAGGCTCAAAACCAAACTGTGAAGGGAATGCAGGCCAGCACTTGTCAGCAAATGCAACATACTTTCTTGCTCCCTTGTGGTTCTCTGCCCAGTCAAGTAAGGTAAGCTCGAACTGAGCCATCTTGACATTGAGGTCTTCATAGTAGCAGCCTTCACCCATTTCCTTAGCCATGTCTGCACATACCTCCGGAATACGGGGATCATTCTCATGCTCCTTAAAAGAAACAAGCAGATCAAGCTCAGAGTTCTCTTCGATCTCTACGCCAAGCTCATATAAGCCCTTGATCGGTGCATTACATGCGAAGAAGTCCTGCGGACGGGGACCAAAGGTAATAATCTTAAGGTTCTTAACACCGATGATGGCACGTGCAACCGGTACGAAATCACCGATCATCTTTGCAATGTCATCTGCGGTTCCAACCGGATACTCCGGAATATATCCCTTAAGATGACGCATGCCAAGGTTATAAGAGCAGTTCAGCATACCACAGTATGCATCGCCTCTTCCGTTGATCATGTCGCCGTCGCCTTCTGCTGCTGCAACGAACATGCAGGGGCCGTCAAAATTCTTTGCAATCAGGGTTTCCGGTGTTTCCGGTCCGAAGTTTCCTAAGAATACAACAAGTGCATTACACTCTGCCTTCTTGACATCCTCAACAGCCTTCAGCATATCCTGTTCGTTCTCAACAGTTACCGGGCACTCATATAAGTCGCCCTTGTATGCTGCCTTGATTGCCGCACGTCTCTTCTGGGATAATTCGATCGGGAAACAGTCACGGCTGACTGCCACGATACCAAGCTTTACTACTGGTAAATTGTTCATGTTTCTTTCCTCCATTTTCTTAATAAAATCATAACCGTTCTACCGTGCCATTCATAAGCTGCCGGATTGTACAGGCTGCCCTTAGTGAGCAAGCTCCCACGGTCATCCTGCACATCATTTCTGCATGGCTAAACTGTTACATAAAATTATAAAGATAAGTTCTCTCCAACAAGTCCCATCGGGCTTCCTTCCGGAAGTCCTCCTTCGGGATGTCCGAGAAGCCACTTATTTACTGCAGTTAAATGACCGTCTTCTCCATCGGCATGTTTGGACTTCAGATCATAGTTGGTGCCCTTCGGAAGTACAATCGCTACCTTAAAGCCGTTGCCATCCACGCCACACGGTGCATAATGCAGTGTGGTTGCAAATACTTCCACGCCGGTTCCCTTCGGTACAAGGAATGCTTCTACTCTGGATGTGTCGTAGGTGAAATCTGCTGTAATATCTGCTTCCAGGCCAAGCATTAAAATTGCATCGGTTGCTGCCACATTGATCTCGGAATCACGATGATATTCCAGTGCATTCAGCATATGATTGTGGCCATTGCAGTAACCGATCTGGATCGGCATTTCCCCATAGGTCTTTGTGGACAACTCCTGCATCACGGGAAGCGCTTCCAGTGCCTCACAGCCCGGAACATATTCCACGCCCTCCGGTAACGGAGTCTTCTCTTCCAATGCTTTCACAAGCTCTGTGAAATCCACATTGGAGATCACTTTGCCATATTTCTTAAAACGTTCATCGGCAACCTGATAAATCTGCATCTTCTTTTCCTCCTGATAAAATTGTCAAAACCTTATTATATTAAGATCACTTCTGTTCTTACTTAATAATTTCAAAAATGGGCTTGCAGGCAGGATAAATCTCCCTGAACTGCTGATAACGCTCTTCGTATCTTGCTACGAGCTTTTCATCCGGCTCTACGGTATCAATGATCTTCACAATCTTTGCGGCTGCTGCTTCCACGCTTTCGAATTCACCGCAGGCAACAGCTGCCAGCATTGCACCGCCAAGGGCAGGTCCTTCCTCACTCTCGATCACATCTACCTTTAAGTTCAGAATATTCGCAATCATCTTTTTCCAGAGAGGGCTCTTCGCTCCACCACCACAGATCTTGGTGCGTTCAATCCTGATTCCGAGTGACTTTGCAACCTCGAAGGAATCACGGAGTGCAAAGGCTACGCCTTCCAGAACAGCCTGTGTCATATCCGCACGGGTGCTGTCCATGGTAAGTCCGATAAATGTGCCTCTGGCATTCGGGTTATTATGGGGAGAACGCTCTCCCATCAGATAAGGCAGGAAATAGACATGATTCTCACCAAGCCTGTCATCCGTAATCGGCTCCTGCTCCTTCGCATACTCCTTCGTTCCGATAATTTCTTCCATCCACCACTTATTGCAGGAAGCAGCGCTCAGCATACATCCCATCAGATGGTAGTGACCGTCTGCATGTGCAAAGGCATGAAGGGCGTTGTTCTTATCCACACCGAACTTGTCAGAGGAAATAAAAATTGTTCCACTGGTTCCGAGAGAAATGTTACACATTCCGTCTCCAACAGTTCCGGTTCCGACAGCTGCTGCCGCATTATCACCGGCACCTGCTGCCACCTTAACTGTTGCAGAGATACCCAGCTCCTTCGCAACCTCTTCGGTAACACATCCGACACATTCATAGCTTTCATAAAGCTTCGGAAGCATTTCTTCGGAAATACCGCAGATTTCACACATTTCCTTAGACCACTTACGATTCTTCACATCCAGAAGAAGCATGCCTGAGGCATCGGATACATCCGTACAGTGTACTCCGGTCAGCTTATATGCAATATAATCCTTCGGAAGCATGATCTTCTTAATTTTCTTAAAGTTCTCAGGCTCCTTGTTCTTTACCCACAGGATCTTCGGTGCGGTAAAACCGGTAAAGGAAATATTCGCAGTATATTCGGAAAGCTTATCCTTTCCGATTACATTGTTCAGATAATCACATTCTTCGTAGGTTCTTCCATCGTTCCATAAAATTGCGGGACGGATCACCTGATCCTGATCATCCAAGATAACAAGTCCATGCATCTGTCCGCCAAAGCTGATTCCGGCAATCTGACTCTTATCTGCTTCTGCAATCAGTTCCTTAATGCCTGCCATGGTCTGCTCATACCAGTCCTCCGGCTTCTGTTCTGACCATCCCGGATGCGGAAAATACAGCGGATATTCTTTGGATACAATTTTGTGAATCCTGCCTTCTCCATCCATCAGAAGCAGCTTCACGGCACTGGTTCCTAAATCTACCCCTATGTATAACATCATAACCCTCCTTATTGTTCTGAATCGTTATCATTTTAAGACTCTTTACGAATCCTGTGTTCATGTTAAACACGTGTTAAATATTCTAATTTAATCGTATCATCTTCCCATTTCCCTGTCAATAAATACCACTCGAAAATGCATCCAAAAATACAGCATTCTTTTGATGCAAATTGCCGAAAATTTCTATCGGAAGTAGGACAGATTACTGCTCATCACCACTTCCAGCTTGGAGTAGTGCTTCTTCTCGGAAAGCTGCTTCCCGTAGCACATTTCCTCAAATAAAAGCTTCATCCCTTCATAGGCCTGCTTGTTCAGATCCTGATAGACCACGGCATCGATCAGCGAATCCTGTACATCCTCCATAATCTCCGGATAAAGGTCAAATCCGGTAAGCCGCAGGTCTTCTCTTCCTTCTTCCCTAAGCACGTCTGCCACCACATCAAGGCGGTAGGTCAGGTCAAAAATCCCGGCAAGATCCTTATTCTTTGCTATCGCGCCTTTCACTTCCCGCCGGATCTCCTCCTCCTCGGTAAGTCCATGCACCACCGGAAGAACCTCACAGGACGGAAACTCCTGCATCTTCGTAAGAAATGCGTTCAGACGGTGCTGGATATCGCGGTTCGTCAGATACTCCTCCGTCACCGGAACAAAAATGCTGCCTCCCTGCGGAAGCATTTTGCCAAGAAGCTCTGCTGCCAGTACACCGCTCTGGTAGTAGTCCACACCAACATAATGATTCCCGGTATTTTCCTGTAGATCACGGCTCAAAAGCACAACCAGACACTTCAGCTTCTTAAGCTTTTCCAGAATCTGGCGGATCACTTTCGTATCCGAAAAGGCAAGCACAAAGCTTCTCACACCTTCTCTCAGCATCTGATCCACCGCTGCCATCTGCTGCATCGGGTTGTGCACATCAAATTCCGAAATCAGGATATTCAAGCCGTCATCTCCGAATTCACGGATTGCACGGTCAAGACCTTTGCGCACCTCCGGTGAAAAATATGCCGAGCTCCTGGAACGGAAGCCTACATAACCAATTGTATACTGCCGGTTCATTGCAAGGTTTCTGGCATTTTTATTCTCTACATAGTGATACTTCTCAAGAGCCTGCTCTACCTTTTCCCTTGTTTTATCACTGACAACTCCTTTATTCCGGATCACCTTATAGATCGTTGTTCTGGAAATCCCGATGATTTCAGAGATTTCCTCAAGCGTCATCCTACGGTCACTGTTCCCTCCGGATTTACTTTCGATTATTACTTCTGTGTCCACCGTATTCTCCTACATCTGCTTTCTGACTACCAGATATTCGTCTCCCGGGACATAATACGGACAATCCCGGTACTCATCTGCTAAGAATCTTGCCATTTCATCTTCGTCCAGATCCATTTCACAGGTATAGCATTCATAATCCTCGTCGTATACATAATTGTTACACTGCTCACAATTTCCTTGTGGACGCTGTCTGTTCTTCGTTTTATTCATAAAATTCCTCTGTTACCTATCTGGTATTTCTGCGATCCAGCTTCTTAGACAGAATCATTCCGACCACCTGTAAAATCTGTACCAGCAAGACAAGCAGTACTACCGCAATAATCATAATATCTGCCTGATAACGGTAATATCCGTAGCGCATCGCAATATCACCAAGACCACCGCCGCCGATGGTTCCTGCCATTGCAGAATATCCAAGGATCGTTCCGAGTGCAATCGTTGCTCCGACGATCAGGGAGGTTCTTGCCTCTGCAAGCAGTACCTTCCAGATGATTGTCCAAAGACTTGCACCCATACTCTGTGCCGCCTCAATTACTCCGTGATCCACTTCCAGAAGGGAGGATTCCACCATACGCGCAATAAACGGTGCTGCTGCAAGGGCAAGCGGTACGATGGTCGCTGTGGTTCCGTAGGTTTTGCCTACCAGAATACGGGTAAACGGCATAATCAGGATCATTAAAATCAGGAACGGAATACTTCTTGTGATATTAACGATCACGTCCAGTATCCGGTAAACCACCTGATTCGGGCGAAGCCCCTTCGGTGCCGTTACAACTAAAATAATTCCCATAGGAAGTCCTAAAATATATCCAAACAAGGTTGACATCAATGTCATATACAGGGTTGCCCCGGTACCTTCTGCCATCATAGCAAGTGTCTGACTATCCAACATAATGATCAAGCTCCTCTACTTCTAAATTTCGATCCTTCAGATATTGGATCATCTTCTGTGCAACCGTTGTGTCCTCCGGAAGCTGCAGAATCATCTGTCCATGCGCCACACCATTAATATCCTTGGTGTCCGCCAGCAGGATATTCACCGGCATCCGGTGTGCCAGCACCATATTGGCGATGACCGGTTCAAAGGAAGAATTGCTCTTAAATACAATACGGATGCAATGCTGTCCCTTCATTTCATCATAATGGTTATCGTCATCCATCAGAACCAGCTTTCTGGCTGCCTTGCTCTTCGGGTGGGTAAAGACCTCTTCTACGGTACCGGATTCTGCAAGTTCACCATGATCGATAATTGCTACGTGCGTTCCGATCTCCTGCACAACTGCCATCTCATGCGTAATAATTACAATGGTAATACCATATTTCTGATTGATCTCCTTTAACAAAGCAAGAATTGCCTTCGTGGTAGTCGGATCCAGTGCACTTGTTGCCTCATCGCAAAGAAGAATCTTCGGATTGGTGGCCAGTGCTCTTGCAATCGCCACACGCTGCTTCTGTCCACCGGACAGCTGTGCCGGATAAGCATTTTCCTTTTCGGAAAGATCGACAATCTTCAGCAGCTCCCTGGCACGCTCCTTTGCTTTTTTCTTGTCTGCTCCGACAATTTCAAGCGGGAAGCAGATATTATCAATGACCGTTCTCTGCATCAGAAGATTAAAATGCTGGAAGATCATGGCTATCTGTGTACGCATCTGACGCAGCTCCTTATCCTTCAGGGCTGCAAGATCCTTCCCCTCCACAACAACCGTACCGGTTGTCGGTCTCTCAAGGAAATTCAGGCAGCGGACCAGTGTGGATTTGCCGGCGCCACTCATACCGATAATTCCATAAATCTCTCCCTTATGAATTTCCAGATTGATTCCCTTCAATGCCTCGACATTCTGATCCTTTCCGGAGAATGTCTTCGTCACATTCTTAATTTCAATTATTGTTTCCATTGTACTCCTCATTTTTGTAACAGCTTAGCCCTGCCCGTTTATTTCTGCAGGGCTGAGCATTTATCTCATTTTATCCTGTGGCCGCAAGATTCCCTTTTCATTCCCATGACCATTGCCTTATAAGGCTTCAAAAAGAGACCACACTATGCGTATCATAACACAAAGTGTAGTCTCTTTCAATTCATCGTGAACTTTTATTCCGGCTTTTACTCCAGATTCACTTTTTTCTTAAGGATCAGCAGGCTGCCCACATACATCACGACTCCAATCACAATCTGCATCAGAAGCGATACTGCCATGACCTGGTTTAAGAAGCTGAAAAAATAATCGTCTTGCAGCAATCCAATCTGCTCTGCACTGGTCATAAAGATAATCATGGCTGCCTGTGTTACAATCTGCACTGCACCGGTAACTCCCACATATACCAGAATTGCTCCCGCAACGCGGTGGCGGGCCCAGAGCTGTCCGATATTCACCGATCCCATATAAAGAAGAGACTTGGATACTGTACCGACCAGGATCAGGATAATCGTAAGTACCATAAAAAGCTCCCAGCCGGTTGCATATTCCGAATTTAAAATGTCCTGCATCTCCATGAGCACTTCCTGAAAGCTCTCAAACAGACTCCGGTAACCAACCTCTCTCAAGACAATAAATGCTGCAAAAAGCATGATGTTAAACACAATACAGATAACTGACAGCAATTCCCAGATGCTGAAATTGATCATTTTACTAAGTAAAAGCTGATTCGGGGTTACCGGCAGTGTATGTGTCAGATAGCCTTCATTGCTGTACATACTCCGGTAGTATCGTACTGCCAGATAAATCGATGTTCCAACTCCGCAGCACATCAATGCACCGTAAAAAAGTAAAACTGTAGCACTAAAAATTACATCTGCACCCCACCAGTCCATCAGATCCCAGACAGGGGATGCACAGAAAAGTCCGAAAATTGTTGCTGCCGCAAATACCACACCGATTAAAACGGTAGGAATTTTCCATGTGGACAGCCATTCCTG